>NZ_JBEYIS010000010.1:0-190845 GCF_040635975.1 Streptomyces sp. NPDC006798
CCCTCCGCGGCGGGCCCCCCGCCCCCCGCGCGCCGCCCGTCCGGCCCGGCCGCGGGGCCCCCGCCCCCCCCCGACCACCGGACCCCGCCGCGGCGCCCCAGGGACTGGGTAATCTCCCCGACGACGGTCGCCTCGGTGACCCGGGCGACCTCGGTCCGCGTCACCAGGAAGTCGAACGGCTCCGCGCTGCGGCCGACGGCGAGCCACGGCTCCCCGGGCCACAGGAACAGCCCGGCCGCGCGCCGCGGCGGCAGGCCGATCCCGGCCTGGGCCGAGGAGGAGACCGAGGTGCCGTCCATCTCGCCGCGCACCTGGTGCACGACACCGCACGACCGGCACACCAGCCGAAGCACCGTCCGCTCGTACGAAGGGCCGTGATCGCACTCCGTATCGGCGCACCGGTGCCGCTCCGCGCCCGTATAGGAGTTGCGGTACGCCGTCGCCGTCGAGACCTCCGCCGTCCACACCGGGCGGCGGCACTCCGGCGAGTGCCCGAGTTCCTGCCACCCCAGGTACGTGCCCTGCACCCCCATCATCAGGACCCACCCCCCGAACCCGCCTCGTGGGAACCGGCGGGCGGCGCCTGGTAGCCACGCACCGTGGCCTCGTCCTCGTGGACGACCAGGTTCACCGGGCAGTCCTGCGCCACGCCGGACGAGGACAGCCACCACAGGCCGTGCCGCGAATGGACGACCGGGGCAGGCAGACCGAGCGCGGCTCGCCACGCCTCGAACGCCCGGATCCCGGTGTGATGGAGAGAGATCGTCAAGCTGTCCGGCACCGCCGCCGAGAACGTCAGCTGCGCGGCAGGGAGGCCGGGCCAAGTCGCGAGCAGGCCTGCCAGCAGATGGACCGGTCGGGACTGCGACGCCAGCGTGCGGACACGCGGCGGGCCGATGATCGGGGATGGGATGATGGAGGACACGTGTCCCCCTCCTCTCTCGACCGTGTGCTGGTCGGATAGGGATGGGTGATGCGCAGGGGTCGCCCGGGCCCTGGCCGGTCCGGGCGACCCCGCGTGCTACGTGGGGGCCGTAGCTTGCGAAATCCAGTCCGCCGCGCGGCGAGTTACGCCGTACGCCCGTCTCTTGATTCGGGCCATGCCGTGGGTGTCGGTGGGCGCCGGGGTGTAGTGCTCGGTGGCCTGTGTGAGCAGACCGGAGGCCAGTTCGTCCCCGATCTCACGGCGCAGGTCGGCCAGCTCTACGGCGACCTCGGTGGGGGCCATGCCGCTATCGATGAGGGACCGGTATACGCGGGAGTACGCGGTCATGAGTCCTCCATGACCTGGTGCTGCCGTTGCTGAGCAGCCAGGACGCGCGCGGGGTCAAACCGCCTTGACTCGCCGACGTACAGGAGACCGGGCCAAATTGTGCCGCGGTCCTTTGCGTCTTGGATCTGCTTGTCGATCCAGGACGTCGACTTCCGCAAGTACTTCGCCAGCTCCTTTTGGGTCATGAGGTGCTCAGGGGCGCGAAAAATAGACGATCTACGCGTAGATGTAGATCTTTTGGGTATGGGTTCGGGTTCTTCGAACAGGTCGAGGACTGGCCGGTCGAGTGCTGCGGCGATCAGCCGTGCGGCTCGGTCGCTGCACTCGTCCCGTGCCGTCTTTCCGGCGCCTGCGATGAAGCCGACATAGGCCGCAGAGAGGCCGTCGGGGTCGATCTCCGCCGTCCGTGCGGCCAGCGAAGGGATGGTCAGTCCGACGTCCCGCATCGCGGCCCGGATCGGCGCTCCGGAGTCCAGTCGTCGCATGAGGGGAACCTCCCGGGCGCGGTGCCATGCTCACAGGCCCCGGTGACCTGCGAGATCTACAATCTACGTGTAGAGCGTAGATCGGTCAAGGGTGCCGTTCCGGGGAAGGGGGCGGTCGGTATGGGCCGTTGGGGCGCACAGGGGTCGTGTAGAAGTGGTGAAGGCGGCCGAATAGCGGTGTTCGGCGGGCTGATCTACTTGCACATGTAGATGTAGATTGCGATCCTCGGTTCGTGATGACCACCCATCGCCAGCTCGGCGACGCCTCCGACGCCTCCGATGGCGCCGATGGCGCCTCCGTTGGCGAGGCCGAGGATCTGGCTACCCTGCTCACCCGGGCCCTGGCCGAGGTCGACAGGTCCCAGAAGGACCTGGCGGCGGCATCGAACATCACGTACACCCGGCTCAATCACTGGCTGCGCGGCACGCGCGGAACCTCCCGCATCGCTCCGGATGACCTCCGGGCCCTCACGGCCGCCCTCCGCCACTGGGGGGCTGACGTCAGTGTCGCCGAGGTCTTCCAGGCGGCCGGCCGTGCCGTTCCCGGAAGGGCCGGGGATGAGCGCGAGGCGCGACTCCTCCGGATCTATCGCGCGCTGCCCGTTTCCGGGCAGCGCGCGCTGCTGCAGCATGCCGAGCTGCTCGAAGGGGCAGCGCGCCGTAAATAGCTAAGGGTTGCCTGAGTAAAGGAGACTTTCGCTTTCAGATGTAGGCACCACGAAGACCTTCCATGGAAACTGTGTACGAAGTAATGTCGGCCTCCCGTTGTCCTCCCGCACCGGGCGCATGACAGTCGCGTATCCATGGGGGACACCTGTGTGCATTCACGTCATCGAGGTTGACGTACAGTCAGAAATCGCGGTCTGGGACCCGGACGAAGTGGTCATCACCGTCCAACGGGGCACCCACCCTCACCTACTGATCACCGAATTGCGCGCCCTTCTGGCGATTGACCTCGGCGCACCCACCACCGCCACCGGTGCCCTGGCGTGCTTCTGCGGAGAGCCCGTGACCATACCGGGCGAGCGGGCCGCCGTCTGGGCAGCGTAGATCAGTAGGGAAAGCTGAATCGTGGTACGCAAGAATGCTGCTGCAATTGCGGCACGAAATCCCCAACCGAATCCGAGGCCGAATCCCAGCCCGAAATGCGGGTGCCCTCCATGCCTCGTCAAGTTCCCCGCCAAGCCTCGGCCCGCTGCCGATGAGCACACCGGGAGCTGGGAGGCGCGGTACACCGATCCGGCTGGTCGCGGCCGCAGCAAGACCAGGCCCAGCGAGACAGAGGCCATCGCCTTCCTTGAGAAGGTGCGTACGGAGATGCGGGACCGGACGTGGATCGACCCCGCCCGAGGGGAAATCACCCTCGCCGCCTGGTACACGCTGTGGTGGCCAACTCAGACAAAGCAGACCGGACCCCAGCGCATCGAGGACTGGACGCAGTCTCAGCTCCGCGACGACGGCATGTGGCGCAACCACATCGGCCCCGGCCTGGGGGCGACCCGCCTTGTAGATCTGGGATGGCTCGGCATCCAGACCTGGGTCAACGCCCTGGCCATTGAGAACGGCGGCCCCCTCTCCGCCAGCTCGGTCACCAAGTGCTTCCAGGTGCTTGATCGGATGCTGACAGCGGCCAAGCTGGACCGCCGTGTCCCCTATAACGCAGCCGACGGCATCAAGCTCCCGACGATCAAACAGAAGCATCCCGAGGATCGGCGACCGCCCAGCTATGCCCAGCTCTGGCTCATCCGACAGAAGCTCCCCGAGTACTTCCATGGTCTGCTGATCGTCGCCCAGGAGACGGGACTGCGCTTCCAGGAACTGGCTGGCCTGCGATGGTGCAACGTCGACCTCGTCGGGCGACGGCTTCACGTTCGGGAGGTACTGATCGAACCTCGAGGCAAGATCAAGAGGAAGGCATACCCGAAGTCTGACGCCGGGCTACGCACCGTCCCCTTGACGGGCCTGGCCTGTCGTGCGCTGCGGGAGCTGTGGGCGAACGAGCCGTCAGCCAGCCGTGAGGTCTCCGATCCGGCGGCCGGCCTCTGCGAGGACGAGCTGGTCTTCCACGGCCGGAACAAGATCCGCCGCGGCTCCCGGACATCCGGCGGTGCCGGTGAGGCGTATCGGGCCCCGCTCCGGCGATCCGCATTCCGCCGCCTGTGGATAGACGCCATCCAGGAGGCCGGGGTCGCAAGACAGAAGGTGCGCGTCCTTACTGTTCAGTCTCACGACGAAGCGACCGGCCGGGCGCTGCCGAGGGTGGTGGAGCGTACCGACTGGTGGCCTGTCTTCTCGGACACACGGGATGCCTTCGCCTCCCGCCTCCATGCGGCGGGGGTGCCGGAAGTGATCACCCAGGAGATCCTCGGGCACGAGCGGGCTGGCCGGGTGACGTGGCTGTATACCCATGCTGCGGCTGACTACCCAGGGCAGGTGCTAGCCGCCTTGGAGCAGGGGAAGCGGGCGACGGCCGCGCGGCCGCCACGGCCGTTGCGCGTGGTGCCGACCGCCGACGTACCCCAGGACTACCCCGCCGCTACCCCAGCGAGGGCCTACGCCGCACAGGGGTAGAGGACGTATTCACGCTGTAGAAAGAGGTAGAAGACCAGATCTCTGCAGGTCGCCGCGACCTGCAGAGATCCGGATATCTGGCCTCTGCCCTGATAAGGATGAGGCCACAGGTTCAAATCCTGTTAGCCCCACAGTGTCGAAGACCCCCGATCAATCGTGATCGGGGGTCTTCGCGTTCATGGCGGAGGCCATCGGGGCGGGCGTGCCCGGGTGGCGCGTACCGCGGGGCCGGAGGCCGTCCCACGGGAACCGGCCGGGGCCCGGGGGTGGCGGCTCCGGCTGGGAAGACCCGCGCGCGGGCGGCGGTCGAACGTATGGCCTCGGGCGATTCGGGGGCGCTCTGCAAGGGGTACGCAGGTCACCGATCGGTATCGGTCGGTGTGTATAGTCGGGCGCCAGAAGTCCTCATACGTCAAGGAAAGACGAGGTCGCGCGGTGAAGAAGCTTCTCCTGGTCGCACTGGCCGCCATCGGCGGGCTCCTCGTGTACCGCCAGATCCAGGCGGACCGCGCCGAGCAGGATCTGTGGACGGAGGCGACCGACTCCGTGCCCGCAGGTTCCGGTGTGTGAGCCCCGGCGGTCATAGTCGAACCGGCTCTGAGAGCCCCGGTCGTCGCTCGGCGAGACCGGGGCTTTCTGCTGCCCGGACGCTGCTCGGACCTGGTCCGGCCCGGTAGGGGCGGGGGTGGCGGGGGGTGGTTTCCGGTCAGGGGCCGAGGGTCAGCTCCGGGTGAGCGCCCAGATGCCGACGGCGTAGCAGAGCAGGGCGAGGACCAGGACCGGTACCGCGATCTTCGCGGCGGGCAGGGCCCGGCGGCGGCGTCGGGCGGCCCGGCGGAGTTCCGCGCGGGAAAGGGGAACCCCGGGGCTCTGGGCGGTGTAGGTACGAGTAGGAGGTACCTGAGGCGATCCGTACGGCAGCGGGGTCGTCGGAGCGGTCTGCCCGGTGGGGTGGGGTGGCCTGGGCGCCGGGCCGGGGAGGGGGTGTGTGCCGTGCGGGACGGGTGGCGGCGGTTTCGGAGCGGCGTCCGGTGGCGCGGGCGGTGGTGTGGCCGGGCCGGGCACGGGAATGGCGGCGGGCGAGCCGCCGATCGGGTGCGGTGGTGGAGTCGGCGGCTGGCTGGGCGGCGCCGGGACCATGGCGACGACACCACCGGTGTGCGGGTGCGGTGGCGCCGCCGGGGCCGGTGGACGGTCCGGCTGTACGGGGACTCGGCCGCCGGCGGACCCCGCGGGGAGCGGTGGCGGTGTTCCGCCGGGGGCGGCCGGGTCGGCCGGGGCGGCGGCCGGGGCGTCGGAGCCGGAGGGGGTGTTCGGGACGGGCTCGGGGCCCTCGGGGCCGAAGCCCGGCGGCAGCGGCTCCAACTGGTCGAAGATCTCGACCGGTTCCTCGTCCTCACCGGTCTCCGGAAGCGCCTCCACGGCCGCGAGCAGTGCCTTGCGGGCGCCCGCGGCGGACCGGAAGCGGTCCTCCGGGTCGGGCTGGAGGAGCCCGGCCAGGACCTGCCAGAGGGGTTCCGCGATCCCGAGCGGGGCGCCCGGGGTGCCGTGCTCGGTGAAGTGGTCGACCAGGGCGCCCGCGTCCGGCTTCTGGCCCTGGAGGAGATAGAGGCCCACCAGACCGACGGCGAAGAGGTCCGCCGGGAAGTCGGGCTCGGCGCCGGTCATCTGCTCGGGCGCGAAGTAGCCGGGCGTCCCCACCACGTAGTTGGTCTCGGTGAGCCGGGGTTCGCCCTTGCGCATGGCGATCCCGAAGTCGGAGAGCCGCAGATGGGGGCGGCCGGTCCCGGTGGCCTCCATCAGGATGTTCGCCGGTTTGATGTCCCGGTGCACCACGCCCTCCGCGTGCACCGCCGCCAGCCCGGCGAGCAGCTGGTCGAGCAGCGCGCAGACATAGCGCGGCGGCAGGGGACCGTAGTCGCCGATCACATGCGCCAGCGACCCGCCGCCCACCAGATCCATGGTGAACAGCACCTTGTCGTCGTCGGCGGCCCAGCTGGCCGGGGCGAGGACATGGGGATGGTCGATCCGCATGGCCTGCTCGCGGACGAACCGCAGCAGGGTGTGCGCGTCGCTCTGCTGGAGCACCTTGGCCGCGACATAGCGCTGCCTGCGGCGGTCCCAGGCGCGCCACACCGCGCCGACGCCCCCGTGCCCGACCGGGTCGATCAGCTCGTACCGAGCGGCGAAGACCTCACCCATGGCGCTGTGCCCGCTCCTCGTTCCCTCAAGAGGCGCCGTTTCCCTCGTGAGGCGCCTGCCCCGCCTCGATACCGCCCCGCGGCCGCTCCCGGGAGCCGCCGGGCGGGCCCCGGACCGCCGGGATCAGCTCTGGTGCGCCTCGTAGTGCGCGACGGCGTCCGCGGTCCGGCCCGCCCCGTACACCCGGAGGAACTCTGCCAGCTCGGGGTGCGTGAGGGCGAGGGAGTCCGCCGCGTCGATGATGTCCCCGGCGGCGGAGACGGAGCGCAGCAGCGACTGGATCTCCCGCACCACCCGGCGGACCGTCGGCGCGCCCGAGCTGCTGGTCGTCTGTCCGGTGCCGGTCAGCACGGATCCCCCCTGGGACTTCTTGATCTCCTCCATGCGGTCGGCCGCCTCGACGGCGCTGACACTGCCGTCGGCGACCTGACCGGCCAGCTCCTGCAACGCCTGGACCCGCTGGACCACGGCGGGGTTGCCGATCTTCGCCCGCTGGCCGCTCATCAGCTGCGACAGCATCGGCGCGGACAGCCCGAGCACGGCCGCGAGCCGGGCCTGGTTCAGCCCCAGATCGTCGATGAGCCGCCGGAAGAGCGCCCCGAGCGGTTCCCCGTACCAGCTGCGCTGCAACTCCCTGGCTCTGGCGGTCGTCTCCTGCTGAGCGGCGTCCATGTGCGTCTCCCCATCGCTTCCCCTGAGGCGCGCTTCACTGCTGCGAACCACGCCGTGCATCTTACGGAGAGTGGTCGTCCATCGGGAGTCCCAATCCCTTTGCGGGATAACGGCCCACACCCGGTATTCTGGTCCCGACGAGCACCGGGGTCACAGCTCCGCGTCTTCGTCCACCTCCCGCCCGGGGGCCTTAGCTCAGTTGGTAGAGCGCTGTCTTTGCATGGCAGATGTCAGGGGTTCGACTCCCCTAGGCTCCACAGCCCTCAGAGGCCCTCTGACCTGCGGAAACGTAGATCGGAGGGCCTCTTTGTGTTCGTCACGCCAACATCGTGTCAACACGCCTCTCGCATGGCGTGCCGTTCGTGGCATCGATCAGAAGCCGTGAGAACAGGGACGGAACGGTCACCTACGCCGTGCTGTGGCGGCGGGCGGGCGGAGGCCGGAACGCGAAGCGGGAATCCGAGAACCTCGACAACGAGGTCTCCGCCGGTCGCGGTGCGCCCGGAGTCGTCCGTCGGGAACGGTGGCATCTTGTCCGGGACGATCGCCCAGTAGCCGAGGCCGGACATCCGTAGGTGTCCGGCCCGGCCATCGCCCCGTTCAGGACGTTTCCGCGGTTACTCGGTCACGCCGTAGTAGTTGACGAGGAACTTGGTGATCTCCACCTCGTGCGGCAGCAACTGCGGCAGATGTGTCGCCAGCGCGGTCCGGGTGGCCGCCGCGAGTTCGGAGGCCGAGGCGATCGCGGTGGAGACATAGGGGTCGAGGCGGCGGATCAGCTCGTAGTTGCTGGGGACGTCCACCGCCCGCAGCGCCTTCTCCAGCGGGGGTGCGTCGGCCGGCGGGACCGGCGGCAGGACCCGGGAGATGTAGGTGACCCGGTGGAGCACCCGCCAGCACGGGGGCTTGCGGTCACTGTGGCGGGCCTGGCGCAGCGCCGTCGCGTGGGGCTCGTTGCTGGTGGCCAGCCAGGTGGGGTCGACGACCTTGTGGTAGAAGTCGTCGAAGTGGCTGGTGTCCTGGCCGAGGTAGAAGGTCATGAAGCGATACGCGTCGACCTTCCCGGGAACCCGGTCCGGCCGACCTGCCGTGTCGTACATCAGCTTGTTGTTGGCGTCGCGCTTCTGGATGTCCCGGGTGGGGTTGCAGACGACCTCCAGGCTGTGGGAGCGGGTGGCTTCCCCGGCCCGCTGCCGGGTGACGGTCATCCCGCCGCCCAGGGAGGCGTCGAACTGGAGGCCGACCCCGACGCCCGCGACCTCGAAGCCGATCTCCAGTGAGGTGTTCAGGGAGCCGGAGACGCTGTAGGAGCCGCCGGTGGTCTGGGTGACCACATCGGTGGTACCGGTGGTCTCGGCGAAGAAGCCGCCGTCCGCGGTCCACACATAGGTGTTGACGATATTGCGGTTGGCGAAGGACCCCGCGGACTCGGTGGGCGGGTTCTTGCCCGGGGCGCCCGGGGTCGTCCCGACGAAGGACTCCAGCACCCGGGCGGCCCGGCCCTCGGTCGGGTCGGGGGTGTGGGTCTCGGTGGAGACATTCGCGTAGTACGTCTCCAGCTCCTGGCGCTCACGCAGGATCCGCCGCTTGATCGCGTACGCCTCACGGGGCTTGAAGTAGCTGTGCTCCCCCCGCTGGGAGGCGTTCGGATAGGAGGGGTCGAGGACCTTGCCCTGGGCGTTGAAGCCGACCGCCCCGTCCAGGGTGCCCTGCTTGGTGTACTGGGGGTTGACCGGGAACGAGATGATGTTCCAGTCCTTGGGGATGTCCGGGTTCGGCATGATCCGGTATGCCACCAGGGCTCCCGAGTGCGCGAGCCGCAGCGCGTAGACATCGGCCGTCTCCGACTGCACCAGGGCGTAGCCGTTGTTCGCCGGGACGTAGCGGCGGCCGATATCGGTGTTGAGGATCTTGTTCTCCGGCTCCCGGGTCACGGTGAGGCTCGCGGTGGTGTCCCGTGAGGTGCTGGTGCCCTGGGATACGGAGGTCTCGTCGGTCCAGGCGTTGGAGTACTCGAAGCTCCCGCCGATCCGGCCCTTGACGGTGACGTCCACCAGGGGCTGGGCGGTGCCGAAGCCGAGCGGCGCGGTGAGCAGCAGGACCTGGGCGTCCACCTCCAGGCCCGCCGACATGCTGAAGGCCGCGTCGACGCTGCGCTCACGGGCCGAGGAGAGGGTGGAGGTCACCTCTTCCGCCTGCTTGAAGGTGACGCTGGAGGCCCCGGTCGGGTCGCTGTCGCCGGTGAGGTTCTCCGACGGGACGGGGGGCGCGCCCTCGATATAGCCGATGAGCTGGGGATCGAACTGGACCTGGCCGACCCATTCGCTGATCAGGTCACCGACCTTGTAGCCGGTGGTCAGCTGCCAGGTGCCGTTGCTGATGTGGGCGTAGGCGCGCTTGAGGACACCGGACGCCTCCCCGGTGGCGGTGTACTGGAGGTCGGCGTACTCGGCGGCGGACGGCGGTGCCGAGACACTCTGGTGGAAGGGGGTGCTCACCCCGGCGAGGGCGGACCGTACGGCCGCGGTGTCGGTGGACACCGGGGCGGTGGAGAGCACGATATTGGGCGAGCTGGCGTCGAGGCCCAGGTCGTTGCCGCGCAGGGAGTGATCGCGGACGGCTTCGGCGGTGGCGGTGGTCGACTCGCTGTCGAAGGGCCAGTAGGCGACGAGGTCCTGCTTGTCGCCCTTGAGCCGGGTGAAGAGGCTGTCGAGGAGCTGTTCGCGGGTACGGGCGGTGCGCCAGAGCCGGACCTCCTCCAGTACCCCGTCGTAGTACTCGGACCCCGTGCCGGAGCGGATGACCGCGCCGAGGGTGAGCTGGTCGTCACCCCAGTCCGTGAGCGGGTTGGCCGCCGGGATCTCCAAGGGGACCGACTGGCCGTTGCGCAGGACCAGGAACGAGCTGGCGAGCGGATCGGGGTCGGGGGCCCAGCGGGCCCCGCGCAGCTTCACATCGTGGCCTCCGGCAACGTCCTCGCTGGTGCTGCCGGTGTTCTCCTCGAAGGTCCAGCGGCCGACCAGCCCCTCGTCACGGGGCTGGAGGGCGGTGCCGAGCCGGTTGGTGTCCCGGGCCTTGCTCCAGATCCTGACCTCGCCGACGGTGCCCTTCAGGGAATGGACTGCGGTGCCGTCCACGGCCCGGCCGATCTGCAGCGCGCCGTCGTTGCCCCGGGGGCCGGGGCCGGTGTAGCGGCTGGTGCCGATCTCGGTGCCGTCCACGACGAAGCGGATGTCGTCCCACTTCTTGGCCTCGACCTTGTCCACCACGTCGACGCGCTGGGTGCGCTGGGTACCGTCGGCGTCGGTGTAGGTGATGTCGCGGGTCCCCTTGGTCTCCTCCGTGGTGCTGCCGCCCTTGCGGACCACCGCGAAGCGGTGGAAGCCCGCGGTGACGGCGCTGGTGGAGGTGAAGCGGCGGACGACCGGCCCTGGTTCCTCGAAGGCGAACTCCAGCTTTCCGTCGGGGCGTAACACGAACTGGTACGGGGCACTGCCGCCGTCGCCGCTGCCGAGCCGGCCCTTGGACACCAGACCCTGCCGGGCACCGATGGCGTCGATCCTGGCGAAGACCTCGATGGTGAGGTCCTCGGTGAGGTCGAGGGTCTCGGCGTCCGGGGTCTCGGCCCAGGCGGTGCCGTCGAAGCCGAGGGCCCAGGACTGTTCGTAGGCCACCGCGAGATGGGCCCACTCCCCGTTGGGGTAGGTGTCGCGGCTCTGGCGGGCCTTGTCACCGACGGCGACCTGGATCCGGTGGGTGGTCAGCGCCGATTCGGAGGTGGCGGGGCTGCCCCAGACACCGCCGTGGCGCTGCTGGGGGCCGAGGTCGGTGAACTTGCGGTCGCCGTCGGTGGTGGCGGCGGTCTCGTAGGTCCAGGCGCCGGTCAGTCCCGGTGCCCGGGAGATCCGCTGGGCCCGGTCGGCGTCGATCTCGGTCGCGGTACGGGCGACGCTCCAGGTCCGCAGTTCCGCGAGCCGCCCGGAGTAGCTGCGCACCGTGCCGCTGTCGGAGCGGCCGACGATCAGACCTCCGGTGCCGCCGGGCAGTGCCGTGGCGGTGCGGCGGGCGACCTCCGCCCCGTCCCGGACGATGGTCTGTACCCGGGTGGCGCGGTTGAAGGTGACCGCCCAGTGGTGCCATTCGCCGTCGGTGTAGGCGCCGGTGGTGGTGAGGATCTGGGCGGTGGTGCCGGTGCCGAAGCCGAAGCTGAACTTGGCGTCGGCGGTGAAGCCCATGGTGAGGCCGTTGGCGCCGATCGCGACGATGGTGTCCGCCACCGTGCGTCCGGTGGTCCGCTTGAGCCAGCATTCGATGGTGAAGTCCGTCCCCGTGGGGTCGGCGCCCTCGATCAGCATGGCGTCATTGGTGCCGTCCAGGACCATGCCGCCGGTCACGGCCGGTCCCGGGACCAGCGTCAGCGCCGCCTTGGTTTCGCCCCGCTTGACATGCAGGACGCGGGAGCGCGTCGCCGGTATCCGCTGTGGTTTGGTCCAGGCCTCCACGGTCAGATCCCCGGCCGGGACGGTCACCTGGTCGAGTCGGCCCGTGGGCAGGGTCAGCCGGTGGTGGAGTCCTTCGAAGCGGAAGGCACGGCCCGGGGCGTCCCCGCGCCAGCGGCTGCCGTAGCCGCTGAGCCGTGCGGTGGCGGTGCCGTTGGGGACGGGGAGGTCGGCCTTGTCGGCGCTGACCGTCACCCAGCGCGACCCTCTCGCGAGGGACGCGCCGGGCCGGGAGGCGGTGGCGCCGGCGTGGTCGTAGCGGACCACCGACACCGTGGTGCCCGCGGCGAGCCCCGGTGGCGGCGCCGGATACACCCGCAGCACCGTCGCCTTCGCGGCGGCGTCCACGGTCACCAGATGGTTCTTCTCCCCGATCCGGACGTACGAGCCCCTGGCGACGGCGACGGCGGTCTCCTTGGTCAGCCGCACCTCGTCGTTGGAGACACTGGCCACCGTGCCGACCTGGACCGGTTCGTCCCCCGTGCCGTTGAGGACGGCGGCCAGTACCCCGGCCCGCCGGGGCAGCTGGGTGAAACGTTCGGTCTCGGTGCCCCGGGTGATGGTCAGATTGCACAGACCGTCCATCGTCACCCCGTTGACCACAGCGGCGGCGACGGTGATCTGGGTCTGGGTGGTGGAGAGGTCGACGCCCGGGTCCCGGGCGGTGAACAGCGCCGTGAGCCCACCGCCGGTGAGCTGCTGGACCCCTCGTACGGTCGAGGTGTCGAGGTAGGCGGCGAAGAACTGGTTGTTGGCGCCCTGGAAGTAGAGCGTCACCCGGCCCGAGGCACTGTCCACCAGGGCGGGAGTGGCGGCGGTGCGGGCGAACTTCAGCAGCGCGCCCGCAGCGCCGAGCCCGTTCACATCGGTGGCGAGATGCGGAACCGGCATCACCAGGTCGCCGGCGCCCAGCAGCCCGCCGCTGAGCCGGGCCAGCTCCTCCCGGGCCTGGGTGATCTCATTGCTCTTGGCCATCATGTCCCGGTCGGCCTGGAGGAGACGGTTGCCGAGCTCGCTGATCCGCAGTCGACGGGCCGGGTCGGAGCTGCCCGCCACCCGCTCGATCGAGAAGGTGTACGCGTCGGTCTCCTGCCCCTGCGCATAGCCGTACCAGATCCACATCCCGGTCTCGACGTTCTGGAACTGGACGCGGGAGTCCAGCCCGCCTCTCATGTACCACTGGGCCGAGGCCGGAACGGGGCTCGTGAGGGAGATCCGGGAGACGGTGAGCGGGGCTTCCCTGGTGCCGTTCGGGGACACCACCACCGGATTGCCGGAAGCCAGGCTGACCAGTACATAAGCGGGGTTTCCGTAGCGCCCGGCGCTCCCGGGCACCGGCATCAGCCGCCACTCCCTGGTCGCGCTGGTGTCATCGGCGCTCGCCACGCGGGTCGACTCCACGGTGCCGGACTTGTAGTGCGAGAAGAAGTACAGGCGGTTGAGCGATGACGTGTAGTGCAGACGGACCGCCCACTTCGCGGGGTCGGTGTCCGCCGCGGCGCCCGCCTGGAGCGACTCCTTCTCCACCACGAGGAGATGGGCCTCTGACTCCATGGTGGCGAGTTCCTGCTCCAGTTGCCTGACCCGGCTCTCCTGCGCCGAGACCCGGTCGCTGGTCTCCTCCACGGGGCGGCCCAGCTCGGCCAGGGTAATC
Organism: Streptomyces sp. NPDC006798; assembly: GCF_040635975.1. NCBI lineage: Bacteria > Bacillati > Actinomycetota > Actinomycetes > Kitasatosporales > Streptomycetaceae > Streptomyces > Streptomyces sp. NPDC006798. Next base: position 13,357 of record NZ_JBEYIS010000010.1, read on the forward strand.
ACGTCCGGGACGGCGGCCAGCCGTCCGTCCACGCCGACCCCGAGGTCGACGGTGGCGATATGCGCCTCGGCCGCGGTGTTGCCGCTGGGGCGGGTGGCGCACGCCAGCAGCACCCTGGCCTGCCGTTTGGCGGGCTTGGCCGCCTCGTCGTAGCCGGAGGTCGTGTCCTCCTGCTGGTAGTAGAGGGTGGCGCTCAGACCGGAGACCACATCGCGCCCGGAGAGGGTGAAGCTGTCCCTGCGCACCCCGGGGTGGTCGGCGATGGGCGCGTCGGAGGTCACCCAGGAGGCGGCGGCCCCGGTGACGGTGCCATTGACGGCCGAGTCGGTCTGGTCGTAGGCGAGGGTGCCGGAGCCCTCGTCGAGGCGGTAGTAGGCGATCAGCCCGGGTTCGTTGCCGATCAGCCGGTAGGACCGGTCCTCGGTGAGTTCGGCCTGGGAGCGGCCCCGGTTCCAGATCCGTACCTCGTCGACGGCGCCGCTGAAATAGGTGCCGTTCTGGGTCGAGCCGATGCGCAGCGCGGCGCCGCCGTCGGCGGCGTAGGCGATCGTGGCGCTGCCCGCGAACTCCCCGTTGACGTAGAGGGTCGCTGTGGTGCCGTTGTAGGAGACGGCGAGATGGGACCAGGTACCGGAGGCGATGGTCTGGGTGGCGGTGAGGGAGCTCGCCCCGCTGTGCTCCAGGATCACCTGGCCGCTGCCGGAGACCCGCAGCTGGAAGCCGCCCTGTCCCGCGCCGTTCCAGCGGGCGAGGACGGGCCCGCCCGCCGGCTGGGGCTTCACCCACGCCTCGACGGTGTACCCCCCGCCCTGGAATCTCAGCGTCGTCGCGGTACCCAGGTCGACGTAGGCGCTGCCGCCGTTGAGATTCAGCTGGATCGCGGACTCGGCGAGATGGCCCTCCGGGCTCACCGGCACCAGGGCCCGGTCGGTGAACGGGCACAGGCCCGGGGCCCGTTCGTAGACCGAGGCGCGGTAGCGGGGCTCGGGGCTGGTCCAGTAGCGGGTGCCCTGGGTGTTGAAGAGGCCGTCGGGGGCCTGCTCGACATTGAACGAGTCGATGCGCCTGGTGAGGTTGTTGTACGCGAAGAACTGCCAGCGCCGCTGGGTCTGCACCGCGGTGGGGGTGAGGACCGCGGCGAACCGTCCTTCGGTCAGATTCCGCAGGAAGGCCAGCTCATGGGTGGGCTCGTGGAACAGCTTGCCGTCCATGTCGGCGGCGCCGAGGCTGTCCTTCGCCGTCTTCGGCTCGGTCTTGTGGCGACTGCGCCGGTAGCGGACCTCGGCGACCGGCTTCAGCTTCCCGCTGACCAGCAGGAACCGGTCGCAGAGCAGAGTGTCGGCGACCAGGGCCACCTTGGCCCCGGAGGACTGGAGGAAGTCGGTACGGGAGGGGTCGCCGGAGACGCCGCCGCCGGAGAGGATGTGTACGGCGTCGGTGTGACCGGCGCTGATGGCCTGGCGCAGGACGACCACATGGGTGCCGTCGGAGAGCACCTGGAACGGGGCGGCGGCGGTCAGCCGCGCGGTGCTCGACAGGAAGAGGTCGGTCTGTTCCGCCGTCAGGGTCTCGTCCCGCCGGGCCTCGATCCGCCCGCCGCGCTTGACCGCGGGCAGCCGTACGGCGCCCGCGACCGCGTAGCCGACCTTGAGGATCTCGTCGGGGAAGGGCAGTTCGGCCGGGTTGTCGGACCAGTAGGCGGCGTCCAGTTCGCCGCGCTTCGGGTCGTGGGCCGAGAGGTCGAGGACCGTGTAGACGATGCGCCGCTTGTCGTCCATCGCGAAGGCGAGGGCGGTGCCCTGGTGGCGGACCATCGTGGTGTGGGTGTAGGCACGGTCGCTGTAGGTCTTCAAGAGGTTCTGGTCTGCTGCTGTGGTCATGAACCATCCCGTTCTGTGCACACCCGTACCCCCGCGCACGGGGGCATAAGGGCAGGACGAAGGTGCAGGATGAACCGAGAAGCACGACGAACTGGCCGCCCTGGGGCGGCGAGGGACCGGCCGGGCACGAGCGGGGCCGGGTGACGCGGGAGCCAGTGCACCACGGTCGAATGTGACCCGTATATCGAACAAAGCATCAATGGCTCATAAGAACGGTAAAGCGGGACTCGTCGCATGACTCGGGCGCGAGCCCGGTGCGCGCCGGGATGGACCCGGGTCGGTCCAGGTGGGAGGCAGAGGTGAGTTCCCGCCCGCTGAGCCGCGTAGATGGATGATGGACTGGTACTGAGACGAAGCAGACCGGACTCGCGCTTGGGCATTGACCGGTTGCGGCACCTATGTCGAACTCACGTGCGGACACCGTCCGGCTGGTCACCAGGGCAGGGGTGCCACCGGCGGGTTCTCTCTCGGAGGGGGAGGGCAACCCCCCGAACGGCTCCCGCCGGGCCGGCCGGTCCGGCGGGAGCTCTCACCGGAAAGTCGGAGAACGATGAGTAACACCACGGCTCGGGCCGATGTCCGGACCGCCCCTGCCCAGTGGGCCGCCATCCCCGGCGCCGGCCTCGCCGCGCACCCGGGCAACCTCCGGGACGTCCAGGTGCCCGCCGCCCTCCCGGCCGACATCACGGCCGACGGGGTGGTGGAGCCCTTCTGTGTCGTCCCTTCGAACGGCGACGGACGACGTCGTTCTCCCGTCCCGGCGAAGATTCCGGAAGGTTCGACGGCCGCGGAGCGACCGGGGCAGCACCCCGAGGAGTGAACCGTGCCCGGCACCCGCTGTCCGCGCTGCGGCTGCCCGCTCGGTGAACGACCCGCACATTCCCGACTGACGGCCGCCCGTGAGGTAAGCCGCCGCTGGCCGGCTGGGACCGGATCCGGCCGCCTGGCGCTGGGGCGATCTGCCTACCCACACCTTCTTCGACCCGGTCTCCGGCGCCGCCCTGGGGCCGATACCGCGCGGCGGTACGCACCACACGCCGAAGATCTCCCGCTACTTCCCCGGCTGCTTCGCCGAGGCGGGCGGCGCGACCCTCGGCATGGTGCCGGACGTCGGCTCCTGGGACGCCTCCCGCGCCCTCGACGCCCCGGGCCGGTCCGGTGACCGCCGCGGTCCGCACCATGCCGATCCGCATCGGCGCTGGGCCGCCGGAGACCCCTTCCCACTGCTCTACGGCCGTACGGCGGTGGAAGCGGCCGCCGCCGACCGGTTCCTGCCGCACCCCGCCGGGGCTGACCGGCCTCCCCCGGACCACCGGGCGCCCCGGCCCGGCCGACCGGCCTCGGAGGCATGGCTTTTCACAGGGTTCATCCCCAGATAAGGGCTGGCCTGATGATGCCGTCCGGCGCCGGGGACCGGTGCGCGGGGAGGGGTAGCGTCACCGGCTCCGGATCGATGTTCCAGTGCATCGATCAATGTTCCAGGCGGGGTGGACGGCCATGCGGAAACAGATCGGTACGGGCGCGGGGGCGGACGGGACGCGTACCCGGTGGTGGGCCCTGGGGGTGGTGAGCCTGGCGCAGCTCATGGTCGTCCTCGATGTGACGATCGTGAATATCGCCCTGCCGTCCGCCCAGGCCGAGCTGGGTATCGGTGACGCCGAACGGCACTGGGTGATCACCGCCTATGCCCTCGCCCTCGGCGGGCTGCTGCTGCTCGGCGGGCGGATCGCCGGGGCGATCGGGCACCGCAGGGCCTTCGCGGTGGGGCTGGTGGGGTTCGCCGCGGCGTCGGTGGCGGGCGGGGCGGCCGGAAACGCGGCCGCCCTCTTCGCGGCCCGGGCCGGACAGGGCGTCTTCGCGGCGCTGCTGGCCCCGGCGGCGCTGTCGCTGGTGATCCTCACCTTCCCGGACGGCCGCGAACGGGGCCGCGCCTTCGGGGTCTTCGCCGGGGTCGGCGCGGCCGGAGCGGCGCTCGGACTGGTCGCGGGCGGACTGCTCACCGAGTACGCGGACTGGCGCTGGTGCCTCTACATCAACGTCCCGATGGCCCTGGTGACCCTCGCCGGGACGGTGCTGATCCCGCGCGACCGGCCCGGTGGCGTACCGCACGGCCTCGATCTGCCCGGGGTGCTGCTGAGCACCGCCGGACTCGGCGTTCTGGTCCATGGCTTCACCGAGGCCGAGCCACATGGCTGGAGCGACCCCGGTGTGCTCGGTCTGCTACTGCTCGGCGCGCTGCTGCTGGGCCTCTTCGTCCTGGTGGAGGCCCGGTCGGGAAGTCCGCTGCTGCCGTTGCGGATCCTGGCCGACCGGGTCCGGGGCGGGGCGTTCGTCGCCGTACTGGCGATGTATATCGCGATGTTCGGGTTCTATCTCTTCCTGAGCTACTACACCCAGATGATCCTCGGCTACTCACCGGTGGAGGCCGGGCTCACCCTGCTGATCAACGCCCTGGCCACCACGGTCGGCGCGATGGTGGTCGCCCAGCGGGCCCGGGGCCGGACCGGACCCGATGTACTGATCACGGGCAGTCTGCTCGCCGCGGCGGCCGGGATGCTCGTCCTCACCCGGGTCACCGCCGACAGCTCTCAGGTCCTGGTGGGTTTCCTCGCGCCCGCGATGGTGCTGACCGGTCTCGGGCTCGGCTGTCTGCTCGCGGTGGCGACCGAACGGGCGACCGCCGGACTGGCCCCGGCCGAGGCCGGGGTGGCCTCGGCCGCGTACAACACGGTGCAGCAGATGGGTGCCGCGTTCGGGACGGCGCTGCTGAACTCCATCGCGGCCGGGGCCACCGCCTCGTATCTGCGGGAGCACGGCCCCGGGGCGGTCCGGGCGGGGACGGTCCACGGCTATACGACGGCGCTCTGGGCGGCGGCCGGGATCCTGGTCGGCGGGGCGCTGCTGACCGTACTGATCGCCCGGGGCCGCCGCCGGGCGGAGGCCCGGGCGGTCGGAGCGGTCGACGCCCCGGCGGTCGGAGCGGTGGACGGACCGGACCGCCGGGCGGGTAGCCCGGGCGGACGCACCCCGGATGCCGGAACGGGGGCGGGGCGGCAGGGTGGCGCATAAGCGGATCTCCCGCCGCTTTCCGCCGTTCGTGCCGTGGCGGAACCGGTGCGGCGACCCGTAGGAACAAGGCAGGCAGGCAGGCAGGCAGGGACAGGGACGAGGACTGGTTATGGCTGTTGATCGCCGTCGGCCCCGGCCGGCGAACCGTGGTCGCCGGGGTGCCGTCGCCGTGGGGGCCGGGCTGCTGACCCTGGTCCTCGGCGGCTGCTCGGGCCTCGGCCGGACCTCCGTCGGTCCCGTCTTCTACGACACCGAGAAGAAGGACCATGTCCTGGTGAACAGTCCTCCGGTGAAGGGCTGCCACCGGTTCGGGTCGCCGGGCGCGGTCGCCCTGACCAATGACACGCTGGTCGATCTGCTCGCCTACCCCACGGACGACTGCTCCGGCGGATCGATCTATGTGGCGACCATGACCTCCGATGTGGTCGCCCCCGGGGCCGGACCCTGGAAGAGCTACAGCTTCATCCACTGAGCGGTGTTTCACGTGGAACGTTCCACGTGAAACACCGCCCGGCGGCGGCGGACGGCGGGCCCGGTGGTTCGGCGACAGGCCCGGGCCGGGCTCAGTCGTCGAGTACGGCCAGGTCGAGGCTGCGGAGCCGGTCGCCGCCCAGGGCGTCGATCTCGACGATCCGCCCCTCGTGGATCGTGAAGGCCAGGACCGAGTACGGCGAGCCGTCGGCCCCCAGGGAGACAAAGCCCGCCATGCCGTTGACGAGCGCCGGACGGACGGAGGCGGCGAGCCGCGAGTAGGTGATCGCGTTCCGGGCCACCTGCTCCACACCCCGGGAGACCTGGACCGGTCCCGGTCCGCCGGTGTCGGAGCGGACGACCACCTCCGGGTCGAGTACCGCGATCAGCCCCTCGAAGTCCCCGTCGCGGGCCGCCGCGCGGAACGCGTCCACGACCTTCCGCTGCCGGGTGATGTCGGCGTCCGGGACCGGGGTCCCCTGGACCCGGCGCCGGGCCCGGCTGGCGAGCTGCCGGGTCGCGGCGGGGGTACGGTCCACGATCGGCGCGATCTCCTCGAACGGCATCGCGAACAGATCGTGCAGCACGAACGCCAGCCGCTCGGCCGGTGACAGGGTCTCCAGGACGATCAGCATCGCCAGCCCCACCGAGTCCGCCAGCACCGCCTGGTACTCCGGGTTCTCACCCTCCGGCTTGGCGATCACCGGCTCCGGCAGCCGGATGTCCAGCGGGTCCTCCCGCCGCTGGGTACGGGAGCGGAGCATGTTCAGACAGACCCGGCTGACGATCGTGGTCAGCCAGCCGCCCGGATTCTCCACCCCGTCCGTACCGGCCCGGCTGACCCGCAGCCAGGACTCCTGAACGGCGTCGTCCGCCTCGGCCGCCGAGCCCAGCATGCGATAGGCGACCGCGTGCAGCCGCCCCCGGTGCTCCTCGAAGAACGCGGCCAGCAGCTCGTCGCCGGGCTCGGCCCGGTCCTGGCCGCCGGGGTGTCCGCCGGGCCGCGCGTCGGGCGTGTGGTCGTTCATGGGTGGCTTTCCTCCGTCATCGGTCTCACCGGGATGACCCGCCGGGACCCTCCGATGTGACGGGACCGGGGAAATCCGGCGGCACGGATTCTCCCGGGCCGGTACTGGGCCGTCGGAGGAGGCCGGAGAAGTACGGCGGCACCCGGCGGAGGCCGTCCGGCCACCGATCGCGCGAACCGGCCGGAACGGGCGCACCGTACGACGCCCGTACCGTCCCCGCCACCCGGAATGGGCCGACCGGGTGGTGTTCATCGGAAGAACCTCTTAGCAACGGCGTCGCTCCTTCGCAACTCGGGATCCATACAGATCATGAGAAAGGTATGTAGATCGCCCAACTCGAATGTGAGGGGTCATGGCAGTCCAGCAGGTCAGAAATGTGTGGGCCGCGCTCGTCGCGGCGCTTGTGGCGCTGATGGCGTCACTGGGGTTCTCCACCGCTTCGGCGGGGACGGCACGAGCCGCCGGGGGAGTCTCCGGCGAGGCGGTCCCGCCCGCCCGCGGCGCGGAGTCGCCCGCCGGGGCCGGTGCCACGGCGGCCGGTCAGGGCTCACCGCCCGGCGGATCCCCGGCGCGGACGGCGGAGATGCCGCGCCAGGCGGACGGCGGCCGTCAGGACGGTAGCCGTCCTGACAGCGGCCGGACGTCGGAGCGGGCACAGGACCGCGAACGGTGGCGGGACCGGGTGCCCGACCGGCTCAGGGGTCTGATCAGGGACCATGAGCGCGGCCGGTCCGTACGGTCGCTGATGTCGGCACTGATCCCGGCCCAGACGGCCCGGCTGCACACCGGGCCGCGCGAGAGGTCGCTACCGCCGACGATCAAGCAGCGCATCGGTGCCGAGGCCCATGGCTCGTCGCCCTCGGTCCGCAGGATCCCGCTGTACGACACCGATGCCGCGCCCGCCTCGGCCACCGCGTCCGATCAGTCCGATCAGTCCGACCAGGAGGCCGCCGCGCACGGCCGGGCCGCGGACGCGAACCGGGCGGACCGTACGGAACGGAGCACGTCCGGCGTCGCCACGGGCGGCACACCGGCGGAAAGCACCGCGGCCGGGGGCGCCCCGGCCGAACCGGGTGCCGTGCCGGCCGGTCGTACCGCCGTCCCGGCCGCCCGCTCCTCGTACACCACGGCGGCATGAGACGCCGGACGTCGTGTCCGTGCCGTTCCGGCAGCCGTACGAGACGGACCAGCAGCGCCGTGACGGGCATCCGCCCGGCCCGCCGCGACCGGCCCGTACGAACGGCCGGACGATGGTGCCGACGACCAGCGGTACGGCGGCGGACCCGACCACCGACCGGACCACCGGCACCGTGCTGGGGACGACCGGTCAGGCCGGGAGGGACACCGGCGTACGGGGATCCACCGGAGCCCGGAGCACACCCGGTCCGCACGAGGACCGGTGAACCGGACCGACGGCCCGGACCGGACCGACGACCCGGACCGGACCACCGGCCGGATCGCCCACCGGGCCACCGACGGCACCGACCGCACCGGCGGCCGACGGCGACGACCGCCGTACGACCCGTACACCCCGGACGGCCTCCGAGCAGACGACCACGGCACCGGCGAACCGCCGGGCGCTCACCACGAGACCATCCCGCCGCACGGCGTCACCTCACCGAGCGGCGGCACACCGCTCAGGCACGGCCGTCGCGGTTCTCCTCACCGGTCTCACCGGTCTCGCCGGCCTCACCTGCGGCGTCGGCCGCATCGGCCTCGTGCTGCTTCGCCCGTACCTCGGGATCCAGCGCCTCCGGACTGCCGTCGACGGACGACAGCGGATCGCGGCCCGGGTCGGGGATTTCCGTCGCCTCCGGCGGCTCCACCAGCCAGTCGGGATTGGCCTGCCGGTCCCACCACTTCCACGCCACGAACGCCACCACCGCCGTCCCGCCGACGATCGCGAGGCCCCTGACGAACCGGCCGGCCCTGGCCCGCCGTTCGTGCCGCCTGACCAGACCCTGAATCTCGCCCGCCGTCACCCCGCCGCGCAGCGCGGCCAGTGCGGCGTTCGACCTGACCACGGCCTCCTCGCCGATGGGCTGGGCCGCGGCCACCGCGTGTTCGATCCGCGGTTTGCCGTAATCCGCCGCCTGACGAGCCGCCTTCCGGGCCCGGTACGCCGCCCGGTGCGCAGCCGCGTCCACCTTCGGCGGCACATGCGGCGCGACATGCGCGCCGTACTGAAGGCGTGCCTGAGCGGCGGTCGCCCGCGCCGCCCCGGAGACCCGGGGCGCGATCCGTACCCGGGCCTCCTGCGCGTAATGAGCGGCGTGGTCCCGGGCCGAGTCCGCGTAGGGCGCCACCACCTCCGCCGCGTGCAGCACGCTCTCCTTCGCCGTGTCGGTCGCGGCGCGCACGCTCTCCAAGCGGGTCACGGGAACCTCCTCATCGGTGGCGTTCCGGAACGCACCGGGCAAAGCCCGCGTACATCCCGGTTCAGTACATAACGTCGTATCGCCTATCCGTCCGTGGAAAAATCATGCCTTCGGGCCGGGACCTCGGCATGCGGTACGCGCATCCGGGTCACCGGGCCCGTACCCCGGCGGGGGTGTTCCATGGCATTTCCGGGCCGTTTTCGGTGCCCGCCGCCCATCCGTGCGAGGATCGGGGCCGACCGATATGACCGTCAGCACCCACCGGAAGGCAGGATCGTGGCTGAGCAGCTTTACGCCACCCTGAAGACCAACCACGGCGACATCGAGATCCGGCTGCTGCCGAACCACGCGCCCAAGACCGTGAAGAACTTCGTCGAGCTGGCCCAGGGCGAGCGCGAGTGGATCAACCCCGAGACCGGGCAGAAGACCACGGACCGGCTGTACGACGGTACGGTCTTCCACCGGGTGATCGAGGGCTTCATGATCCAGGGCGGCGACCCGCTGGGCAACGGCACCGGCGGCCCCGGTTACAAGTTCGCCGACGAGTTCCACCCCGAGCTGGCCTTCACCAAGCCGTACCTGCTGGCCATGGCCAACGCGGGCCCGGGCACCAACGGCTCGCAGTTCTTCATCACCGTCGGCCCGACCACCTGGCTGACCGGCAAGCACACGATCTTCGGCGAGGTCAGCACCGAGGCGGGCAGGAAGGTCGTGGACGCGATCGCGACCGCCGACACCAACCCGCGCACCGACCGTCCGGTCAAGGACGTCGTCATCGAGTCCGTCGTGGTCGAGACCCGCGAGGGCTGAGACCCGCCCGGCCGACCGGCCCTGGTCCGGTCCGGCCCCGGTCCGGCCCCGGTCCGGCCCCCGCGAGGGGCGCCGATCGCGTTCCGGCCCTACCCGGGCCGTGGTTCCGGGAACAAATCCGCCCCGTCCATCCGTCTGATGGACGGGGCGGTGTGTTGCCGGACGCCCGACCGGGGTATCCGCTCGGCGACGCATCCCGGGCGGCTGCCGGGAGACCGGCCGTGACCCGGCCGGACGGTGAAGGACGTGGGAGTTTCATGGACCAGGCGCCAGGCCAACCGCAGGAGTCGCGCGGCGCGCACGGCCTGCCCGGGTGTTACCGCCATCCGGACCGGGAGACGGGCATCAGCTGTACCCGCTGTGAGCGGCCGATCTGCCCGGAGTGCATGATCAGCGCCTCCGTGGGCTTCCAGTGCCCCGAATGCGTGAGAACCGGTTCCGGTACGGGGCACGGCGCGGCGGCCAATCAGCCGAAGACCATCGCGGGCGGCGCGATCGCGGCCGACTCCTTCCTGGTCACCAAGATCCTGATCGGGATCAATCTGGCGGTCTTCGTCGCCGTGCTGACGCTCGGCGACCGCTTCGTCGACGAGACGAGCCTGATCGGGTTGGCGTACAGCCCGCTCCTCGGGGAGGTCGTCGGGCTCGCGGACGGCCAGTGGTACCGCCTGCTGACCTCGGTCTTCCTCCACCAGGAGCTCTCCCATATCGCCTTCAACCTGCTGGCCCTGTGGTTTCTGGGCCGGATGGTCGAACCGGCGCTGGGCCGGAGCCGCTTTCTCGCGCTCTATCTGATCTCCGGGCTCGGCGGCGATGTCTTCGTCTATCTGCTGAGCGAGCCCAACCAGGCCACGATCGGCGCCTCCGGCGCGATCTTCGGACTGGTCGGCGCCTTCGCCGTACTGCTGCGGCGGATGAACCTCGATCTGCGGCCGGTCGGCCTGATCATCGCGATCAGTGTGCTGCTGACGGTGGTCCGGCCCGGTGAGATCTCCTGGCAGGCCCATCTGGGCGGACTGCTGACGGGCGGGATCCTCGCCCTCGCCATGGTCTACGCGCCCCGGGCGCACCGGAACCTGGTGCAGTTCGGAGCGGCGGCGCTGGTGGTGCTGGCGCTCGTGGTGGCCCTGGCCGCCAGGACCGCTTACCTGACCTGACCCGACCCGGAGTGCCGGGCCCGGGATCGCGGACGGCGACCCCGGCGGACGGCGGACCGGCATCCGGACGGCGGACCGGCATCCGGACGGAGCCGGACAGTGAAGGGCCCCGGGGCGTCAACCCGGGGCCTCTGTCGTCCGGCCCGAAAATCTGTCCGACGTGGCCGCGCTGAACAGGGTTTTTCCCCGGCCCACTGCCCGGTTGTCCACAGCACGTGCCGGATCTTGTGCATGGTGTGGTAAAAGCCCGTACCCCTTGTCCCGGCCGGGCTCTGCCCAGCGGGGACAAGGGGTACGGGGAACCACCGGTATGGCGGACGGCGGCTCACGCAGTCACACCGGCGTCAACATCCCGAAGGTTATCCACAGATCGTCTGACCTTTTCCCCACTGTGGACAACTCTGTGGACAAAGGTGGGGACAACCCTGGGGAGGGTGCGCCGACGGCTACTCCGGGAAACCCCGGAGACGCCCTCCGGTGGTCATTTCCACTGGGTGGAGACCGCGAAGCCACCGGCGATGAAGCCGAAGCCCACCACGATGTTCCAGTTCTTCAGGCTCTCGACCGGCAGACTGCCGTCGGTCACGTAGAACAGGACGATCCAGACGAGACCGATCAGGAACAACGCGAGCATCACCGGCGCGACCCAGCTGCGATTGGTCAGCTTGATGCTCGTCGCCTGCTTACCCGCCGGTGGCGTGTAGTCGGCCTTCTTGCGGATACGTGACTTCGGCACGAGGGACTCTCCTGTCGATGCGCTGCGTTACCGCGCAGATAACGGTGGCTGGCGCCGGATCCGGGAGGAGCGACGGGTACCACTGCCTCCCCCGGGCGTCCGTTAGCGTAGTGCTTCCAAGGCGCCTGGTGAGATAAGGGTACGCTGGGCAATTCTGCCGGTGGGCAGGGGCGCGGGGACAGGGGGCTGACCGGAATGTGGACGAACGGCACGACGGCCGCGATCTACCGCCGGTCCCGCGGTATCACGTGATGGGCAACGGCCGCACGATCGTGCTCCGGACGCTGACCGCCGCCGTCTTCGCCCTCGCCGGGCTGATCTTCGTCACCAGCTTCAACACCGCCCGGGGCACCAACCTGCGGACCGACGACTCCCTGCTGAAGCTCTCCGACCTGATCCAGGAGCGGAGCGACCGCAACGGGGAGCTGGACGAGTCCACCGCGAAGCTCCGCGGCCGGGTCGACGCGCTCGCCCGCGCCGACGACGGATACACCCGTGAGGAGGACGCCCGGCTCGGCGCGCTGAAGCGGGCGTCCGGCACCGAGAAGGTGACCGGCCGGGGACTGACCGTCACCCTCGACGACGCGCCGCCCGACGCCAGGGCCGCCCCCGGCTATCCCGAGCCCGGCGCCAATGACCTGGTGATCCACCAGCAGGACCTCCAGGCCGTGGTCAACGCCCTGTGGGCGGGCGGCGCCCGGGGTATCCAGGTGATGGACCAGCGGCTGATCTCCACCAGCGCCGTACGGTGCGTCGGCAACACCCTGATCCTCCAGGGCCGGGTCTACTCGCCGCCGTACAAGATCACCGCCGTCGGGGACCAGGACCGGCTGCGGAAGGCCCTGGACCGCTCCCCGGCGCTGCGGAACTACCAGCTGTACGTCGAGGCGTACGGGCTCGGCTGGAAGGTCGACGAGCGCGACACCGTGAATCTTCCGGGGTACTCGGGCCCGGTGGATCTCCATTACGCGAAGCCCGTCCGTTAGTACCGCCGAACGATCCCGTTCGGTGGCCGGGTGATCGAATCCGGTCCCACGAGGCCGCTTTTCGGAAAACCCGGGCGCTACCCCGCCCCGACCACGTGTGATCCGGAGTGGGGCGGCATCCGCAGGCCGGCCACGCGGGTCCGGCCCGGCGCCGTCCGGCTGTGACGCACGGCAAACCGGAAGCTTCACGCAGCCGGCCCGCGGCCCCGCGCCGCCCCGTAACCTGGTGCGGTACCGAAACGAAAGGGACGGCATGTACGGCTGGATCTGGCGGCATCTGCCGGGCAACGTGTGGGTGCGTGCCCTTCTCTCGCTCGTCCTGGCCCTCGGCGTCGTCTACCTGCTGTTCCAGTACGTCTTCCCGTGGGCGGAGCCGCTGCTTCCGTTCAATGACGTGACCGTAGACGGAACTGGGACCGGAACCGGAACCGGGACCGGAACGGGATCCGCACCCGAGGGGATCGCCCGATGAACGCATCGCACCACCGGCCCGCCCGTGTCCTGGTCGTCGACAACTACGACAGCTTCGTCTTCAACCTGGTCCAGTACTTGTACCAGCTCGGCGCGGAGTGCGAGGTCGTACGGAACGACGAGGTCGCCCTCTCGCACGCCCAGGACGGCTTCGACGGCGTACTGCTGTCGCCCGGCCCCGGCACCCCCGAGCAGGCCGGGATCTGTGTCGACATGGTCCGCCACTGCGCCGCGACCGGTGTCCCCGTCTTCGGCGTCTGCCTGGGGATGCAGTCGATGGCGGTGGCGTACGGCGGGGTCGTCGACCGGGCGCCCGAACTGCTGCACGGCAAGACGTCCCCCGTCAGCCACGAGGGCAAGGGCGTCTTCGCCGGGCTGCCGTCGCCGTTCACCGCCACCCGCTACCACTCGCTGGCCGCCGAGCCCGCCACGGTCCCCGCGGAGCTGGAGGTCACCGCCTGGACGGCGGACGGCATCATCATGGGCCTGCGCCACCGGGAACTGCCGGTGGAGGGCGTCCAGTTCCACCCCGAGTCGGTCCTCACCGAGCACGGCCATCTGATGCTCGCCAACTGGCTGGAGCGGTGCGGTGACACCGGGGCGGTCGCCCGGTCGGCCGGGCTGGCGCCGGTGGTGGGCAAGGCCCTGGTGTGACCGGGCGGGAGCCGGGCCGGGGGGACGACGGTCTCTCGCCGTGGTTCTCGGCGGGCACCCGGCCGCGGCCCGAACAGCCGGATACCGCCGTCATGCCGGTCGTCCGGGACGACCCCGGCGACGACGGACCGGCCCCCGGTCCCGCGGGGGTACGCCGCCCGGCGGCTCCCGGCCCGGCGACGGCATCCGCCCCCGGGGTGCCCGCCCCGCCGACGCCCGGCCCTCCTTTGTCCGGCCCTTCTTTCTCCGGTGCCCCGTCGGCCGGTCCCGAGTCGTCCGTGCCGCCGGTTCCCGCCGGGCCCGGCCGGGCCGAGCGCCGCAGGGCCGCCGCTGCCGCCGCCAGGAAGGGCCGGGGCCGGGGCCGTAGGCCCTCGAAGGGTGCGGCGGGCACCCCGGACGGAACCGGAACCGGAACCGGAAGCGGAACCAGAAGCGGAACCGTGGGAGGGGCCGCCGGAGGTGCCGGGGACCGGCCGATGACCCGGGTCGAGGCCCGTCGCGCGGCCCGGGCCGCCAAGGACAGCCCGGCCGTGATCGCCAGCCGCGCCATGGGCGAACTCTTCATCACCTGCGGTGTGGTGATGCTCCTCTTCGTCACCTACCAGCTCTGGTGGACCAATGTCCGGGCCGGGATAGAGGCGGGCAAGGAACGCGACCGGATCGAGCAGAGCTTCAAGGACGAGAAGCGCAGACCCGGCGCCTTCCGGCCCGGTGAGGGCTTCGCCATCATGTACATCCCCAAGCTGGACGTCGTGGTCCCGGTCGCCGAGGGCATCGACAAGAAGAAGGTCCTCGACCGGGGGATGGCGGGCCATTACGCCGAGGGCTCCCTGAAGACGGCGATGCCCTCCGACCGGCAGGGCAACTTCGGGGTCGCGGGCCACCGCAACACCCATGGCGAACCGTTCCGCTATATCAACCGGCTGAAGCCCGGCGATCCGATCGTGGTCGAGACCCGGGACGCCTACTACACCTACGAGATGGCGAGCATCCTCCCCGAGACCTCGCCCTCCAATGTGGCGGTGCTCGATCCGGTACCGCGCGGCTCGGGGTTCACCGAGCCGGGCCGGTACATCACCCTCACCACCTGCACGCCCGAGTTCACCAGTACCTATCGCATGATCGTATGGGGCACGATGGTCGAGGAACGACCTCGCAGCAAGGGCAAACCGGACGCACTCGTAGGGTAGGGCCGGACCGGAACCGGGCGGCCCCCGCCCCGGACCGGGGGCAGCCATCCACGGCCCCCGGGGAACCAGACGGGAACAGGTGCAGCAGTGTCACGTGCGCGCAGCCGGATCGCCGGTGTCATCAGTGTCCTCGGTGAACTGCTGATCACCGCGGGCGTGGTGCTGGCCCTCTTCGTCGTCTACTCGCTCTGGTGGACCAACGTCCTCGCCGACCGGGCGGCGGCCAAGATGAGCGACGAGGTCCGCGACGGTTGGAAGGCCAACAACGCGCCGCCGGGCCTCGACACCCGGGACGGCATCGGCTTCCTCCACGTACCCGCGATGAAGAACGGCGAGGTGCTGGTCAAGCGGGGGACCGACCCCAAGAAGCTCAACGACGGCATCGCCGGGTACTACACCGAGCCCATCGCGTCGGCGCTGCCGTGGCAGCCCCGGGGCAACTTCACCCTCGCCGCGCACCGCGACGGCCACGGGGCCAAGTTCCACAACATCCACAAGATCAAGAACGGTGATCCGGTCGTCTTCGAGACCAAGGACGTCTGGTACGTCTACAAGGTCTACAAGACGCTGCCGAAGACCTCCAAGTACAACGTGGACGTACTGGACCCGGTTCCGAAGGAATCCGGGAAGACCAAGCCGGGCCGGTACATCACCCTCACCACCTGCACCCCCGTCTTCACCTCCGACTACCGCTACATCGTCTGGGGCGAGCTGGTGCGCGAGGAGCGGGTCGACCGGGAGCGCACCAAACCCGCCGAACTGCGGTAATCCGCCTGCCGGTACCGACGTACGGACCCGTCCCCGTCCCGTCCCCGGACCAGGACCGGCGGACAGGCCGGAAACGGCGAACGACCGGAGACGAGACGGTACGGGGGAGGCCCCGGCACCCCCGAAGGGCGCCGGGGCCTCCCCCGTACCAACGTCGCGTTCCGCCGCTCCGGGGCGGCGGGCGTCCGGCGGGCGGTCAGTCGCTGCCGTTCAGCCAGTCCCCTATGTCACCGCTGCCGTTCCCGTTGCCGTTGCCACCGGGATTGCCGCCGAACTCCTGGGTCTCGACATTGACCGCGTCGCCCTGGTTCATCGGCGTACCCGGCGTCGGGTTCTGCTGCATGATCCGGGCGTTCTCGCCCTTCGGGCCCTTGATCTCGCCGAGCTGCAGCCCCAGCTGCTCCAGAGTCGCCTTGGCCTGCGCCAGCGTCTGGCCCATCACCATCGGGGCCTGCGTCTGCTGCTGCGGGCCCTTGGATACCTTCAGCTTGATGGTCGAACCCTCACCGGCCTTGGTGCCGCCGCGCGGGGTCTGCTCGATGATCTCGTTCGCGGGCTTCTCCGAGTCGACCATCTCGACCGAGACGTCGAAACCGGCGTTCTTGAGCTGGTTCTCGCCCTGGCTGAGCTGACGGCCCTCCACCGGCGGTACGAAGGCCATAGCCTCGGTCGCCACGGTGATCGTGACGGTCGACCCCTTGGCGGCCATCGAGTTGCCGTCGGGCTTCTGCTCGATCACCTTGCCGGCCTCGACATCACTGGACTCGGAGGTCTTCACCTCGACCTCGAAGCCCTTCCGTTCGAGCGCCTCGACGGCGTTCTCCCGGGACTTCTCGGTGACATCGGGCACCTCGACCTTGGCCGCGCCCTCGGAGACCACGACCTGGATCGTGTCGCCCTGGTCCATCTTGCCGGTCTCGGGCGTCTGACTGCAGATCGTGCCCGCGGGCTTGTCGCACGGTTCGGTTCCGGACTGGGAGAGCTTGACCTCGGCGTTGTCCGCGAGCCGCTGCGCCTCCTTCATCGTCTGACCGACCAGGACCGGCACGACGACCTGGGCCGTCTTCTCCTTGCCCTTGAAGATCGTCTGCCCGATCAGGATCGCGCCGACCAGGACCAGGACGGCCGCGATCGCCAGCAGGATCGTCGACGTATGCGACTTCTTCTGCTGACGGCGCCGGTCCGGCCGGTCGTCGTAGCCCGAGTAGCCGCCGTCGTCCGGATTCATCGGCGGCAGCATCGACGTCTGGGCGGCGGCCGGATCGGCCTGCCGCAGCGCCGTGGTCGGCTGGTCCTGCGGACCGTAGCCGCCGGCGCCGTAACCGGCCGCGCCGAGCGCCGCCGTGGCCGCCACCGGCTGGCCGTCGAGGCAGGCCTCGATATCGGCCCGCATCTCGTCGGCGGACTGGTAGCGGTAGTCGGGGTCCTTGACCAGAGCCCGCAGGACGATGGCGTCCATCTCGGGCGTGATCTCGGGGTCGAAGACCGACGGCGGCTGCGGCTCCTCCCGGACGTGCTGGTACGCCACGGCCACCGGCGAGTCGCCGATGAACGGGGGCCGCACGGCCAGCAGCTCGTACAGCAGACAGCCGGTGGAGTAGAGGTCGGACCGGGCGTCGACCTGCTCGCCCTTGGCCTGCTCCGGCGAGAGGTACTGCGCGGTGCCGATGACGGCGGCGGTCTGAGTCATCGTCATCCCCGCGTCGCCCATGGCGCGCGCGATGCCGAAGTCCATCACCTTGACCTGGCCGTCGCGGTTCAGCATCACGTTCGCGGGCTTGATATCGCGGTGGACGATGCCGTTCCGGTGCGAGTACTCCAGCGCCTGGAGGATGCCGGTGGTCATCTCCAGGGTGCGCTCGGGCAGCAGTCTGCGCCCGGAGTGCAGCAGCTCGCGGAGGGTGGAGCCGTCGACGTACTCCATCACGATGTACGGGATGGAGACCCCGTCGACATAGTCCTCGCCGGTGTCGTACACGGCGACGATCGCCGGATGGTTGAGCGACGCGGCGGATTGGGCCTCGCGGCGGAACCGGGCCTGGAAAGACGGATCACGGGCCAGATCGGCCCGCAGCGTCTTCACGGCGACGGTGCGGCCGAGCCGGGTGTCGTGGGCGAGGTAGACCTCCGCCATGCCACCGCGGCCGAGCACCGAGCCCAGTTCGTACCGGCCGCCGAGGCGACGCGGCTCCTCCATACTGTTCCAGCCCTCTCCGTCAGTCCCCACTGCACTCGTCTCCGCCACCGCACCCGCGTCCGATCCGGCGGGTGAGCCGCTCGATATACGCTACCGGGCCCATACCACCCGATCGGCCCGTGACCTTCACCTGATACCCGACCGGTATCGCAATGTGCAGGTATCGGGGCCGGACGTGAGATGCGTCACCGGGACGGCCGCCCGCCGGGACCCGTGATCATGGCCGGGGCCCGGCCACGGGGATGAGACGGTCCGGACCGGGCACTCGGTTCCCCGGTCCGCGGGGCGTGTCCCGGGCCCGTCCCACTCCGGGCCCGTCGTGCCGTCCCGCGGGCCCGCCGCACTCGGGCCCGGGGAGCGGGTACGTCACCGCTTGCTGTCCAGCACCGCCTTCATCACGTCCTTGGCGATCGGCGCCGCGAGCCCGCCGCCGGAGATGTCCTCACGGCTGGCGCCGCTGTCCTCGACGACCACGGCGACCGCGACCGGGGAGCCGTCGGCCGTCATCGCGTAGGAGATGAACCAGGCGTACGGACGCTTGGAGTTCTTCTCGCCGTGCTGGGCGGTACCGGTCTTGCCGCCGACCTTCACCCCGCCGCCGAGCGCCGCCTTCTTGCCGCCGCCGTTCTCCACGACGTTCTCCATCATGTCCCGCACCAGCTGGGCGTTCTCGGCCGAGAGGGGACGGCTCATCTCCTGCGGCTTCGTCTTGGAGATCACATCGAGATTGGGCGCCACCAACTGGTCCACCATGTACGGCTTCATCAGCTTGCCGTCGTTGGCGATCGCCGCGGCGACCATGGCCATCTGGAGCGGCGTGGTCGCGGTGTCGAACTGGCCGATCGAGGAGAGCGCGTTGCCCGGCCGGTCCATGGTGTCGTTGTACCGCGACATCGCGGCCCGGACCGGGGTGTCCAGCTCGTCGTCGTTGAAGCCGAACTTCTTCGCCGTCTCCACCATGTCGTCCCGGCCCACCTTGTCACCGAGCTTGGCGAAGACCGAGTTGCAGGAGATCTGGAGGGCGAACTTCAGCGTGGCGTTCTCGCACCCGTTCGCCATGTTCTTCATCTGGGTCCGGGTGTTGGGCAGGATGTACGGCTCCTCGGTGTCGGTCGGGGCGTTGATGTCCTCGACCTTGCCGTGCTCCAGCGCCGCCGCCGCCGTGACCACCTTGAAGACGGAACCGGGCGGGTAGACCTCCCGCAGCGCCCGGTTCAGCATCGGCTTCTCCTTGTTGTCCTTCGAGGAGAGCGTCGCCCAGGCCTTCTCGTCCTTCTTCTGGCCGCCCGCGAAGGCGCCCGGGTCGTACGAGGGGGTGGAGGCGAGGGCCAGGATCTTGCCCGTCTTGGGCTCGACCGCGGCGACCGCGCCCTTCTTGGAGCCGAGCCCCTCGAACGCGGCCTTCTGCGCGGCCCCGCTCAGGGTCGTGACGACATTGCCGCCCTTCTTCTTGTCGCCGGTGAACATCGCCATCGTGCGGTCGAAGAAGAGCTGGTCCGAGTTGCCGGTGAGGATGCCGTCCTCCAGCTTCTCCAGCTGGTTGGCGCCGTACACCTGGGAGGCGTAGCCGGTCACCGGCGCCCACATCGGACCGTTGACATAGGTCCGCTTGTACGCGAAGTCGGCGCTGTCCGTCTTCACCGAGCCGGTGATCGGCTTGCCGTCGACGATGATGTTGCCGCGCTCGTTGGCGTACCGCTCGATCAGCACCCGGCGGTTCTTGTCATGGGTGTTCAGATTGTCCGCCTGGACGTACTGGAGCCAGTTCGTCCGGACGAGCAGGGCGAGGACGAGCAGTCCGCAGAAGATCGCGATCCGGCGCAGGGGCTTGTTCACGGGCGGACCACCTGGGTCATCTCGGCGTCGGAAGAGGGGGCGGGGGCGGGGGCCGGGCGGCGCGCCGTGTCGCTGATCCGGATCAGGATCGCGATCAGCGCCCAGTTGGCGATCACGGAGGAACCACCGGCCGCCACGAACGGCATCGTCATACCGGTCAGCGGGATCAGGCCCATCACACCGCCCGCGACCACGAACACCTGGATCGCGAAGGCGCCGGAGAGACCGATCGCCAGCAGCTTGCCGAACGGGTCACGGGCGGCCAGCGCCGTCCGGATGCCGCGCTCCACGATCAGCCCGTAGAGCATCAGGAAGGCCATCATCCCGGCCAGGCCGAACTCCTCGCCGACGGTGGAGAGGATGAAGTCGGAGTTGGCGGCGAAGCCGATCAGATCCGAATTGCCCTGGCCGAGACCGGTACCGAGGGTGCCGCCCGCGCCGAAGGACATGATCGCGTTGGAGATCTGCTCACAGGCGTTGCTGGTCTCGTAGCAGGAGAACGGATCGAGCCAGGCGTCGACCCGGGCCCCGACGTGCGGGGAGACCGAGGCCACGCCGACCGCGCCGATCGCGGACATCAGCAGACCGAAGACGATCCAGCTGGTCCGCTCGGTGGCCACATAGAGCATGATCACGAACATCCCGAAGAACAGCAGGGACGTACCGAGGTCGGTCTCGAAGACCAGGATCAGGATCGACATCGCCCAGACCACGAGGATCGGTCCGAGGTCCCGGCCGCGCGGCAGATAGAGGCCGAGGAACCGGCGGCTGGCCAGCGCCAGGGCGTCCCGCTTCACCATCAGATAGCCGGAGAAGAAGATCGCGATGATGATCTTCGCGAACTCGCCGGGCTGGATGTTGACCGGACCGAGGCTGATCCAGATCCGGGCACCGTTACGGGCCGGGAAGAACATCGGCAGCATCAGCAGGACCAGCGCCGCCGCCATCGAGATATACGTGTACCGCTGGAGGATCCGGTGGTCCTTGAGCAGTAGCAGCACCCCGACGAAGAGGGCGATGCCGATCGCCGAGTAGAGCATCTGCTTGGGGGCGTCCGGGGAGAACGAGCCCCAGGAGTTCTCGGCCCGCTGGATCAGCCGCTTGGACTGGTCGAGCCGCCAGATCATCACCAGGCCGAGCCCGTTGAGCACCACCGCCAGCGGCAGCAGCAGCGGGTCGGCGTACTTGGCGAACTTGCGCACCACCAGATGCGCCACGGCCGCCAGCAGGGTGATCCCCGCCGTGTAGCCGAAGACGCCCGCGGGCAGCTTGCCGTCGATGGCGAGGCCCACATTGACGTACGCGAAGACCGCGATGGCCACGGCGATGCCGAGCAGCATCAACTCGGTGTTGCGGCGGCTCGGTGCGTCGATGGCGCCGATCGTGGTGGTGTTGGTGACAACGCTCATGGTCGAGAAGGCCCCCTACGGCTGAGTTACTGCTTACCGCAGTTCGAGGCCAGCTTCTGCTCCTCCTCCGAGAGGGTGGGTCCCGGAGCGGGGGAAGCGGTGGTCGGCGGCTTGTCGGTGGTTTTCTGGTCGCCCTTGGCGTTCTCGGCGGCGGGCGGCGGAGTCGCCGACGCGGCCCGCTCGGCCGCCTTCCTGCGCTCCTCGTTCTTCTTGCAGGCGCCCGCCTGGAGCGACAGCTCCTCGATCTTGGCCCGGGCCCGGTCGAGACTGTCCTGGGGGAGGGCGCCCTCGACCTGCTTCTGCTGGTACGGCGGCAGGTACTTGAGTTCGATCTCGGGGTGGTCCTTCTTCACCTTCGAGAGCGACACCCAGCCCAGGTCCTGGTCGATCCCCTGGTAGAGGGCGACATGGCCGTCCTTCGTACCGATGTAGTACTGGGTCTGCGTCCAGCGGTGGCCGCCGTAGAGCGCGCCGCCGACGACCGCCAGCGCCAGCACGCCGATCAGGGTCCGGCCGAACCAGACCCGGCCCGCGGAGCGCGGCTTGCCGAGGTCGTCGTCGTACTCGTCGAAGCCGTCGTACGACTCCTGGGAGCCGTCGGGCGTCCGGCCCGCGTAACCCCCGCTGCCGGGCGGGCCGAAGCCGCCCTGCTGCGGCGCGGGCCGGCCCAGACCGGACGCGCGCCCCGCCGGGGTCTGCATCGCGCCGCCGTCGTTCAGCGGGTACTGGTTCTCGGCGACCGCGCCGACGACGACCGGGATGTCGCTGAGATGCCCCGCCGCCGCGTCATTGGCGTCGGTGTCGAAGACATCGGCGACGATGCAGGTGATGTTGTCCGGGCCGCCGCCGCGCAGGGCGAGCTGGATCAGGTTCTGGACGGTCTCCTGCGGGCCCTGGTAGCTGGCGAGGGTGTCCTCCATCGTCTGGTGGGACACCACCCCCGACAGGCCGTCGGAGCAGACCAGATAGCGGTCCCCGGCCCGGACCTCGCGGATCGACAGATCGGGTTCGACGTGGTCGCCGCTGCCCAGCGCGCGCATCAGCAAGGAGCGCTGCGGATGGGTGGTGGCCTCCTCCTCGGTGATCCGGCCCTCGTCGACCAGCCGCTGGACCCAGGTGTGGTCCTGGGTGATCTGGGTGAGCACCCCGTCGCGCAGCAGATAGGCCCGGGAGTCGCCGACATGCACCAGACCGAGCCGCTGGCCGGTCCAGAGCAGGGCGGTCAGGGTCGTACCCATGCCCTCGAGCTGGGGGTCCTCCTCGACCATCAGCCGCAGCTGCTCGTTGGCGCGCTGGACCGCGGTACCGAGGGCCGTGATGATGTCGGATCCGGGGACGTCGTCGTCCAGACCGACCAGCGACGAGATGACCTCGGACGAGGCGACCTCGCCGGCCGCCTGGCCGCCCATGCCGTCGGCGATCGCGAGCAGCCGCGGCCCGGCGTAGCCGGAGTCCTCGTTCCCCTCGCGGATCATGCCCTTGTGGGACCCGGCGGCGAAGCGCAGAGACAGACTCATACGCACCTGCCCCGGTGAACCTGGATCGGGGTACAGCCGGTCTCTCGCCACACTGCCCACCCTCCGGTCGGGAGCCCGCCCCGGTCCGCCGAGGGGACCGCGGCTCGCTCGCTCCGCTCGCGCGCTGTCATTGGTCGTGTCTACTTCCGCAGCTCGATGACGGTCTTGCCGATACGGATCGGCGCGCCCAGCGGGATCGGGGTCGGCGTGGTCAGCCGGGTCCGGTCGAGATAGGTGCCGTTGGTGGACCCGAGGTCCTCCACGATCCACTGGCCGTCACGGTCCGGATAGATCCTGGCATGTCTGCTGGACGCGTAGTCGTCGTCCAGCACGATCGTCGAGTCGTGCGCCCGGCCCAGGGCGATCGTCTGGCCCTGGAGCGCCACCGTGGTGCCCGTGAGGGTGCCCTCGGTGACGATCAGCTTGGTCGGGGCGCCGCGCCGCTGGCGCCCGCCGGACTGCGGCGGTGGCTGCTGCTGGCGCTGCGGCGGCGGGGCCGCGGCGGCCTGCCGCTGCTGGGCGCGCGGCTCGGCGTTCCGGCGCGATCCCCGCTGGGTGACCCGCGTACCGAACAGGTCACTGCGGATGACCTGGACGGCCACGATGACGAACAGCCACAGAACGGCCAGGAAACCCAACCGCATGACCGTCAGGGTCAGCTCTGACATTGCCCCCGCTTCACCCTTCGGCTTGCCGGTAAACGATGGTGGTGCTGCCCACGACGATCCGCGAGCCGTCGCGGAGCGTAGCGCGGGTGGTGTGCTGCCCGTCCACCACGATGCCGTTGGTGGATCCGAGATCCTGGATCGTCGGGGGCGTTCCGGTCCGGATCTCGCAGTGCCGGCGGGAGACGCCGGGGTCGTCGATCCGGACATCGGCCTCGGTGCTGCGACCCAGCACCAGGGTCGGGCGGGAGATCTGGTGGCGGGTGCCGTTGATCTCGATCCAGCGCCGGACCTGGGCCCCGGGCAAGGGGCCGGGGCCGCCGGAGCCACCGGCGCCGCGGTCCGGGCCGACGGCCGCGAGACCGGGGCGTCCGGCGCCGGGCGGCGGGGCCGCGGGCATGGGCGGGGCGCCCGAGGGGCCGCCGGCCGGGCGGGGCGGATGGCCCGCGCCGCGCTCCGGGGACTGTGACGTACTCGACGCCAGAGTCCTGCTGCGGACCCGGTACAGCCCGGTGTCGAGGTCGTCGGCCTTCTCCAGATGGACCTTGATCGGTCCCATGAAGGTGTAGCGCTGCTGCTTGGCGTAGTCCCGGACGAGACCCGCCAGCTCGTCGCCGAGCTGGCCCGAGTACGGGCTCAGCCGCTCGAAGTCGGGGGTGCTCAGCTCGACGATGAAGTCATTGGGGACGACCGTCCGGTCGCGGTTCCAGATCGTCGCGTTGTTGTCGCACTCCCGCTGGAGCGCGCCGGCGATCTCGACCGGCTGGACCTCGGACTTGAACACCTTGGCGAAGGTGCCGTTGACCAGACCTTCGAGACGCTGCTCGAAACGCTTCAGAACTCCCATCGGGCACCTCCTCCGGCGCTGCCGTCCTCATACTGCTTACTGATCGTATCCACGCGTCGGGAAATCGGCTGGTTCCCCTTGTCTGCCCCGTCGATGAGTGTCACCTCTCACACGGATCGTAGAGGCGGCTCGCTGCCAGTGTCCCGCACCCGGGGCGGACCCGGCGGGAGCGGGGCGCGACCCCGCCGTCCCGGGGCCGGTCCCGGGCTCCCGGGAAGCCTTCCGCTTGGCCCTCCGGATGCCGTCCCCCGGTCTCCTCCCGTCCTCTCTCGTCCGTTGCCCGCCTTCTCCCGGGTTTCTCCCCGGGACGCGTTCCCGGATTCCGTCCGGGCTTCCCGGCCGCCCCGGTCGTCCAGGTCGCCGTACGGCCCGCCGAACCGGCCCGGCGGTCGGTGCGCGGCCCTTCCTTCCACGGCTGCCCGCTCCGCCGAAAGGGATGTGAACCCAGCCTCTCCAGCGTGCTAATCTTCTGGATGTCGGCAGGCGAAACCACCGGAAGGCGGGAAAGCCCGGCGGCAACACCCAATGCGCGGGTGGCGGAATAGGCAGACGCGCTGGATTCAGGTTCCAGTGCCCGAAAGGGCGTGGGGGTTCAACTCCCCCCTCGCGCACCAAGAGAGACCCCAGTTCACCTGGGGTTTTTCTGCTTTTCAGGGGGCGGCGTGGCCAACTGCGTGACCAACCCATCCCGATCTTTGCTGGTCAGTGGTCAGACCAGCTTGGCCAGCCCGACCCGGCTGGCGTTGTTCGCGGCCAGCTTCCGGGCCCCGTCCTTACGGCTGTGCCCGTACCGGGCCATCGTGTAGCCGGGCGAGTGGTGCCGGACGTTCGCGGACACCTCCACGGGGTTCTGCCCCGCCTCCAGAGCGTTGGTCACCTGGCTATGACGTAGGTCATGGATGCGGAAATCCTCCGGGAGGCGAAGGCGTGTGCGAAGCCTGCGCCAGCGGGCCGACACCTTCTCGGGGTCCTGGGCTCCGCCCGCCCGACTCTCCTTCCGAAGCCGGTGACCGTCACGGGCGAAGATCAAGTCATGGTCGTTCCAGCCGGTACCAAGGCGCTCCGCCTCCGCCTGCTGGTACTCCCGCTGGCGCTTGAGCGCGCTCATCAGAGACTGATCGACGTAGATCACCGCGTTGTCGTCGCCGTCCTTGGTGAGCCGCCGCAGCCGGAAGGTGTTCCCCTCCTCCACCACGACCCACTCCAGTTCGATGGCGCACTGGTCCCACCGGATCAGGGACCACTTCATCCCCAGAGCCTCGCTGCGCCGGACGCCGGTCACGGCGATCGTGGTCCAGAGAACCGCGTCCCGAAGGCAGTGGTGCAGGGGTCCGCACCGCCGCCCGCCGCACGGCTCCCAGACCGCCGCCAGGAAGCGGGAGGTCTGGTCGTCGTCCAGCGTCGGGTACCGGTTCTCCTGCGCCCGGATCTGTCGGGCAGTCGGTGGGTGCGCGGTCGCGGCCGGGTTGCTCGGTATCAGTTTGGGCACCGCCGCGCCGAGAGCGCCCGACAGGATGTTGTGGACGTGCCGCACGCTCTTGGCCCCGAGGGGCTTGCCCTGGTTCGACGGGCACGGTTGGGTCTCCAGAAGCTGGTAGAGATCATCCAGCGCGTCATCCGTCACCTCGCACAGCTTCAGGTCTCCGATGTGCGGCTTGATGTGAAGCCGGATCTTGGTCTCGTACCCGGCCATGGTCGTTCCCTCCTTCCGGTGGGTGCCCATCCACTTGTCGAGCCACGCGCTCAGCTTCATGTCCGAACGGGCGGGAGCCTTGCCCGCCTCGTGGTCGTTGTGCCACTTGCGCAGCGCCCGTTCGGCCTCGGTCTTGTTCTTGTACTCGCGCCCGATCCAGTAGCGCCCCTTCTTCCCGGTCGCCTTGTTGAGGTGCAGCGGGGTGCGCACGCCCCACGTGTTGGGCCTCCCCTTGCGCGGGATCTCCACCGGAGTCCCGCCGAGCCCGTTGCCTCGCTTTGTCACCTAGCTACCTTTCCTGCTCGGCCGTGGTCAGTTGGCGTTCTTGGCGTCCGTGCCGCCAGGGGGCTGAACCCTCTTGAGCACTTCCTCCGCCTTGTCCGTGAGCTGGCCCCCGGCCTTGCCTTCGACCTTGGTCAGGAAGCCGCGCTGCCGCGCCGCCCGAAGGTGCCCCTTCAACGTCGCCTGCTTGGTCCCCGTGACCTGCTCAAGGTCCTGGATCGGGGCACGCTTCCCGACCTCCACCACGCGGACGTAGACGGCGGAAAGGAACGCCAGGTACTCATCCGAGAGCCCTCGTGGCATCTGGCGCAGCGTGGCGGAGAGGTCATCCAGCGCGCCTTCTTCACTCGCCTGCCGCGCCAACTCCCCGGGGGTCGCCGTGACGATCTGACGGAGAACGGTGGAGGAGATCCCGCGAGCGATCTCTTGGGGGTCGCCATCGTCGGCCGGTTTCACGCGGATCTCTTGCGGCCCACCGGCAGCGAATCCGATGGGGCGATACATGGTGACGGCCCAGGGGCCAATGCGCTGTGTCGTCGTGATGCCTACACGTGGCGAGTCATCTGTCATGGGCGGCAACATACGGAACCTCTACCCGTCAGGCAAGTCCAGATGTGACCCATCTGGCTTTGACTGAACTGGACCGATAGCTGAGGATGGGTGGCCGGGGAGGAGCGCCTCCCTGTTGCCGACACAGGAGGACATCCATTGGAGAGCGCCCGTCTCATGAGCGTCACCGAGCTGGCCGAGTACCTGGGCGTGACGCCCGCGTGGGTCTACAACAACCACCGCCCGCTGAACATCCCCGCCCGCAAGGTCGGCGGGCACCTGCGCTTCCGCCTCGCAGACGTGGACCGCTGGATCGACCGGGACTGCTCGGCCGCCGCGTAGCCGCGTCCGCTACCCACCCGCCTCACGAGAGGAGGCACATGGCCCGCCGTCCGGCGGGGGTCACTGGCGTACCCGCGTACGCCCCACAGGTAAGGACGCGTGCGCTCGATGCGAGAAGGCTTCGGCCCGGGCATGTTCTGGAACAAGGTCTCCAAGACCGACTGCGGGCGCATCGCCCGGGATGCGGATCTCCCGCTCTGGCTCCGCGCCTACTTCGCCGCGCAGTGGCGCTTGAACCAGATCGGGCATGCCGAGTTCCAGTCCGGTGAGCTTGCGGAGATCCTGGCGGACGAGAACGGCAAGCGCCCCAGTGACGGGAGCGTGGCCAACGCCGTCGCCCGAGCGAAGGACAAGGGGCTGATCAAGGGCGAGTCCAACGCCCGGTGCCTGATGCTGTCGCACCACCACGCCCGAACGGGGAAAGGGGCGATCTCATGCAGCCAGCACAACGCCCGGGTGTGGCGTTCCTAGCCACCCTCCACGGGAAACGTGAAGCTGCTTCACGCCCGGCGTGAAGCTGCACCCATCTGACCTGGGAAGTTCTTCGTGCCCTTCTATATCTGTATAAGGGCAAGACCAAGGAAGCATCCAAGGGGCGGCCGTCCGGCCGCCACAGAGAGAAGACGGGTAGACGGAGTGCGGCCCCTTCGGGGCCGACAGCGTGAAGCCGCTTCGTTCAGCGGCGAAGAGAAGAGGGGGCGCGGTAGCGCCCCTCACAGGGGTGAGCGCGACGGCGAAGAGGTAAGCGGCAGGGGGCGGCCGTCCGGCCGCCATAGAGGGAAGCCCGCTTCGGGTAAGGGCCGCTACGCGGCCCACCTGGGAAGACCCTTCGCCAAGCCTCTCAAGGCTTCATTCCTGTGCAGCTCTCCAGCGTGGTACAAAACTCGACGCAACGCCCTGACCTGGGGCTATGCCCCAGCCGGCGGGGGGCTTGAGGGTTGGCACAAAGACCCTGAAACCGTGGCAAGGAGGGGTCTGCCATGTCTTACCGGTGGCACCTTCCCCCACCGGTTCGCCGTCGCCCCCATCGACCCTGGGACTGTGGCCCAATCTGAGCCGCCAAGACACGCCGGTCCTCGAAGTCGCCTTCAGGGGGTCATCCCCCACCCCTCTTGCCGTCGCGCTCCGGGCTGGTCCTTGGCTCCGCCCGCTTCGCCGTCGCAGGCTCACCCCTGCCCGATGGGCAGGCGAACGGCTGTGCGCCCCGTGGACGGCCGACAGTCCGTCACGGGCAAGGCCGGGGGGCGGAGGGGAGCGGCGGGCGCTCAGGCAGGCGCACAGCCCTACGAGTAAGCCCAGGTCGGGCGCGGTCGCGCCCGGTCAAAATGAGCGCCAGGACCAACAGCACGACAGAGCAGAGGGCAGAGAAGGGGCGTCCCGTAAACCCTCGTTATCGGGACACTCGGCGGAGCCGAGAGGGAGGCCCGGTTCACCCCCTCGCGAGTGTTCCGAAACTCGTCCCGAAAGACCCCCTCCGGATCTAGCTTTCGGGACACGTTTATGGAACAGTCCCGATCATGACCACGAACATCCCGGCCGAACAGGTCGAGCGCCACGACTGCCCGAAGTGCACGGCCCCCGCAGGAAGCCCCTGCCGTACGACCACGGGCAAGGTGGCAGCGAACTACCACACGGGCCGTTTCGTCCTGGTGCCCTCACTCAAGGCGGAGCTGACGGTGAAGACCCCCGCCGACCGGAACCCCGGCAAGCCATGGAAAGCGGGAGACCCGGTTCCGGTTAGGCCGGTAGCGACCCCGGGCGCGGCGATACGCGTCGGCTATGCCCGCTGCTCCACGGTCGGGCAGGAACTCCAGTCCCAGTTGGACGGCCTTGCGCGCGCTCAGTGCACCCGGGTCTTCTCCGAGAAGATCAGCAGCCGGATCAAGGAACGCCCGGAGCTTGAGAAGGCACTCACCCTCGCCCGGGAGATCAAGACGGCGGCACCCAACCAGCCGGTCATCCTCACCGTGGTGGAGATGAAGCGTCTCGCCCGGAGCGCCGCTGAACTCATGACCCTGTCATCCACCCTGCAAGCGGACGGCATCCAACTGGAACTGCTCTCCGGTCCCCTCACGGGGGTGTACGACCCGAACGGCGCGGGGGCGATCGTCTTCGCCGTCCTCGCCGTCAGTGCCGAAGTCGAGCGGGAGGGCATCCGGGAGAAGACCCTTGAGGGACTGGACGCTGCGGCCCGCAAGGGCAACGTGGGCGGACGCCCGTCCGTCATGGATGACGACAAGCTAGCCATAGCCCGCGCCCGGTACGCCAACGACGAGAGCGTCACGTCCATCGCCAAGGCCCTGGGGATCGGGCGCACCACCTTGTACCGGCATCTTGGAGAGAGCGCCTGAGACAGGCGCACAGGCGCTCCGTGCGGTACGTCATGTGCTTGACGTACCGGGCGGGACGATGACGTACATGACCGTCGCGGCCGGACTCACCGGCCACACCACGACCCCCGGGCATCGCGCTTGGGGGTCTCGTCGTTCCCCCTGCCGGACAGGCGGACCGGGGGGCGCAGGCGGCCGTGGACGGCCTCATGACAGAA
The DNA here is from genome assembly GCF_040635975.1 of Streptomyces sp. NPDC006798. Lineage (NCBI taxonomy): Bacteria > Bacillati > Actinomycetota > Actinomycetes > Kitasatosporales > Streptomycetaceae > Streptomyces > Streptomyces sp. NPDC006798. The sequence continues at coordinate 42,840 of NZ_JBEYIS010000010.1, forward strand.
CCCCCGCCCGGAAGGGAGCAGGGGTTCAGATCGGGCCTGTGGGCCCCACGGGGGCGATCAGATGTGGGTGTCGCGGGCGAGCGTCACCAGTCCGGCGAACGCGTCAGAAGTGAGCATGAGGACCGATCCGCCCGTCACCTTGCTGTCCCGTACGGGCACTATGCCGGTGGCCGCCGCGTACGCCGGGGCCCACTCCACGCACTCACCGCCATTGCCCTGGCTGTAGCTCGAACTCGTCCAGTCCTGCGCAGGGATGCGGGCACGGGTCATGAGTAACAGTCCTTTGAGATGGAGGCGATCAGCTCTGCCGACTTGTCCAGCGGCGCGGCCAAGGTCTTGAGCAGATCATAGGCATCATGCGCGTCCGCTACGTCTGGTGCTTCCGCCAGGACGTAGCCCCGGGGAAAGCCGTCCACGTGCACTACGTCCGCCCCCTCACTGAATCCGAGCAACCCGAAGGGGCTTGCCATGGGGCCGCGCTGACGGCCGTCGTCAGGGATGATCTGCACTCGATGTGTCGGTGTCTCGGCAAGCTCTAGCAGCCGACCAAGCTGCCTCCCCATCACTTCCCTGCCCGCGACTACGTTGCGTAGCGCGCGCTCATGGAGCACAAGCCAGAGGCGGGTAGGACGCTCACGCTGCAAGATGTGCTGCCGTTCGAGCCGTGCCGTCACGAGGTCCTCCAAGTTCTCTGGCCGACCTTCTTTGAGTATGGCCGTCGCATACTCCCGCGTCTGCACCAATCCGGGCAGGAGTAGCGGGTGAAACATATGCACCGTGGTGGCCTTCCACTCCAGTTCCACGTAGCGCCGGAACCAGGGCGGGAAGGCGTAGCGGAGAGCCAGCGGCCACAGGCGTACGAAGCGCCCGCGCGCATGGGGAAAGACGCGATCGCACGTCTCCGCGAATGAGAGCTGAGGAACCCTGTCCCCAGTTTCTATCTTGGCCACCAGCGAGGGACTACAGGTCGCTTCCTTGCCGAGTTCGGCGCGCGACATACTCAGCAACTCACGTTCAATTCTGACCTCATTACCGAAGTGCGCGAGTGGTGACGCGGTGGAGTCCAGCTCGTCGGTCTCGGACTCAACGGTCATATGAACCTCCCGCTCCCCTTGGACAGTTGACGTTGTCCAACGCTCCGGTCTGTCGAGCGTACGCCCCTGCCGGTAATCCTGTGACCAGTAAGTCACGCACAGGAACAGCCTAGGCGGGAAGGTACGGCAACCGACCATGACTGACACGCACGCTCAGGGCGACGACATCGCCGCCATGGTCGCTCGCTTACGGACTCACGGCCCCTGGCGGTGGGTCACCCTTGAACCCCGCCAAGGGTGGACGGCAGGGTCACGGGACGTTCTGCGACGCGTAGAGGGCGGACTTCAGTGGTACCGGGACCAGGTGGTGAACCGTGAGCGGCAGTGAGCCCCTGGTGATGCGCGGCTCCGAGCTGGAGCCGGTGCCCGTGGAAGGGTGCGCGATCTGTGCTGCGGCATCGAACGGGCGTGACCGGTGCAGGCACCGGGGCGACGTTCCCGGGGTCCGCAAGTACAGCGCCATGATCGAGCAGCACCCGCACCGCAGTGCGGCCGAGCGGGACGGGGCGCGGTGATGGACAACCCGCTCAGGTTCCCGCCGTGCCAGTGCCCCAACCCCGACTGCCCGGAACGGGCGACCGCCGAGCCGGTGGAGCGGACCAAGCCCGCCGACTCCGGGAAGGACAGTCCCGCACTCGCCACGCTGCGGGCACGCGTCCGGGAGGACAACGCCCGCCGGACGAAGAACTGGGGGGTGGCATGAACAAGCTTCGCCCCTACGCCGTGGCCGTTGGTATGGCCGTCGCCTATGCCATCTGCGCGGGCCTGTTGATCTCACTCGCCTGGAACGGCCCCTAACGAGACTCCGCCCCTGCCGGACACCAACCGATCAGGCTTCCCCAAGCTCGATGGAATCCGGCAGGGGCGGGCAAGACCCCGTCCGGCTGTCTGCGTGACGGTCGGCAGCCGGACGGATCGCAAGGAACGACACCGAGAGGAGAAGGTCATGATCCACGACACCTTGACCAACAGGGGCGGCGACGGAGGCGACGGCCTGCCGGGCGAGCCGTGGCCCGGACCGCCCGCCCCGCCCACGCCGGACGGCGGGCCCGGCGTCCCCAACCCTCCGAAGAAGTGAGGTAGTCACCCAGTGACTGCCAACGCACACCAGGACCGCCCCAGCCGCACAGAGCTGGGGCGTGTCCTCATGTCAGCCGGATTCCTCTCCTCCGACTGGGCCCCCTCGTTCGCGGCCGTTCCCCGGTCGGCATTCCTCCCCGATCTGATGTGGCCCTTCGACATGGACGCGGGCACGAGCGTTGCCGTGTCCAGAGCGGACGACCCCGGGGCGTGGTTCGGGTACGCGGACGCCGACGTACCCGTCGTCACCCAGTGGGACGACGGACAGCACACCGGCACGGAACCCGGGCAGGTCTCCACATCCTCGGCATCCATGCCGAGCGTCGTGTTCCGGATGCTCCGGGACCTGGATGTACACCCGGGTGCCCGGGTGCTGGAAGTCGGCACCGGGACCGGATGGAACGCCGCTCTGCTCGCCCACCGCACGGGGGTGGGGAACGTCGTCACGGTGGAGGTGGACAGTGCGGTCACCGAACGGGCGCGGGAATCCCTCAAGCGGTTCGGCACGCCCGTACGGGTCATCCACGGGGACGGATACGAGGGATACCCGGAAGGCGCACCGTACGACCGGATCATCGTCACCGCCGGGGTGCGGCACATCCCCTTCGCCTGGGTGGAACAGGCCCGCCCGGGAGGGCTGATCGTCGCCCCCTGGGGAACCCACTACGGCAACGGGGACACCGTCGCCCGGCTCGTCGTCGCACGGGACGGGAGGAGCGCGTCAGGGCCCTTCACCGGGCCGGTGGAGTTCATGAAGCTCCGGGCGCAGCGCCTCTCCCCCGTCGTCCACGGCGACTACGTGACAGGCGGCCCGGGAGACCGGGACACGTCGTCCACGGACCTCACGGAGGACGCGTTCATGGGGGAGCGGTTCAGTCCCCAGCGGTTCGCCGTCAGCCTCCGGGTACCGAACTGCCACCACGTGATCGCGGAGAAGCGGGACGGGGCGCGGCCGGTGTGGCTCTACGGGCTCACCGATCGCTCATGGGCGTGCGTGATGTTCCGGGACGGGGACAAGGCGCGGGTCTGGCAGTCCGGACCACGTCGTCTCTGGGACGAAGCGGAAGCCGCCTACCAGTGGTGGGAGAACAAGGGGAAGCCGGGACACGAACGGTTCGGGCTCACCGTGACAGCACACGGGCAAGCCGCCTGGCTCGACACCCCGGAAGAGTCCTGGCCGGTCTGAGACAGGTGGCCCGTGACGCTGGTCGGTCGGTTTGGTCACGCATGACCAACGCATGACCAACAGCCCTCTGAGCCGGGCGGAAACAGCAGGAAAGACACGGAGAACACGGCCAGTCGAGTCCGGCTCTGAGCAGGGTGTAACCGCAGGTCAGAGCGGTAAACGCATGGTGCGCGAGTGGAGAGTTCAACTCCCCCCTCGCGCACCAGACGAGACGGTCGTCATCGTGAAAACGATGGCGGCCGTTTCTGCGTTCCCGGGACCGGGCCGGGAATTACGGGGATGTGCCCGGGCCCCTTGAGACGGGGCGAGGCGAGGCCGGGCAGGGAGGCGAAGGGGCCGGTCGGGACGGGGCCGCGACCGGCCACGACGGCGACCTTCGTCGGTGCCGGGCTGGACGAAAGTGGGCCGTCGGGGGTGGGGCGGGGTGCCTAGGGTGCCGGTGTGGAGATGTCGATGAAGCTCTGGACCGGGCGCATACGCCGTGGCTGGGAGTGGCTGGAGCCCGTTGCGAGGAGCCGCCGTGCGCCCGGGACGGAGTTGACGATCGCCCTGGTCACGGGCTGTCTCTCCACCGTGCTGGGGCTGCTGTTCGACGAGGGGCGGACGGTCTGGCTGGTGCTGCTCGGGGTCGGAGTCGCCGTACTGACGCTGCTGCGGCGGCGGTATCCCGCGACTGTGTTCCTGGTCACCGCCGCCGCCTCCGGCTGGCTGGCGGGGATGGCGCTCGCCCTGCCCCTGATGGCCTGGTCGGCGGGGCGCCGGATCGAGCAGTCCGGGCGGACCCTGGCCACCTTCATCGGGGCGTACCTCGTGGTCCATGTGATCGGGCTGCTGGACTACGGCCCCGGTGTCATCCTGACGCCCCTGATGGTGGGCCTGGGCGCGCTGCTCTATCTGGCGCTGGTCGTGGTGCCCGGTCTGGGCGGACGCTATGTGGCCCAGCGGCAGACCCTGCTCGACACCCTGCGGGAGCGGAACGCCCAGTTGCAGTGGGAGAGCCGGATGGTGGCGGGGCAGGCGCGGCTGCGGGAGCGGCAGCGGATCGCCCAGGACATGCATGACAGCCTCGGCCATCAGCTGGCGCTGATCGCGGTGCACACCGGGGCGCTGGAGGTGGATTCCGAGCTGACCGAGCGGCAGCGGGACGCCGTGGGGGTGCTGCGGCAGGCGTCGGTCGGGGCGATGCACGAACTGCGGGAGGTCGTCGGCATCCTCCGGGACGGCGAGACGGCCGGGCCGGAGCCGGTGGACGAGTCGGGGCGGGCCGCCCGGGGCACGGCCGGGGTGGCGGCCCTGGTGGCGGCGGCCCGGGGCGCGGGCAAGGAGGTGGCGCTGCGGCAGTGCGGGGAGCGCCGGCCGCTGGCGGCGGCGGCCGATCACGCGGCGTACCGGATCGTCCAGGAGGCGCTGACCAATGCCTACAAGCACGCGCCGGGGGCCTCGATCGCGGTGGAGCTGCGGTACGAGCCGGACTCCCTGGTGGTGGAGATCGTCAACGGTCCGGCCCGGCCCGGCGGGCCGGTGGGGGAGGTCGTCAGCGGCGGTCAGGGGCTGACCGGGCTGCGGGAGCGGGCCCGGCTGGTCGGCGGGATCGTCCATGCCGGGGCGGTCGGGGGCGGTGGCTTCCGGGTGGCCGGTGTGCTGCCGTACGGGGCCGGTGAGAAGGCGCCTTTCGTCGCACCGGACGAAGACTTTCCGACGCAGCCGGGGTTCGGCCCGCCCGGCCATGGTGTTCCGGCGATGAACTGGAACACCATGGCGGGACAGGAGCCGGTGATGAACGGTGGGTACGGGCCGACGGCGGGCGGCCGGCGCGGCGGGATGCTGGGCGGGGTCGGACTGGGATGCGGGATCTCGGTCCTGGTCGTGATGGCGCTGGGGGCCCTGGTGGCGGTCGGGGGGTTCCTGTTGTTCAGCTCCGCCGAGGAGAACCTGGTGAGCAACAAGGAGTACGAGGCGATCGCGCTCGGCACCCCGGAGGACGAGGTGCGGAGCGAGATGCCGTCCGGGGACTCGTTCTGGTCCACCGGTATCGGTGACGGCGAGGGGCATCCGAAGAAGCCCGAGGGGTCGGAGTGCCTGGTCGTGGTCTCGGAGGAGAGCGGCAGCGATCTGGACCGCGAACCCGTGTTCCGGTTCTGTTTCCTGGACGGGAAGCTGATCGAGAAGAAGTCGTACGAGGTGAAGGTCGACTTCTAGCCGGTCTCGGAAGCCCGGGCGGGGGCGCCGCCGGTCCGGGGACCGGGCAGACTGGGGCGCGGCCGGTACGGACCGGTCATGACAAGGGTGAGGGTGAGGACGCGATGGCGGGGGAACGGATCCGGGTGGTCGTCGCCGATGACGAACCGCTGATCAGGGCAGGGATCCGGATGATCCTCACCTCCGACCGGCAGATCGATGTGGTGGCCGAGGCCGCCAACGGCCGGGAGGCGGTGGAGGCCGCCCGGTCGCACGGCGCCGATGTGGTGCTGCTGGACATCCAGATGCCGGTGATGGACGGGCTGACGGCGATGGGAGAGCTTCGGCGGGTCGTCCCGGCCACCAGGGTGATCATCCTGACCACCTTCGGGGAGCGGGAGAACGTGCTGCGGGCCCTGGAGTCCGGTGGGGCCGGTTTTCTGCTGAAGGACACCGCGCCCGCCGAGCTGATCGGTGCCGTACGGGCGGCGGTCGCCGGGGACGCCTACCTCTCGCCCGGTGCCACCCGGCATGTGATCGACCAGCTCGCGACGGGCCGGTCCGTGGGGCGGGGCGAGCAGGCCCGGGCCAGGATCGCCCAGCTCAGCGGGCGGGAGCAGGATGTTCTGGCGCTGCTGGGCGAGGGGCTCTCCAATGCGGACGCGGGGCGGCGGCTGCATATGAGCGAGGCCACCGTGAAGACGTATGTGAGCCGGATCCTGGCCAAGCTGGAGTGTGAGAACCGGGTCCAGGCGGCGCTGATGGCCCGGGACGCGGGGCTCGGCCCCCAGGAATGAGCCGGGCCGCCGAAGGGCGCCGCCGCGCCCGGTGCGGTCCGTCGGCGGGTGCGGCTCGCGGTGTTTCACGTGAAACGGTCCGCGGGGCGCCGGTCGGCCGCCGGTCCGGGGTGGGTATGGGTGTTCGACGCCGGGCGGTACGGTCGGGGCAGCCGGGCCCGAGAACAGTTACCCGGCCGGATTCTGGTACCGAGTGGGGGAGGCGGCGCGCGATGGGCTGGACCGAGTCGGAGACGGCGGCGGGGGGAGCCACCGGCGGCGGGGCACGGATTCCGGCGGTCCGGGGGTTCGCCCCGGGCGGCGGTACCGCCGGTGCGGCGGGTGCCGTACCGAGCGGCGGGGTCCCCGCGGGGGCGGCCGTCTCGCCCAAGCAGGCCGGGAAGGCGCTGCGCGAGCGGATACCGCGGTCGGCGCATGCGGTGCTGGAGCTGCCCCCGGGGCGGCCCGACGCGGTGGCGGCCGTACTGGAGTCCAGCCGGGGCCGGGTGCCGGAGCTGACCCCGATCCGGGTCGGCCGGATGATGGCCTCCCCCTTCGCCTTTCTGCGCGGCGCGGCCGGGCTGATGGCCCACGACCTGGTCGGTACCCCCGTCACCGGGGTGGGCGCCCAGCTCTGCGGTGACGCCCACGCGGCCAACTTCGGGCTGTACGGGGACGCCCGGGGCGGTCTGGTGATGGACCTCAACGACTTCGACGAGACGGTGCCCGGCCCCTGGGAGTGGGACCTCAAGCGGCTGGCCGCCTCGTTGGTGCTGGCGGGCCGGGCCGGGGGCGTGGACGAGACCGTCTGCCGCGGCGCCGCCTTCGACGCGGTGGGCGCGTACCGCCGCACCGTACGGCTGCTGGCGAAGCTGCCCGCCCTGGACGCCTGGAACGCGATCGCGGACGAGGAGCTGGTCTCCCATACGGACGCCCGCGATCTGGCGGGCACCCTGGAGCGGGTATCGGAGAAGGCCCGGAACAACACCAGTGCCCGGTTCGCGGCCAAGTCGACCCGGGCCGTGCCGGAGGAGGAGGGCGGCGGGCGGCGGTTCGTCGACGCGCCTCCGGTGCTGCGGCGGGTGTCGGACCAGGAGGCCGCGGCGGTCGCCGGGGCGCTGGGCGAGTATCTGACGACGGTGGGGGAGGACCGGCTGCCGCTGCTGGCCCGCTACGCGATCCATGACGTGGCGTTCCGGGTGGTGGGAACGGGCAGTGTCGGCACCCGCTCGTATGTGGTGTTGCTGCTGGACCACCGGGGCGATCCGCTGGTGCTCCAGGTGAAGGAGGCCCGTCCTTCGGCGCTGCTGCCGTATCTGGCGGCGGCCGGGTTCCCGGTCCCCGCGGTGGACCACGAGGGCCGCCGGGTCATCCGGGGCCAGAAGCGGATGCAGGTCGTCAGCGACCATCTGCTGGGCTGGACGACGGTCGCCGGGCGGCCCTTCCAGGTCCGGCAGTTCCGGAACCGCAAGGGCAGTGTCGATCCGGCGGAGCTCTCGGCCGGGCAGCTCGACGACTACGGGCGGATGACGGGCGCCCTGCTGGCCAGGGCGCACGCGCACAGCGCCGATCCGAGGCTGCTGGCCGGGTACTGCGGCCGGGGCGAGGAACTGGACGAGGCCGTGGCCGCTTTCGCGGTGACCTACGCGGACCGCACGGAGGCGGATCACGCGGATCTGGTGGCGGCGGTCGGCGCCGGGCGGATCGCGGCCGAACAGGGCGTGTGAGGCCGTTCGCCCGGGGCGGGTGACGGTGGCCGGGGCGGGCGGGTGACCGCGGTGGGCGCCCGCCCGTAGGCTGGGCGGGTGACCCACGAAGCACCCGGCGGGCCGACGACCCGTGACGACGGCCGGACCCCCGCCCAGGACGACATCGAGGACGGCACCCGATACGACGCCGGAGCTGACGCCGGGGCCGACTCCGGCGCGGCGGCGGACGGCGGTTCCGGGGACGGACCGGGCGGTCTTGGGGGTGCGGTGGCCGGGGCGTCGGCCGAGCGTCCCGAGGCCCGGCTGGAGCGGGCCGTCCGCGCGGCCGAGCAGGCGCTGATCGAGTTCGAGATCGCGGTGGAGACGTTCCGGGTGGAGGTGGAGAACTTCTCCCGGCTCCACCACCAGAAGCTCGGCCCGATGTACACCCGCCTCGACGAGCTGGACGCGGAGATCGCCGAGGCCAAGGCGGCGCGTACCGGCGACCCCGAGGATCTGCGCAAGGCCCGGGAGGCCCGGGCCGCCGTACTGCCCATGCCGGGGGTCGACGAGCTGTTCAACGGCTGGATGGACGCGGAGGGGCTGTCGCCCGAGGCGACGGCGATGCTGACCGGGCGGCCGGTCCAGGCCCCGCAGCGGGTCCGGCCGGGCGAGGAGGCCCGGCGGCTCTACCGTGAGCTGGCCCGTAAGGCGCATCCGGATCTGGCCCAGGAGGAGACCGAGCGGGCCCGCCGCGAGGAGTTCCTGACCCGGGTCAACGCCGCCTACGCGCTGGGCGACGCCGAGGCGCTGCGGGAGCTGACCGCCGAGTGGGAGGCCGGTCCCGAGCCGGTCCGGGATCCGCTGGGGGAGGCCGAGGAGCTGTACGCCCGGCTGGAGTGGCTGTCCCAGCGGAAGGAACTGCTGGTGGTGGTCGCCCGGGATCTGGAGGAGAGCGCGATCGGCGCGATGCTGAAGATGGCGCCGGACGATCCCGACGGGCTGCTGGACCAGATCGCCGATCAGCTGCTGGCGCAGGTCGCCGAGCGGGAGCGGGAGCTGGCCGCGTTCCTCGGTTAGGTTGGCGGGGTGCCGTCCGCCCGTAAGGGGGTGGTCCGGCCCGTCGCCCATGACGTACGAGAAGAGGCTTTACGCATGAATTTCGCCCCGCTGCCCTCGGTGACCGTGGCCGAGGTACCGGCCGACGGGCTGATGCTGGACGTCCGTGAGCACGACGAGTGGACGGCCGGTCATGTGGACGGCGCCCTCCATGTGCCGATGAGCGACTTCGTGGCCCGGTTCGGCGAGGTGACCGAGGCCGTGGAGGACGGACGGCGCGCCTATGTGATGTGCCGGTCCGGCGGCCGGTCCGCGCAGGTCACGGCGTACCTCACCCAGCAGGGCATCGACGCGGTGAACATCGACGGCGGAATGTACGCCTGGGAGGCCGCCGGACGTCCGATGATCACGGACGGCGAAGGCCCCGCGATCGTCCTCTGAAGGCACCCTTCGGCCCGCCCGGGCGCCGGGCGGGCGACTGCGCGTGGGCGACCGGGCAGCCGGGCAGCCGGGCGTCAGCGGTCGAAGTCCAGCTCCACCTCCCGGGTCACCGGGTGGGACTGGCAGGCCAGGACATAGCCCGCCTCCGTCTCCTCCGGCTCCAGGGCGAAGTTGCGGTCCATCCGGATCTCGCCCCTGACCAGGAACGCCCGGCAGGTTCCGCAGACGCCGCCCTTGCAGGCGTACGGCGCGTCGGACCGGTTCCGCAGCACGGTCTCCAGCAGCGACTCCCGCTCCCGGACGGGCCAGTCGCCGGAGCGGCCGTGCAGGGTCGCCGTGAGCGTGGCCCGGTCGGGGACGGGCAGCGGGGCGGGCGCGGGCGCCGAGCCGTCGTCGACATGGAAGATCTCCTGGTGGATCCGGGAGCGGTCGACCCCGAGCCCGCGCAGGGTCCGCTCGGCCGAGGCCACCAGGCCCAGCGGTCCGCACAGGAACCAGCCGTCCACCGCGGCCACCGGGAGCAGTGCGGGCAGCAGCCCGGCCAGCCGCTCGCCGTCCAGCCGTCCGGACGGCAGACCCGATGACTGCTCCTCCCGGGAGAGCGCCGTGACCAGCTGGAACCGGTCCGGATAGCGGTCCTTGAGGTCCGCGACCTCGTCCAGGAACATTGTCGACGCGACGGTCCGGTCGCTCCGGATCAGACAGAACCGGGCGTCCGGTTCCCGGGCCAGCAGTGTCGCGGCCATCGACAGCACCGGGGTGATCCCGCTGCCGCCGACGATCGCCGCGAAGTATCCGGGGCGGGGATCGAGCCGGAACCGGCCCATCGGGGGCATCACCTCGACCCGGTCGCCGACGGCCAGCTCCTTCAGTGCCCAGGTGGAGAACTCGCCGCCCTCGACCAGCCGGATGCCCACCCTGAGGACGGGCCGGAAGGCCGGGGCCGTGTCGTCCTCGCCGTCCCGGGGCGGCGGGGCGGCGGGGGCGCAGATCGAGTAAGTCCGGCGGATCTCCGCGCCGTCGACGACGCGGCGCAGCGCGAGGTGCTGACCGGGGGTGTGCCGGAACTCGGCGGCCAGTTCGGGCGGCACGTCGAAGGTGACGGCGACGGCGTCGTCGGTGAGCCGGTCGACCGCGGCGACCCGGAGCGGATGGAACATCTACAACTCCTTGAAGTGGTCGAAGGGTTCACGGCAGGAGACACAGCGGCGCAGCGCCTTGCAGGCGGTCGAGGAGAACCGGCTGAGCAGTTCGGTCTCGGTGGAACCGCAGTGGGGACAGCGGACGGAGAGGCCCACCGGGACCGGCCCGGACGCCGGGTGCGGCCGGGGCGGGGCGATTCCGGACTCGGCCAGCTTGCGCCGCCCTTCGGAGGTGATGTCATCGGTCGACCAGGCGGGGGAGAGCACCGTGACGACGGAGACCTCCGCCATGCCGTGTCCGAGCAGGGCGCGCTCTATGTCGTCGCTCATGGCCTCGACGGCGGGGCAGCCGGTGTAGGTCGGGGTCAGGTCCACCTCCACCCGGCCCGGTCCGAGCACCCTGACGTCGCGCAGCACGCCCAGCTCGGCGAGGGTCACCACCGGCAGTTCCGGGTCGGGGACGGCTCCCGCGACGCGTCGCAGCTCCGCCTCCAGGGCGGTGTCCCCGGCGGGGCGCGGTGTCGTGCCGTTCACCATGACGCCCCCGGATGGCTGCGGTGCAGATGCTGCATCTCGGCCAGGGTCCGGCCGAAGGGCTCGGTGTGGATGCCCTGCCGTCCGGCGCCCGCGGTCCAGCCGCCGGTGCGCGGACCTTCGGGTACCGGGAGCGTCGCCCGGGTCAGCACGGCGGTCACGGACGCCAGCCACGCGGCCTCCAGCTCCCGCCCGTCGACCCCCGCCCCACCGGCCCCGCTGACGGGGTCGGCCGCGTCGTCGGTGCGGTGGATCAGCCCGGTGAAGGACTGGAACGGCTCCCCGGTGAACCGCCACAGTTCCTCGACGGCCCGCAGCATCCGGCGCCGGCTCTCCTCGGTGCCGTCACCCAGCCGCAGCGTCCACTGCTCGGCGTGGTCCCGGTGGTAGGCGACCTCCTTGACCGCCTTGGCGGCGAGGGCGGTGAAGCGGCTCTCGGCGGCGGCCAGCCGCTCGTACAGAAGATGCTGGTAGGTGGAGAAGTAGAGCTGGCGGACGATCGTCCGGGCGAAGTCGCCGTTGGGCTGCTCGACCAGCTGGAGATTGCGGAAGGCGCGCTCCTCGCGGAGGTAGGCCAGCTCGTCCTCGTCGCCGGCGAGGGAGAGCAGTACCCGGGCCTGGCCGAGCAGATCGAGGGCGATGTTGGCGAGCGCGACCTCCTCCTCCAGGACGGGGGCGTGGCCCGCCCACTCCCCCAGCCGGTGCGAGAGCACCAGCGCGTCGTCTCCGAGGGCGAGCGCCGCGGCGTCGGCCTCGGCCGGTGCGGCGGTCACAGATGCTTCACCCCGTCCGGGATCTCGTAGAACGTGGGATGGCGGTAGGGCTTGTCGGCGGAGGGCTCGAAGAAGGGGTCCTTCTCGTCCGGCGACGAGGCGGTGACGGCGGTCGACGGCACCACCCAGATCGACACGCCCTCGCCGCGCCGGGTGTACAGGTCCCGGGCGTTCCGCAGGGCCATCTCGGCGTCCGGGGCGTGCAGGCTTCCGGCATGGGTGTGGGAGAGGCCGCGCCGGGACCGGACGAACACCTCCCACATGGGCCACTCCGTCGTGCCGCTGCTGCCGCTCATGCCGTGGCCTCCAGGGACGCGGTGGTGCGGGCGGACCGCTTGGCGGCGTGGGCCGCGGCGGCGTCCCTGACCCAGGCGCCGTTCTCGTGGGCCCGGCGGCGCTGGGACAGCCGCTCTTCGTTGCAGGGGCCGTTGCCCTTGAGGACCGCGTGGAACTCGGCCCAGTCGATCGCGCCGAAGTCGTGGTGGCCGCGCTCCTCGTTCCACCGGAGATCGGGGTCGGGGAGGGTGAGGCCGAGGGATTCGGCCTGGGGGACGCAGATGTCCACGAAGCGCTGCCGCAGCTCGTCGTTGGAGTGGCGCTTGATCTTCCAGGCCATGGACTGCGCCGAGTGCGCCGACTCGTCGTCCGGCGGGCCGAACATCATCAGCGACGGCCACCACCAGCGGTCCACGGCGTCCTGGGCCATCGCGTGCTGGGCGGGGGTGCCCCGGGAGAGGGCGTGCAGCAGCTCGTAACCCTGGCGCTGGTGGAAGGACTCCTCCTTGCAGATCCGGACCATCGCGCGGGCGTAGGGACCGTAGGAGCAGCGGCACAGCGGCACCTGGTTGGTGATCGCGGCGCCGTCCACCAGCCAGCCGATGGCGCCGACGTCGGCCCAGGTCAGGGTGGGGTAGTTAAAGATCGAGGAGTACCGTTGGCGGCCCGCGTGGAGCTTGTCCAGCAGCTCGTCGCGGCTGACGCCCAGGGTCTCCGCGGCGCTGTACAGATAGAGGCCGTGGCCCGCCTCGTCCTGCACCTTGGCCATCAGGATCGCCTTGCGGCGCAGAGAAGGGGCGCGGGTGATCCAGTTGGCCTCGGGCTGCATGCCGATGATCTCGGAGTGGGCGTGCTGGGCCATCTGCCGGACCAGGGTGGCCCGGTAGGCGTCGGGCATCCAGTCGCGCGGCTCGATCCGCTCGTCGGCCGCCACGGCCGCGTCGAAGACCTCCTGCGCGGACGCCCCGGGCTCCGAGGCTCTCGCGGCCCCCGAGGACTCGGCGGCCCCGGCGGATCCTGGGCCGGCGCCGGGCGCCGGGCCGTACATCTCCGGCGTATCCGCCGTCACTGACGTCATCCGAACCCCCTACCGACCGATCGTTCGGTTCATTGACTTCAATGGTGGGTCGGCGGCCCTTAAGGTGTCAACCCTGTGGATAACCGAGGTGGGACCGGCGGGATCGGGGCGGGATGGACTCCTACGAGCACGAAGGCGCACGGGAACAGAGGGGCCGACGGCCCGGCTCCCCACCGGACGGCACCCCGCCTCCCCCCTCCGACCGGCGGGAACGTGAGTCCGGCCCCGATTCCGCCGCTGCCGGCGCCGAGGCCTCGGCCCCCGGCGGAACCGCCGGAGGCAAGGCCGCCGACGGCACCGCCGGAGGCAAGGCCGCCGACGGCACCGCCACGGGCGTCCCCGCGGGTTCGGCCGCCGGATCCGCCGGTGGGGTGAGCGAGCCCGGCCGCGACGCATCCGGCGAAGGCCCCGGCCGTCCCGGCTCCGGCAGGACCCCCGGCGCCGGAGACGAGGGCCCGGGTGCCGCGCCCACCGCGGGGCTCGCCGCGCTCTCCTTCCCGTACCAGGTCACCGCCGCCGTCGTGCTGGGCCTGGCGGCCCTGGTCGGCGCCGTCCATCTGCTGATGGTCTTTCTGCACGTGGCGCCCTCCAATACCGCCAGCAAGGAGTACAGCGAAGCCGTGGACGGCTGGGTGCTGCCCGAGTTCGAGCAGAACTGGAAGCTCTTCGCCCCCAACCCGCTCCAGCAGAACATCACCATCCAGGTGAAGGCGGAGCTGTCCGGCGCGGGCGGCGAGAAGAAGACCACGGAGTGGATCGATCTGGGCGCCGACGACGTCGACGCGATCCGCGGCAGCCTGCTGCCCAGCCACACCGCGCAGAACCAGCTCCGCCGGGCCTGGGACTTCTACACCGGTTCGCACGACGACCAGAACCGGGCCACCGGCCTCCGCGGCGAGCAGTCCGAGACCTATCTGCGGCGGCTGGTGATGCTGCGGATCGAACGGGACCACGATCTCGGGGGGAGGGTGGAGCGGATCCAGATCCGCTCGGTGGCGATCCTGGTGCAGGCGCCGCCGTGGTCGAAGGAGAAGGCCGACACCCGGCCCTCGTACCGGGTGCTGCCGTGGTGGAACGTCACCGACGCCGACCGGCCGCTCGGCCACGGCGTCCGCGCGGCGGACAGCGGTAAGAACGGCGGCAAGGACGGCGCCGGGGCGAACGGCGAGCGCGCGGAGGCGGCCCGATGAGCGGTACGAACGAGGGCTCCACCCGGACCGCCGAACTGCTCCAGAAGGTCACCGCGACCGCCTTCGGCCCCTACCAGAGCGCGATCATCCGGATCGGCTTCTCCGCGACCTGGCTGTTCTTCCTGCTCCGGGAGTTCCCGCACCGCCATCAGCTGTACGGCCCCGACGGGCCGTGGAGCTGGCAGCTCGCGGACGGCTTCATCTCCGGCAACGACTCCTTCACGGTCCTGATGTGGTCGGACGGCGAGCTCTGGTTCGAGATCGTCTACGTCCTGGCGGGCCTGGCCGCGCTCGGTCTCTGTCTGGGCTGGCGGACCCGCACCATGTCGGCCCTCTTCATGGTCGGTGTGCTGTCGCTCCAGAACCGGACGATCTTCGTCGGCGACGGCGGCGACAACGTCATCCACATCATGGCGATCTATCTGCTGGTCACCCGGTGCGGCCGGGTCTGGTCGCTGGACGCCGCCCGGGCCCGTAAGGCACCCGGCACGCCCGACCGGGTGGGCCCGGTGCTGTGGGTGGTGACCGGTACCGCCCTGCTGCTGGCCACGGTGGAGAACCGGACCGGCCTCTTCATCCTGCTGGTGCTCTGGGGCATGTGGGCCGGGCTGGCCCTGTGGTGGCTGGCGCACCGGCCCGGTGTGCCGGAGCAGCCCCGGATCCTGCTGGACACCCTCGCCAACATCGGGCACAACGTCGGACTCGTGGTGATCATGGCGGAGGTCTGTCTGATCTACGCCACCGCGGGCTGGTACAAGATCCAGGGCTCCCGCTGGGGCGACGGCACGGCGCTCTACTACACCCTGGAGCTGGACTACTTCGCCCCCTGGCCCGCCCTCTCCGAGATGCTGGGCTCGCACGGGCTGATGGTGATGGCGCTGACCTACGGCACGGTCGTCGTGCAGGTCGCCTTCCCCTTCACCCTCTTCCACCGCCGGGTGAAGAACGTCCTGCTGGTGGTCATGATCGCCGAGCACGCGGCGATCGCCGTGATCATGGGGCTGCCGTTCTTCTCGATGGCGATGATCGCCGCCGACGCCGTCTTCCTGCCGACCGCCTTCCTGGTCTGGCTCGGTGTCCGGGTGACGCGCGGCCGGGACCGGCTGCTGGGCCGGGGCGGGAAGCGGCCGGACGCCGGGGACGGTCCGGAGGGGGCGGGCCCCGGGGCCGTACTGCCGGAGCAGCGGACCGGGGAATCCGGCGCGCCCCGTACGCTCGTGGGGTGAGCACGACCCGAGGTACCGCGCCCGAAGCCGATCCGGCGGCCGTCCCGGCCGTCCCCGAGGGGGCGTCCGGCGCCACCGTGTACGCCGGTGCTGCCGAGGCCGGTGGGGTCAGTGGGATCAGCGGGGCCGCCGGGGACGGCGGCCAGGTGGCCGGGACGGACGAGCCGGTGCAGTACGACGACGGCTACGGCCCCGAGATCGGGGTCGGGCCGCATCCGCTGCCCTGGCCCGAGGGTGAGCGCTACGACCCCGAACTCCTGGCCGGAGGCGATCGCCGCAATGTGGCCGACCGCTACCGCTACTGGACGCGGGAGGCCGTCGTCGCCGATCTCGACACCCGGCGGCACGATTTTCATATCGCGGTGGAGAACTGGAGCCACGACTTCAATATCGGCTCCGTCGTCCGGACCGCGAACGCCTTTCTGGCCCGGGAGGTCCATATCGTGGGCCGCCGCCGCTGGAACCGGCGCGGTGCCATGGTCACCGACCGCTATCAGCACGTCCGGCACCATCCCGACACCGCCGCCCTGACGGCCTGGGCGGCGGCCGAGGGGCTGCCGGTGATCGGGATCGACAACCTCCCCGGCGCCGTACCGCTGGAGCGGACCGTGCTGCCGCGCCGCTGTGTGCTCCTCTTCGGCCAGGAGGGCCCGGGGCTGACCGAGGAGGCCCGGGAGCACGCGGCCATGGTCTGCTCGATCGCCCAGTTCGGCTCGACCCGGTCGATCAACGCCGGGGCCGCCGCGGCGATCGCCATGCACGCCTGGGTCCAGCGGTACGCCGAGATCTCCGCGCCCTCCTGACCCCCGGCAGGATCCACAAGAGACGGCCTACGCCTGGCGGCGGACCTCCACCACCCGGAAGCGGTTGGCGACGAACGCCCCGTCGCAGAGCGCCGCGTTGGCCGCCGGGTTGCCGCCCGAGCCGTGGAAGTCGGAGAAGGCGGCCGTCTGGTTGACGTACACCCCGCCGGTGAGATTGAGGGAGAGCTGGGCCGGCTCGTCCAGACAGACCTCCTCCAGGGCCCGCTCGACCTTCTCCGACGTCGTATACGCCCCGACCGTCATCGCGCCCTGGTCGCGGATCGTGCGCCGCAGCAGTTCGACCGCGGCGGCCGTGGAGTCCACCGCGACCGCGAACGACACCGGACCGAAGCACTCGGAGAGATAGACCGCCTCCGAGTCCGGCTCGCCCCCGTCCAGCTTGACGATGACCGGGGTACGGACCACCGCGTCCGGGAACTCCGGATGTGTCACCTTCCGGGAGGGCAGCGCGACCTCGCCCAGTCCGGCCGCCCCGTCCAGCCGCGTCTTCACATCCGGATTGACCAGCGCGCCCAGCAGGGCGTTGGCCCGGGCGTCGTCGCCGAGCAGTCCGCCCACCGACGCGGCGAGACCGCCCACCACCTCGTCGTACGACTTGTGGCCCGCGTCGGTGGCGATGCCGTCGCGCGGGATCAGCAGGTTCTGCGGGGTGGTGCACATCTGGCCGCTGTAGAGGGAGAGGGAGAAGGCCAGATTGGACAGCATGCCCTGGTAGTCGTCGGTGGAGTCGACGACGACCGTGTTCACCCCCGCTTTTTCGGTATAGACCTGGGCCTGGCGGGCGTGGGTCTCCAGCCAGTCGCCGAAGGCGGTCGAGCCGGTGTAGTCGATGATCCTGACCTCGGGGCGGAGCGCGAGGGTCTTGGCGATGCCCTCCCCGGGGTGCTCGGCGGCCAGACAGACCAGATTCGGGTCGAAGCCCGCGTCCGCGAGCGCCTCCCGGGCGATTCCGACGGTGAGCGCGAGCGGGAGCACGGCCCTCGGATGCGGCTTCACCAGCACCGGATTGCCGGTGGCGAGGGAGGCGAAGAGCCCCGGATAGCCGTTCCAGGTGGGGAAGGTGTTGCAACCGATGACCAGGGCGACACCGCGCCCGGCCGTGGTGAACGACTTCCGCAGCTTCAGCGGGTCCCGTTTCCCCTGCGGCTTGGCCCAGTCCGCCGTCCCCGGGGTCCTGGTCTGCTCCTGATAGGCGTAGGCCACGGCTTCCAGGCCCCGGTCCTGGGCGTGCGGCCCGCCCGCCTGGAACGCCATCATGAACGCCTGTCCGCTGGTGTGCATCACGGCATGGGCGATCTCATGCGTCCGCGCCGCGATCCGGGCGAGGATCTCCAGACAGACCAGGGCCCGCCGTTCGGGCCCGGCGTCCCGCCAGGCGGGTACGGCGGCGCGCATCGCGGGAAGGAGCACATCCGGGTCGGCATGGGGATACTCGATCCGCAACTCGGGCCCGTAAGGCGAGACTTCGGCGCCCGCCCAGCCGTCCGTGCCGGGCTGGCCCAGATCGAACCGGGTGCCCTCGAGCGCCTTGAAGGCGGCGAGTCCTTCGGCCGGGGCGCTCTCCCCGTACGCCTTCGGATGCTCGGGATGGGGGGACCAGTAGGCCCGGGTGCGAATCGCTTCGAGGGCCTGGTCGAGCGTCGCCCGGTGGCCGGTCAGCCGGGCCTCGGTCAGGGTCATGACGGACCAACTCCTCGTCGAGCTGTGGGCGGGGATGAGCGGACAGGGTTAGAGTAACCGAACGATCGGTCGGTACAAGGGGGCCTGTCGAAGCTGTGGACAACTCATCGGGGAGGATCACCTCCATGACCGCCATCGAGCCCGGGACCGCCGCCGGGCGGGCCCCGGGCGACGGGTCCGCCGACCGCGCCGGGCCCGGCCGGACCGCCGCTCCAGAGGTCCCCGCCGCGCTCGCCGAATCCGCTGAATCCACCGGATCCGCCGAGTCCGCCGAGCCTGCGGCCCCGCTGCCGCCCGGCGCCCTCGTCGCGGTCGTCGGCGCCGGGACGATGGGCCGGGGCATAGCCCAGGTGGCCCTGGCCGCCGGACACCCCGTACACCTCTACGACCAGGACGGGGAGCGCGCGGCCGAGGCCGTGAAGGACATCGGCGCCCGCCTCGACCGGCTCGTCGAGAAGGGCCGGATGGACGCGGTCGAGCGGGACGCCGCCCGCTCCCGGCTCCGTACGGTCGACAGTGTCTCCGGGCTCGCGGACGCCGCCCTCGTCGTGGAGGCCGTCGCCGAGGACCTGGAGGTCAAGCAGAACCTCTTCCGGGCCCTCGAAGTCCTGGTCGCGGAGGACTGCCTGTTCGCCACCAACACCTCCTCCCTCTCGGTCACCGCCGTCGCGGGCGCGCTCGGCCGCCCGGAGCGGCTGGTCGGACTCCACTTCTTCAACCCCGCGCCCCTGATGCCCCTGGTGGAGGTCGTCGGCGGCCGGACGACCGGCGCCCGGTACACGGCGCTGGCCGGGGCGACCGTCGAGGCCTGGGGCAAGGTCCCGGTCGAATCCGCCGACGAACCCGGCTTCATCGTCAACCGGGTGGCCCGGCCCTTCTACGCCGAAGCCTTCGCCTTGTACGAGGAGCGGGCGGCCGACCCGGCCACGATCGACGCGGTGCTCCGCGAGTGCGGCGGCTTCCCGATGGGCCCGTTCGAACTGACCGATCTGATCGGCCAGGACATCAACGAGGCCGTCACCCGTTCCGTCTGGAACTCCTTCTTCCAGAGCCCGAAGTTCCTCCCGTCCCTGGCGCAGCGGCGGCTCGTGGAGGCCGGGCTGCTGGGCCGTAAGACGGGCCACGGCTGGTACGACCACACACCGGGCGCGGAACGGCCCCTTCCGCGGACCGCGGAGCCCGTCGACGCGCCTCCTTATGTCACGGTCGGGGCCGTCAAGGGGCTCACGGCCGAACTGGCGGAGCTGGTGGCAGAGGCCGGGATCCCCGTACGCGAGGGGAACGACGGGCGGTGGCGGCCCGGTCTGGAGCTGCCGGGCGGCGGATTCGTCGTACCGGCCACCGGCGCGCCGCCCGGCCGGGGGAGGGAATGGGTCCAGGTCGATCTGGCGCTCGACTACCGGGCCGCGACCCGGGTCGCGATCGCGCCCGCGCGGACCGCGTCGGAGCGGACCGCCGCCGAGGCGGTCGGCCTCTTCCAGGCGCTGGGCAAGAAGGTCAGCGTCGTGGCCGACGTACCGGGCCTGATCGTGGCCCGCACGGTGGCGATGCTGATCGACATCGCCGCGGACGCGGTCGCCCGGGGCGTGGCGAGCGAAACGGACGTCGACCGGGCGATGCGGCACGGCGCCGGTCATCCCGTGGGCCCGTTCGGCTGGGAGCGGCGGCTGCCGCCGGGATGGGCGTACCACCAGCTGGAGGAGATGCACGGCTATCTGCCGTCGGGGCGCTACGCCCCCGGATACGCGCTCTACCGGCGGACTTTCCAGGGTGAGGGAGCGGACGGATGACCACCGCGAAGCGGGACACGTACACACCGGAGACACTGCTGACGGTGGCCGTGCGGATCTTCAACGAGCGCGGCTACGACGGCACTTCCATGGAGCACCTCTCCCAGGCGGCGGGGATCTCCAAATCGTCGATCTACCACCATGTGGCGGGCAAGGAGGAGTTGCTGCGCCGGGCGGTGAGCCGGGCGATCGACGGGCTCTTCGCGATCCTCGAAGAACCGGGGGCGCAGCGCGGCCGGGCCGTGGAGCGGGTCGAGTACGTGGTGCGGCGGACCGTACAAGTACTGGTGGCGGATCTGCCGTATGTGACGCTGCTGCTGCGGGTGCGGGGGAACACCAAGACGGAGCGGTGGGCCATGGACCGGCGCCGCGAGTTCGACCAGCGGGTGGTCGATCTGCTGCGGGCGGCGGCGGCCGACGGAGATCTGCGGGCCGATGTGGACACCCGGCTCGCCACCCGGCTCCTCTTCGGGATGGTCAATTCCCTGGTCGAGTGGTACCGGCCGCATCCCGGCGGCGGCTGGGAGGGGGACCAGGTGGCGGAGACGGTGGTACGGATCGCCTTCGACGGCCTGCGGACGGCCGACGGGCCCCGGGCGGCGGGCTGAGCCTCCCACGCCTCCGGAAGCCTTCCCGCGGTCTCCCGCAGCTTCCCGCGGCCTTTCAGGGCCCCTCCGCGGCTCTCCACGGCCCTTCCGGACCGTTCGGGGAGCTGGTGGCGGGGGCCGCCCGTTCGCGACCCGTTCCGGGGACGGACCCGGGCGGCTTCGGGTGCTTCGCGCCCGGTGCGCGTACGGCGCCGCGCGGTGGTCAGTCGGCCGGGTCGTCGTCCGGGGCCGTCGCGGGCGCCGGGACGCCCGTGCCCCGGTCGAGATCGGTCTCCTCGAAGACCAGCAGGGTCCGGGTGGAAAGCACTTCCGGAATGGCCTGGAGCCGGGTCAGTACCAGCTCCCGCAGGGTCCTGTTGTCCCGGGTGTGGATCAGCAGCAGTACATCGAAATCACCGCTGACCAGGGCGATGTGCGCGGCGCCCGGCAGCTCTTCGAGCTGCTCGCGCACAGTGCGCCAGGAGTTCTGCACGATCTTGAGGGTGATGTAGGCGGAGGCCCCCTGGCCCGCCCGTTCATGGTCGATCCGGGCGCTGAAGCCCCGGATCACACCGTCGTCGAGCAGCCGGTTGATCCGGGCGTAGGCATTGGCCCTGGAGACGTGCACCCGCTCGGCCACGGAGCGTATCGAGGCCCGGCCGTCGGCCTGGAGGATCCGGAGGATGTCCCGGTCGATCGCGTCCAGCGGACGGGGGGCGAGCGGTTGTCCGGTTCGGGCCGCGCCGTCGGCCATTTGTTCAGCTCCCATGTCCCCCCGCTTCCCCGGTATGGACGACCTGTGCCCATCACAGGCTGTGGGGAACCGTTTGTCCACAGGCTGGAGGCGCCTGTAGCCAAATTGCGCCGACGACCGAACAATCGGTAGGTGAGGCGGGCCACAGCCGGACCGCTTCCTTCGTCGCCCCCACGAGGAGGTGCTCGCGTTGCGCAAGAGCAGCAGCACGACCGTGCAGGAGCTGCCGGGCTCCGCCGCCTACCGCCCCAGCCCGCCCCCGGCGTGGCGGCCCCGCACCGACCCCGCGCCCCTGCTCCCCGACCCCGAGCCGTTCCGTGTGCTCGGTACGGACGCGGCGGCGTCGGCCGACCCCGATCTCCTGCTCGCCCTCTACACCCAGCTCGTCCGGGGCCGCCGGTACAACGCCCAGGCGACGGCGCTGACCAAGCAGGGGCGGCTCGCCGTCTATCCGTCCAGCACCGGCCAGGAGGCGTGCGAGGTGGCCGCCGCGCTGGTGCTCCGCGAGCGGGACTGGCTCTTCCCCAGCTACCGGGACACGCTGGCGGCGGTCGCCCGCGGACTGGACCCGGTACAGGCGCTGACCCTGCTCCGGGGCGACTGGCACACCGGCTACGACCCGCACGAGCACCGGATCGCCCCGCTGTGCACCCCGCTGGCCACCCAGCTGCCCCACGCGGTCGGGCTGGCGCACGCGGCCCGGCTCAAGGGGGACGACGTGGTCGCGCTGGCCCTCGTCGGCGACGGCGGCACCAGCGAGGGCGATTTCCACGAGGCGCTGAACTTCGCGGCGGTGTGGCGGGCGCCGGTCGTCTTCCTCGTCCAGAACAACGGCTTCGCGATCTCCGTCCCGCTGGCCAAGCAGACCGCGGCGCCGTCCCTGGCCCACAAGGCCGTGGGGTACGGCATGCCCGGCCGGCTCGTCGACGGGAACGACGCGCCCGCGGTCCACCGGGTGCTCTCCGAGGCGATGGAGCGGGCCCGCGGCGGCGGCGGTCCGACGCTGGTGGAGGCGGTCACCTACCGGATGGACGCGCATACCAACGCCGACGACGCCACGCGGTACCGGGGCGAGACGGACGTCGACGTCTGGCGCGACCACGATCCGATCCTGCTGATGGAGCGGGAGCTGACCGCGCGCGGGCTGCTGGACGACGCCCGTAAACAGGCCGTCGCGGACGCGGCCGAGGAGATGGCCGCCGAGCTGCGCGCGGGGATGAACGCGGATCCGGTGCTCGACCCGACGGATCTGTTCGCCCAGGTGTACGCGGAGCGGACGGGCCAGCTCCGGGAGCAGGCGGCCCAGCTGCGGGCCGAGCTGGCGGCGGAGGAGGGCCCGGACGACCCGGCCGGGCCGACGGACGGATCGGACGGATCGGACGGATCGCGAGGAGGGGACCGATGAGCACGGCGACGACCACACCGGCCGGGCGGGCCGAGGCCCCGGCGAAGCCCGCGACCATGGCCCAGGCCCTGCGCCGGGCCCTGCGGGACGCGATGGCCGAGGACCCGGCGGTACACGTCCTGGGCGAGGACGTGGGCACCCTGGGCGGTGTCTTCCGGATCACGGACGGGCTGGCCGCCGAGTTCGGCGACACCCGGTGTACGGACACCCCGCTCGCCGAGGCGGGGATCCTGGGGGCGGCCGTCGGTATGGCGATGTACGGGCTGCGGCCCGTGGTGGAGATGCAGTTCGACGCCTTCGCCTATCCCGCGTTCGAGCAGCTCTTCAGCCATGTCGCCCGGATGCGCAACCGCACCCGGGGCGCGATGCCGCTGCCGATCACCGTCCGGGTGCCGTACGGCGGCGGGATCGGCGGCGTCGAACACCACAGTGACTCCTCCGAGGCGTACTACATGGCCACCCCGGGGCTGCACGTGGTGGCCCCGGCGACCGTCGAGGACGCCTACGGACTGCTGCGGGAGTCGATCGCCTCGGACGATCCGGTGGTCTTCCTGGAGCCCAAGCGGCTGTACTGGTCGAAGGCCGACTGGTCGCCGGAGGCGCCGAAGCGGGTGGAGCCGCTGGGCCGGGCCGTGGTCCGGCGCCGGGGGAGCGACGCGACCCTGATCACCTACGGTCCTTCGGTCCCGGTCTGCCTGGAGGCGGCCGAAGCGGCCACCGCCGAGGGCCGGGACCTGGAGGTCGTCGATCTGCGGAGCCTCGTACCGTTCGACGACGAGACGGTCTGCGCCTCGGTCCGGCGCACCGGGCGGGCGGTCGTCGTCCACGAGGCCACCGGCTTCGGCGGACCCGGCGGTGAGATCGCCGCCCGGGTCACCGAGCGCTGCTTCCACCGGCTGGAGGCACCGGTGCTGAGGGTCGCCGGTTTTGACATCCCCTATCCGCCGCCGATGCTGGAGCGGCACCATCTGCCCGGGGTCGACCGGGTTCTCGACGCGGTGGCGCGGTTGCAGTGGGAGGCGGAGAGCTGATGGCCCAGGTGCTGGAGTTCAGGTTGCCCGATCTCGGGGAGGGGCTGACCGAGGCGGAGATCGTGCGCTGGCTGGTCGCGGTCGGCGATGTGGTCGCCGTCGACCAGCCCGTGGTCGAGGTCGAGACGGCCAAGGCCATGGTGGAGGTGCCTTGTCCGTACGGCGGGGTGGTGACCGCGCGCTTCGGCGACGAGGGCACGGAACTCCCGGTGGGAGCACCGCTGCTGACGGTCGCGGTGGGTGCGCCGGGGGACGGTGTCGGTGACGGTGCCCCGGCGGCTTCGGCGGCTGCCTCGGGCGTGGGTGCGGGCGGGGGTTCGGGTACGGCCGCGGGCGGGGATTCCCGCTCCGGTTCAGGCACCGGCTCCGGCTCGGGCTCCGATTCGGGTTCGGGTTCGGGGGCTTCGAGCGAGTCGTCCGGCAATGTGCTCGTCGGGTACGGAACGGGGGCGCCCGCCGCGCGCCGCCGCCGGGTCTCCCCCACCGCGGCCCGGCCCGGTCCCGGGACGCCCGTCCTGCGGGAGCCCGGTGTCGTCACCCCCGATCCCGTCCCGGCCGGGCCCGTGCCGGTGATCTCGCCGCTGGTGCGGCGGCTGGCCCGGCGGAGCGGTCTCGATCTGCGGGAGCTGACCGGATCGGGCCCCGAGGGGCTGATCCTCCGCTCCGATGTGGAACGGGCGATCGGTGACGCGGCGGCTGGCCCGGCGGAGCGCGCCGTTCCGGCCCCCGCTCCCGCTTCCGGTTCTGCTCCCGCCCCTGTTCCGGCCGCCTCGGCGACGTCACCCGGTCCCGGTAGGGGCGGGGCGGCTGACGCGTCGGCTTCGGCTCCGTCGGAGGAGGTCCGGATACCGCTGCGCGGGGTGCGCGGAGCCGTCGCCGACAAGCTGACCCGCAGCCGCTCCGAGATACCCGACGCCACCTGCTGGGTCGACGCGGACGCCACCGAACTGCTGGCCGCCAGGACGGCGATGAACGCGGCGGGCGGACCGAAGATATCCCTGCTCGCCCTGCTCGCCAGGGTTTGTACGGCGGCGCTCGCCCGCTATCCGGAGCTGAACTCCAGGATCGACACGGACCGGCGGGAGATCGTCCGGCTGCCCGAGGTGCATCTCGGCTTCGCCGCCCAGACCGAGCGGGGCCTGGTCGTCCCGGTGGTCCGGTCCGCGAACCGCCGGAGCGCCGAATCGCTGACGGAGGAGTTCGCCCGGCTGACGGACGCGGCCCGCGGGTCCGTGCTGACCCCGGCCGAGCTGACCGGGGGGACGTTCACCCTGAACAACTACGGGGTGTTCGGGGTCGACGGCTCCACGCCGATCATCAACCACCCGGAGGCGGCGATGCTCGGCGTCGGCCGGATCGTGCCCAGGCCGTGGGTGCACGGTGGCGAGCTGGCCGTGCGTCAGGTCGTCCAGCTCTCCCTCACCTTCGACCACCGGGTCTGCGACGGCGGCACGGCGGGCGGCTTCCTGCGGTACGTGGCGGACTGCGTCGAACAACCGGCGGTGCTGTTGCGGACGCTCTGACCAGGGACGGGGCGGCGTCACCCCGGAGCGCGGGGCCCGTCGGCCGCCCGGCCCGGACACAGGGATACGCGGGCGGCGGTCCGGTCCGGCCGCCGCCCCCTGCCACCGGCCCGCCGCGGCGGCCGGAGCCCGGTCGCGCCGACCGGGACCGGGCCGTACGTACGGGCGCCGACGGTCGGCCAGGGGGCGGATTCCGGCCCCGTACCGGTCCGCACGGGGCGGGAGGAGCGCTTCACCCGGGAGACGGCGGGCGATCATACTGCTGGGTATGACCGCGATCTCGGGACCGCAGTAATGACCGCGGCGGCCGGACCCGGGCCGGGCGCTTCGGCCGACGGGTACGACGCCGTCGTTCTCGCCGGTGGAGGCGCGAAACGGCTCGGCGGGGCCGACAAGCCGGGGGTGGCCGTGGGCGGGCGGGCCCTGCTCGACCGGGTGCTCGGCGCCTGCCGGGACGCCGGGCGCACGGTCGTCGTCGGCGGGCGCAGGCCCACCCTACGGCCCGTCGTCTGGACCCGGGAGGATCCGCCGGGCGCCGGGCCCCTGGCCGCGCTCGCTGCGGGCGTACGGCAGCTCGGGACACCACCGGACGGCGCGGTCGTGGTGCTCTCCGCCGATCTCCCGTTCCTCGTCCCTGCGACCGTGCGCCGGTTGGTGGAGGCGCTCGGCCCCGACGGGCGCGAGGGCGTCGTGCTGACCGACCCCGACGGGCGGGACCAGCCGCTGGTGGCGGCCTATCGGGCGGAGCCGCTCCGCCGGGAGATCGCCCTGCTCGCCACGGAGTACGGCTCATTGGCCGGGCTGCCGCTGCGGCTGCTGGTCCGGGAACTGGACCCGGACCGGATCGAGGCGGGGCCGTTCGCCTCGTTCGACTGCGACACCTGGGACGACATCGCCGTCGCCAGGGCCCGGATCAGGGAGCATGGCACCGTGCTGGAGGAATGGATCACCGCGGTCAAGGACGATCTCGGTGTCGACCTCGACGTCGACACCCATCTGCTGCTCGATCTGGCCCGCGACGCCGCGCACGGCGTCGCCCGGCCCGCCGCGCCGCTGACCACGTTTCTCGTGGGGTACGCGGCGGCTTCGGCGGGCGGCGGCGGCCCCGAGGCGGTGGCGGAGGCGGTACGCAAGGCCACCGAACTCGCCCGCCGCTGGGCAGAGGAGACCGAGCAGCGCCCTGACGGGAGCGGGGCGTGAGCGGCGGGTCCCGTCCGGGCGGCCGGAAGGCCACCGGCGGGAGCCTGGCCGCCGCCGCCCCCACGGCCCCCACGGCCCCCACCGTCCCCGTCGACCTCACCGACCTCACCGACGACGGGGTCGAAGACGCCCTCGCGCTGGTGGGGCGGGCGTACGACCCGGCGGCCTCGCGGGAGGTTCGCGCCGACACCGGTGCCGATGCCCCCGGGCGCGATGCCGAGCGCGATGACGGGTGCGACGACGGCTTCGAGGACGTCCTGGGGCTGGTCGGCCGGTCCGCTCCCCGCGGCGTTCCGGCCGCCTCGCGGGAGCCTGCCGCGCGGGACGTCCCCGGCGGTGACGACGGTGTCGAGGACGCGCTCGCGCTCGTCCGCCGGGTCGCGTACGGGAGCGGCGCGGAACGGTCCGCAGACCGGGCGGGGCCGACCGGCCGGGCGGGAGCGACGGCGCCGACCGGCCGGACGGGACCGAAGGGGTCGGCGGAAGCGGCCGGGGAGCGGCGGGCGGGGACGGCCTGGCCCGAAGCCCGGGCGGCGGCGGCGAGGGCCGGTCGGGAGGTGTTCCGCGGCGATCGGACCCGGCGGGTGCCGCTCGAACTGGGCCTGGGCCTGGTGCTGGCCGAGGAGCTGACCGCCCTCTGCGATCTGCCGTCGTTCGACACCTCCGCCATGGACGGCTGGGCCGTGGCCGGACCCGGGCCCTGGGACCTCGACGACTCCGCCCCCGTACTCGCGGGGCGCGATGACGTACCCCCGCTGCCCGACGGCACCGCCGTACCGATCGCCACCGGCGCCCGGGTCCCGCCCGATGCCACCGCCGTGATCCGTACCGAGCATGCCCGTACCGACCCGGCCAGGGGGCTGCTGCTGCCGTCCCGGACGGTGGCCCACGGCCAGGACATCCGGCCCCGGGGCCAGGAGTGCAGGTCAGGTGAGCGGCTGCTGCCCGCCGGGGCGACGGTCACCCCGGCCGTGCTCGGGCTCGCGGCGGCGGCCGGTTACGACGAACTGGCCGTCGTCATCCGCCCGACCGTCGAAGTGCTGGTACTCGGGGACGAACTCCTCGACGGCGGACTCCCCCACGACGGCCGGATCAGGGACGCGCTCGGCCCCATGACGGCCCCCTGGCTGCTGGCGCTCGGCGCCGAGGTCCTCGGCACCCGCCGGATCGGCGACGACGCGAAGGCGCTCCACCGGGCGGTGACCGGCTCCGCGGCCGATCTTGTGATCACCACCGGCGGTACGGCCGCCGGGCCCGTCGACCATGTCCACCCGGTGCTGCGGAAGGCGGGCGCCACCCTGGTCGTCGACGGTGTCGGCGTACGGCCCGGCCATCCCATGCTGCTGGCCCGGTTCCCGGACGGACCCGGCCCCCGCTGCCTCGTCGGACTACCCGGCAACCCTCTCGCGGCGGTCTCCGGGCTGCTCACCCTGGCCGCGCCGCTGCTGCGCGCGCTGGGCGGGCTGCCGGAGCCGGTGCCGTACACCGCGCCCGTACGTGACGAGGTGTCCGGTCATCCCCGGGACACCCGGCTCGTCCCCGTCGTCCACAGCGGGGCGCTGCTGGTGCCGCTGCGGTACCACGGCCCGGCGATGCTGCGCGGTATCGCCTCGGCCGACGGGCTGGCGGTCGTACCACCCGGCGGGGCCCGGCCCGGGGACGAACTGGAGGTACTGGACCTCCCGTCGGGCCGGGGCGGCGCCGACGTGCTCTGACCGTGACGGGGCCTGTCACCGGGCCCGTCACGGGACCGGTCACTGACCGTGTTTCACGTGAAACACGGTCAGTGACCAACAGCCGGTGGCCGTCGGAACACCTGATCGTCAGTGGTACTCGGGTTCCTCCCGGCCGATGATGATCAGCCGGTCCCCGAACTGCATGGTCGCGGCCTCCGGATCGGCGTAGTCCAGCATCCGTTTCCGCCGCACGACGGCGACCACCAGATCCGTGCACTCCCGCAGGGTCCGGCCGATCTCGTCCTTCCGTACGCCCCGTTCGGTGAGGCTGAGCCCACGGCCGTGGGTCATCAGATCCTCCAGGGTGTCCGCCACATGCGGACTCGCCGTCGACACCCCCAGCAGCCGTCCGGCGGAGCTGGAGCTGGTGACCACGGTGTCCGCGCCGCTCTGCTTCAGCAGGGGTACGTTCTCGTCCTCGCGGACCGCGACCACGATGGAGGCCCGGCGGTTGAGCTGGCGGGCGGTCAGGGTCACCAGGGTGGCCGTATCGTCGCGCTGTGGGGAGATGATCACCCGGGCGGCCCGTTCCAGCTCCGCCCTGAGCAGGGTCTTGGAGCGGGTGGCATCGCCCTGGACGGCGACGAGCCCGTCCGCGTTGGCCGCGTCGACCGCCTTCTGGAGGGGATCGACCACCACGATCCTCTCCTTGCTGAGGCCCTGTCCGAGCAGCGTCTCCACGGCGTGCCGCCCCTTGGTGCCGTAGCCGACGATCACCACGTGGTCCCGCATCCGGGAGCGCCAGCGGTGCACGCGGACCTGCTGCCGGGTGCGTTCGGTGAGCACTTCCAAGGTGGTACCGACCAGGATGATCAGGAAGACCACGCGCAGCGGGGTGATCACGAAGATATTGGTCAGCCTGGCGCCGTCGCTGACGGGGGCGATATCGCCGTAACCCGTGGTGGAGAGGGTGACGGTGGTGTAGTACGCGGCGTCGAGGAGGTCGACCTTGCCGTCCGCGTTGTCGTTGTAGCCCGCCCGGTCGAGCCAGACGAGCAGGGTGGTGACGGTGAGGACCAGTATCGCCATGGCCAGCCGCCGCAGTACCTGCTGAAGCGGCGGTACGGCCGCCTGGGCGGGCATGGTGACGGCGCGCCCCGCCTCGGTGTCGTCGCTGGTCTCCACCTTGGGACGGGACCAGATGGAGCGCAGGATCGAGATCCGCCCCCTGGGCGGCGGATGTTCCTCGTCCTTCATCGCGTGTCTCCTCCGGCCTTGGCCGTCTCGCGGGGCATGGGTGACCATGGTCGCGGATCCGTCCGGGTAAGTCTCGCCGGGTTCGGTCGGAAGTGCCGGGATGATGGGCATCACGAGGGCCGGGCGGAACAACTGGATCGGGAACGATCGGGAACGACGAGGAGGAGGCCGGACGTGCGCGATCACACGATCATCGTCGGCTTCGGGACCAAGGGGCGCTCGGCCCTCCAGACACTGATGGCGACGGGCCTGCCGAAAGAGCAGGTCATCGTGGTCGACCCGAGTGGCAAGGTGGTCGAGTCGGCGCGGGCCGAGGGTATCGAGGGCGTCGTCGGCGACGCCACCCGCAGCGGGGTACTGCTCCGTGCGGAGGCCCAGCGGGCCCGGCAGATCGTCATCGCCACCCAGCGCGACGACACCGCCGTACTGGTCACTTTGACGGCGCGCCAGCTCAATCGGCAGGCGAAGATCGTGGCGGCGGTACGGGAGGAGGAGAACGGGCCCCTGCTGCGCCAGTCGGGCGCCGATACGGTGATCACCAGCGCCAGCGCGGCGGGGCGGCTGCTGGGTCTCTCCGTGCTCAGCCCGAACGCCGGGGCCGTGATGGAGGATCTGATCCATCAGGGCAGCGGCCTCGACCTGGTCGAGCGGCCGGTGATAAAGGCCGAGGTGGGGAAGGACGTCCGGGACACCGGCGATCTGGTCGTCAGTGTGCTGCGGGGCCATCGGCTGATCGGGTACGACGACCCGGCGGCGAGCCCGCTCCAGTTGACGGACCGTCTGATCACCATCGTCCGGGCGAACGCGCCCGCCCCGCCCGCCGCACCTGCCCCGCCCGCCGGGCCGGAGCAGCCCCACCGGCCCTGAAGACACCCTCCGCACCAGGCGGCGGGCGGGGGACGGCGCCGGAGTAGCCTCGCGGCCATGTATGCGATCACGATTCCGGAACCCGGTGGGCCCGAGGCGCTGGTCTGGGCCGAGGTGCCCGATCCCGTGGCGGCCGAGGGCGAAGTCCTCGTCGAGGTGGTGGCCAGCGCCGTCAACCGTGCCGACGTCCTCCAGCGCCGGGGGTTCTACGACCCCCCGCCGGGCGCGTCGCCCTATCCGGGCCTGGAGTGCTCGGGCCGGATCGTCGGCATCGGGACCGGGGTCTCCGGCTGGTCCCTCGGCGACGAGGTGTGCGCCCTGCTCGCGGGCGGCGGATACGCGGAGCGGGTCGCCGTCCCCGCCGGCCAGGTACTGCCCGTGCCCCGGGGTGTCGATCTCGCGGTCGCCGCGTCCCTGCCCGAGGTCACCGCGACGGTCTGGTCCAATGTCTTCCTGGTCGCGGGGCTGCGGCCGGGGGAGACCGTACTGATCCACGGCGGGGCGAGCGGGATCGGGACGATGGCGATCCAGCTCGCCAAGGCCGTCGGGGCGCGGGTCGCGGTCACCGCGGGCGGCCCGGAGAAGCTGGCGCGCTGCGCCGAGCTGGGCGCGGACATCCTGATCGACTACCGGCGGGACGACTTCGCCGACGAACTGCGCCGGGCCACCGACGGGGACGGTG
This sequence comes from Streptomyces sp. NPDC006798, assembly GCF_040635975.1. Taxonomy (NCBI): domain Bacteria; kingdom Bacillati; phylum Actinomycetota; class Actinomycetes; order Kitasatosporales; family Streptomycetaceae; genus Streptomyces; species Streptomyces sp. NPDC006798. The sequence continues at coordinate 73,837 of NZ_JBEYIS010000010.1, forward strand.
CCGATGTCATTCTCGACATCATGGGCGCCCAGTACCTGGACCGGAACGTCCGGGCGCTCGCGGTCAACGGCCGGCTGGCCGTCATCGGCCTCCAAGGCGGGACCAAGGGCGAGCTGAATCTGGCGACGCTGCTGGGGAAGCGGGCGGCGATCACCGCGACATCGCTACGGGCCAGGCCGCTGGACGAGAAGGCGGCGATCGTGGCGGCCGTCCGGGAGCACGTCTGGCCGCTGATCGAATCGGGCCGGGTCAGGACCGTGATCGACCGGGAGTTCCCGCTCCGGGAGGCCGCCGCCGCCCATGAGGCGCTGGAGGCCGGTGGGCATATCGGCAAGATCCTGCTCAGGGCGGCCTGACCCCGGCCGCGACCGGGAAGGCCGTCCCGGTACGCATCCGTACACAGGATCCGTACACAGGACCGTACGTACGCATCCGTACGCGCCGGGACGACGCCCGGGCCGCTTCCCGAGCCGGTGCCGGTACCGGGCAGCCGCGCCCCGGGCCGGGCCCCGAGGGGTACGGCCCGGGTGCCGCGGCCTACAGATACGGCCCCGAGCGCAGCGCGCCGTCCATCGGGTTCTCCTCGTCGTGCGGCGCGCCGGGCGGCAGGGCGCGGCGCATCTGCTCCAGCTGGGCCCGGGCCGCCATCTGCTGGGCGAACAGGGCCGTCTGGATGCCGTGGAAGAGCCCTTCGAGCCAGCCCACGAGCTGGGCCTGGGCGATCCGCAGCTCCGCCTCCGAGGGGACGGCCTCGTCGGTGAAGGGGAGGGAGAGCCGTTCCAGCTCCTCGACCAGTTCGGGGGCGAGCCCGTCCTCCAGCTCCTTCACGGAGCTGGCGTGGATCTCCTTCAGCCTGACCCGGCTGGCCTCGTCCAGAGGAGCGGCCCTGACTTCTTCCAGCAGCTGCTTGATCATGCTGCCGATCCGCATGACCTTCGCGGGCTGTTCCACCATCTCCGTCACGGGAACCTCACGAGACTGGTCGTCGCCGCTACCGTCACCGCCGCCGAGAGCCATGCCGTCCTGCCCCACGACGAGGACATGGGGGCTTTCCTGCGAGCGTTCGTTCCTCGGCATATCCATGCCGCCATTCTCGCGCACACCGACCGCGTCACGGGGTGTGCCCCCGGGCGGGAGTGATCACTCCCACACGAGGGCACATTCGCGCGGTCGGCCGGTTCCTTACGGTCCCGGAGCCGCCCCGGAGCCGCCCGGGGACGTCCCCGGGCGGCCCGGAGACCGGTGGGCCCGCTGTCCCGGGCCCACCACCTGGGGGTATCCCCGGATCAGGTCGTCTCGCGGCGGGCCAGCGCGCCCCGCGAGCGGGTCAGCAGCGCCGCCAGCAGGGTGGCGCCCAGCGGTACCGCGATCAGCAGCGCGCCGAGGGTGGTCCACGGCATGATGATCGGGACGTACGGCTCGACGCCCGCATAGCCCTGGTCGAGGGCGGTCTGGTACCAGTCCTCCTGTTCCCGGCGGTCGGTGAGGACGAGCCCGATCGCGGGGACCATTCCGGCCGCCGAACCGAGCACCACACCCATGGTGGCGACCACCCCGCACTGGAAGCCGCTGAGCGTCCTGCGGACCCTCGGCGGGGCGCCGACGGCGCTCAGGGTCTTCAGATCGGCCTCGGCGTCGGCCTGCGAGAGACCGGTGGCGATACCCGCGGCGCCGATGGTGATCAGTCCGGCGAAGGCCGCCAGCGCCACCAGCACGAAGTTCATCTCGGACTCGTAGCCCCGCTCGATCGACAGCCCGGTGGAGGTGCTGATCCGGGACAGCTCGTCCTCCAGCTTCTGCTTCTCCTTGCTGTTGGGCAGCCGGTCCGTGGAGAAGTACGCGCCGAAGGGGACGGTCTTCAGCCCGGCGGCCTTGGCCGCGGCGGGTGACAGCACGGTCTGGAAGCCGTACACCTCGGGATCACCGGCGACCTCGTGGACCTTGACGGCGCTGACGGCCCCCGGCTCCTCCTTGCCCTGTTCCATGGCCTTGTCGGCGGCCTTGAGGTCGGTGATCACCTTGATCCGGACCGTTCCGTCGCCGTGGGCGTGCTTCCGGGCGAAGGTCACGGCGCCGCCCGACTTCAGCGCCCGCTCGGCCGCCGCGTCCTTGACGCCGAGCACCTTCAACAGCTTCTCGTCGGCCACGACGGCCTCGGCCACCCAGGCGCCGTCACCGCTCGCGCAGCGCCAGTCCTTGGCCAGCTTGCGGCGCTCCGCGACGCTGTACTTGGCCGCCGGGTCGTCCATGCCGACGCCGTAGTGGTGCAGCGGGCAGCGCTTCTCCTTCGGGACCATGACCGTGAACCGGCCGCAGCCCGGGGCGTCGGAGTACGAACTGCAGGTGTTCTTGCCGACGACGATCCGGTCGATGTCGGCCCGGACGTCGATCGGGAAGTTCCGCTGGACGGCGGCCCGGATCGCGGGCATGTCCTGGCTGTTCTCCTCGGCCTGGACCGATACCGCGCCGTACGGGGCCGACGGGGTGTACTGCGCCTTCCGCTGGGCCTCGTCGCTGGCGGCGTACGTGGCCACCGCGACGGTGCCCGCGACGGCCGCCAGGACCGCCGCCACCGCCGGGGCCGTACGACCCCGGTTGCGGACCGCGTCCCGCAGCGCCAGCCGCGGCGACAGCGGCAGGAACCGGCCCAGCCGGCCGAAGAGGCCCACCAGGACGGGGGTCAGGGCGACCACGCCCAGCTCGGCGACGGCCGCGCCGGCCGCGACGATCACAAAGCTCTTGAAGAGGAGGGAGCCGCCCAGGGCGACCGCGGTACCGAACGCCACGGCGATCAGACCGATCACCGGCAGGACCCGGCTGCTGCGGCGGACGCCCCGGCGGCCGGTGAGCGAGGCCAGTACCGACTGGCGGGAGGCCGTGACGGCGGGCACGAGGGCGGCGAGCGTACCGGTGAGGACCGCCAGCAGGGCGATCGCGAGCAGCTCCAGCGGACGGGCGTCGAACGCGCCGAACCGCTCCCCCATCATTCCCTCGAACGTGCCGCGCAGGGCGATGCTGAGCACCACACCGATGGCCGTACCGATCACCGCTGCGGCGAAGCCGATCACCAGACCGCCCGCGAGGACGATGGCCCGGATATGGCGGCGGTCACCGCCGTTGGCGCCCACCAGGCCGAGCTGGCGGCGGGAGCGCCGGGCGCCCACGGCGAAGGCCGGACCGGCCAGCAGACAGATCTCCAGCAGGGCGAGACCGACGACCGTCGCGACACCGGTCAGCTCCTCGACTCCCATGGAGTCGTCGAACTTCCAGTTCTGGTAGCCGGGCTTCTGGTAGAGCGGTACCTCGGAGTCGGCGGGCGGGTCGAGGGCGACCTGACGGGACTCGACCAGCGCGCCCTTGGTGTTGGCGGCCTTGACGAGGTTCCACGTGAAACCGCCCTTCAGCGCCACCAGATAGGTGGTGCTGGAACCGTTGGGCTCCAGACCGGCCTTGACCAGGGCCTGGTTCAGCGGCTTGATGAGGGCGCCGGGCAACGCGTTGACCTGAGTGGACTTCAGCGAGCTGGGCAGCTCGTAGGCGCCGACGATCCGGTACTCGCGGTCCAGATGGCGGGCGGTCAGCTTGTCGCCGACCTTCAGCCCGCTCTCCTTCAGGAAGTGGGTGGTCGCGGCGACCTCGGAGTCCTGGCCCGGGAAACGGCCCTCGGTGAGGGTCATCATGCCCTTGACCATCGGGTCGGTGGACTTCAGCTCACGGACGTCGGTATTGAGCAGGCCGTGGGCGGTCTCCAGCTTCGCCGAGCTGCCGGTGTCCGGCAGCAGCCGGGCGCCGGTCGGCGCGATCTCGCGGATGTCCAGATCGCCCTCGCCCTGGGGGTAGGGCTCGTTCTCCTTGAGGACCTTCGCCGTGTCGTAGTTGTCGCCGGCCGGGACCTGGAAGATCGGGACCCCGCCCATACCCGGGTCGCTCATCCGGGCGTCCGCGGCGCCGAGGTCTCGGGAGAACCTCTCCGTGGTGGAGAGTTCGGCGCTGCGCAGGGTCAGATCGGCGGCGCTGACACCGGCGATCGGCAGGGCGATCATCGCCAGGACGAGGAAGCTGCGTCCTTTGGAGCGCCAGGCGTCACGGCGGGCTATCCGGAGCGCCGCCCGCCAGGAATGGAGCCAGTTCACTGTGCCGTCCCGTTCGCTTCTCGGCCCGCCCGCGAGGGGCGTCCGTTGGTCTTCGTCCCCGGCCGGGGTGCCGTACGTCCGTAACGCGGTGCGTTTCTCACAGGTCGGCGCCCTGGGCGGTCAGCAGCGAGTCGGCGTCGCTACGGACCGTCTGGTCGACCACGGAGCCGTCCCGGACGAAGACGACCCGGTCCGCCCAGGCCGCGAACCGCGGCTCGTGGGTGACGAGGACGGCGGCGGCGCCCGCGTCGCAGCGGGCCCGGAGCAGGGCGAGTACGGACTCCCCGGTCTCCGAGTCCAGCGCTCCGGTCGGCTCGTCGGCGAGGACCAGACGCCGGTCGCCGACCAGGGCGCGGGCGATCGCCACCCGCTGCTGCTGGCCGCCGGACATTTCGTCGGGGAAGCGGTCGGCGAGATGGCCCAGCTCCATCTCCTCCAGGGCGGCCAGGGCCTCGACCCGGCCCTTGCGGGCGCTGACGCCGTCCAGTTCGCGGGGGAGGGCGATGTTCTCGGCCGCGGTGAGGGCCGGGATCAGGTTGTAGTCCTGGAAGACATAGCCGATGCTGCGGCGGCGCAGGGCCGCGAGCTTCTTGCGGTCGGCGGTGGTGATGTCCGTGCCCTCGACGATGACCTGGCCCGTGGTGGGCATGTCGAGCCCGCCCGCGAGGGTCAGCAGGGTGGACTTCCCGGAGCCCGACGGGCCCATCACGGCGACCAGTTCGCCGGGGAAGACATCGAGGTTGACCCCGCGCAGGGCGTGTACCTCGGTCTCTCCGCTGCCGTGGACCCGGCCGAGCTCGACCAGGCGCAGGATCGCCTGGTTCTGCTGGTGCCCGTGGTGCTGCTGTGACTTCTGGGGACTGGCTGTGGACATGAGTGGGTTCCCCCCTGGGGCGGACAATGGTGAGCGGAATGCCCCGGGCCGCCGTTGCGGGCAGCCGGAATCGGCCCGGCGGCCGGTTCGGGATGGTCGGCCGGGCGGGTCGATCGGTCGGACGGGGCGTCAGCCGGTACGCGTACGCGTATCCGTGGGCGTTTCAGATGTGCGGTGTTCGGTGTTCAGGTGTCAGGCGTTTCAGGCGTTCTCGGGTGTTCAGGCGTTCTCGGGTGTTTCAGGTGTTTCGGATCGTGCGTGGTCCTCGGGTGGTGCGTACGGCTCCGGAGCCGTCAGCTGGAGCGCGTCGTGGTTCCGGAGTACGGGGCGGTCGAGCCGGTTCTTCCGGCGCCGTCCGCCCGGGGCGTGGCCTGGCGGTTCCGCTTCGCTCTCCGATCGGCCGTGGCGGAGAGCCTGACCAGCCTGGACTCGGAGTGGTCGAGCCAGCGCGCCTCGGCCTCGGTCTGGAAGATCAGCTGTTCCAGGACGAGCAGCCAGGCGATGTCGTCCCGCTCGCTCGAACCGTCCCCGTTCTCGATCGCGGCCAGGGCCTGCACTTTGAGCCGGGTGTAGTCCTGCATGGCCTTGACGGTGTGGTGCCGCTGGGCCTGGATCACCTGACGGACGTCCACCCCGGGCGCGCCGATCGCCATCGCCAGCTTGATCGACAGCTCGTCCCGGGGCGGACTGGTCCGGTCCACCGGTGCCTCGAACCACACCTTCAGCTCGCGACGGCCCGGTTCGGTGATGACGTAGAGCGCGTGACCCGCCTCGTCGGCGCCGTGCTGCGCGACCATGCCGTCGCGTTCGAGGCGGTTCAGCGTCGTGTAGACCTGGCCGACATTGAGCGGCCAGGTCGACCCCGTGCGCGCCTCGAACTCCGTACGGAGTTGAGAACCGTATCGGGGGCCGTGCTCCAGAAGGGCGAGCAGCCCGTGACGGATGGACATACCGAGTATGTATACCGGGTATGCGGCCCCGGTCCAACCATCCCCGGAGGGATGTCCCGAATCCGACTCAGGGGGGACCTCGGCCGGTACGCGGGGTGGAGCCGGGGTGTGCTCAGCGGTGCCTGAGCCGGATGCCGAGAAAGCCGATTCCGAGGCCCATCAGGGCCAGTCCGAACCCCAGGGACAGCGGCGACATCTCTTGCCCGGTCGGCTGGCCCGTAGCCCGGGCGCGATGCTGACCTGCGGCTGAGTGGGTGTCGGCGGTGGGGGCGGGGGCGGATTCCGGTGCCGTCCCGCCGGGGTCGTCCTCGGGACGGCCGTCCCCCGGTGGACGTACGCCGCCGTCCGCGGCCGGCTCGTCGCCGGGGTCGGTGTCCGGCTCCACGGGGGTGGTGGAGGGGTCGCCGGAGCCGGTCGCGGTGGGCCGCTCCGACGGTGAACCAGTACCGGACTGTGACAGATCCGCCGGGGGCGTGGCGCCGTCGTCGGCGCGCGGCGGCGAGGGGAACCGGTGCGGGGGTCGTCCGGGCCGGAGCCGGCCCTCCCCCGCAGGGTGCCCGGCCAGGGACGGCCTGACGGGGTCGGGGGCGGGTGGCGCCGCCTCCGGGCCGGGCCGGGGCGCGGTCCCGGCGGCCGTACCGAATCCGCCGGATGCCTCGGATCCGGCGGCCGTACCGCCGAACGGGCCGCTGCCGCTGCCGTCGGTGCCGGTGCCGGTGCCGGGCGGGCCGGGTGCGGCGGCGGGGGCGAATGCCGCCGGAGCCGCGACCGCTACGGGAGCGGCGGCGACGGCGCTCCGGGTGAGGGGCGCGGGCCCCTCCGTACGGGCGAGCGGGAGGGTGAGGACGGCCAGGGCGGCGACGGCGATCGCCCATCGCGGGCCGGGTCTGGGATACACCGGGGAGAGCCCCCTCCCGTGCGGGCCGCGAGGCGGCGGCGGACGGCCGTGATCACGGACTCAGCGTCACACGGCCCGGCCCGTCCGGCATCTCGGGCGCCCGGGTTCCACACGGGAGGGGTACGCGGCGCCCGTCACCGGGCCTGTGCCCGCGTCCCGCCTCGGCGCCGTGCCGGTACCCCGCCGTACCGCCATCCGTTTGTATGACCGGATTCCGCGATCCGCGCCTCACCGGTACGACCGCGCCGAACCGGTACGACCGCGGCCCGTGAGCCCTGCCCCCGAGCCGCGCCCGCGCGGCCGTAACCGTCAGCCGCCGACCTGGCCGCCCTTGCCCGTCGAGATGGTCAGCTCGAACTGCTGGCTTTCGCCGACGGGGCTGTTGCCGCTGGGGAACTGGTTGACCACCGCGTCCTTGGGGTACTGCGGGTTGTCGGTCTCGGTGACCTTCCACGTCCACCCGGCGGACCGCAGGCACTCCTTGACGGAGAGGACGTCCTTGTAGAGGAGGTCGGGCGCGTAGACCTTGCCGGGGTCGGTGCTGTACTCCATCGCGTCCGAGCACTTCTCGGGCTTGATGGTGCGGGTCCGGTCCGGCGGGATCGCGTCCGTGCTCCCGGAGTCCGACCCGGAGTCCGAATCGGTGTCCGTCCCCTTGTCCGTCTTGCCGTCCGTGCCACCGGAGCCGGAGCCGGAGCCCGAGCCGCCCGCCGCCCGCCCGTTCGGCTCCTCTACGCCCGTGACCTCGACGGGGTCGTCGCGCATAAAGCTGTCCAGCGCCCGGAAGCCGAAGTTCAGCAGCAGCAGCGCGCCGAAGGAGCCGAGCAGGATGAAGGTCAGCCGCCGCCCCCGCCCGGGCCCGGTGCGACCGGCCTGCGGCGGCACGGGCGCGGGTGTCGGCGCCCCCGTGTACGGCGCCGGGGTCCCGGGGCCGCCGGAGTGCGGATAGCCGTACGGCCGCGGTGCCTGAGGCCCGGCCATCCCCTGCTGAGGATGACCCTGCTGGAGATGTCCCTGGGGCATCCCGTGCTGCGGGACGCCCTGCTGCTGCGGATGCGGCGGAGGCGTCCCCGGCCCGTGCCCCGGCCCGTACGGCGCGGCGGCATGTCCGGTCTGGTGCTGCTGCGGGTACTGCTGGTGCTGTGAATGCTGCGGGTAGGGGGTGTTCGCGATCCCGTGCGGCGGCGACTGCGGATGCCCCGGCCCGGCGTGCGGCTGCGACTGAGGAGGCTGCGGGGCCTGAGGTGCCTGCGGCGACGGGAAGACCGCCGACCCCACGCCCGCCCCGCTGGACGGCGCCGGGGCCCCGCCGACGATCGAGGGCGCGGCGGCCCGGCCGCCCCCGGCCACCCGCAGACACTCGGCCCGCATCGCCTCGGCGTTCGGGAACCGCTCGTTCGGGTTCTTCTTCAGCGCCCGCAGGACCAGCGCGTCCATGGCCGGGGTGAGCGACCGGTTGATGGTGGAGGGCGCGGCGGGCTCCTCCTGGACATGGGCGTACGCGATCGCCAGCGGCGAGTCCGCGTCGAACGGCAGCCGCCCGGTGAAGAGCTGGAAGAGCATCACCCCGACCGAGTAGAGGTCGGAGCGGGCGTCCACCGCCCGGCCGAGCGCCTGTTCGGGCGAGAGGTACTGCGGCGTCCCCACCACCATGCCGGTCTGGGTCATCGACGTGACCCCCGACTGCATGGCGCGCGCGATGCCGAAGTCCATCACCTTCACGACGCCGCGCCGGTTCAGCATCACATTGCCGGGCTTGATGTCCCGGTGGACGAGGCCGAACTCATGACTGGTCTCCAGGGCGGCCAGGACGTCGGCCGTCACCTGCAGGGCCCGGTCGGCGGGCATCGCCCCGTAATGCCGGATGTCCTCCTGCAATACGGAACCGAGCGGCCGTCCCTCGACGTACTCCATGACGATGTACGGGACCAGCGTGCCGTTCAGCTCGTCCTCGCCCGTGTCGTAGACGGAGACGATGTTGTTGTGGGAGAGCTTGGCGACCGACTGCGCCTCGCGGCGGAACCGCTCGCGGAACGACTGCTCGCGCCCCAGCTCCGTATGGAGGGTCTTGATCGCCACGGGCCGGTCCAGCACCGAGTCGTGCGCCAGATGGACCGATGCCATGCCGCCCTGCCCGAGCAGATCGCGGAGCTGGTACCGGCCCCGGGCGACCGAGCCGCCGACATGGTGGCCCTGCGCGCCGTCCTGGCTCATGTTCTGCTTCCCCCTCGGCGTGGGCGTCCGTCGCGGCCGGGTGCCGCTGCGCGGATCGCGGCGGTACGCGGCGCGCGGGGCGGGTGGCTCTCCCCGCGGTGCGCTCCGGCTGCCTCTTTGCTCACGCGATGCTCCGTGGTACGGGGGCAAGTCTGCCCCAGTGCACCGGCACGTCAAGCCGGGTGCCCGTTCCGTGACCCTCCGCACGGAAGGCGATTCGGGTGAGTGAGGGGAGTGTGACGGGAATCGTGGGGAATGAGGGGTGATTTGCGTGGCCGTGCTCACAACGGGTTTGATGACCGGTCCATCCCGCGCGGTCGTGTCGGTGGAAGGCTGTAGCGTGAGGCAACGGAACGCCCGCCCCGGACGTTCCGAGGAATACGGGCCCGGCGCTCCGGTTTGTTCCGCGTCCGATATCCGGTCGGCGATCTCCGCGATCCCGGCCGTGACCCCCGTGTTCCGACACCTTCCGAACACATCCCGACCGACCCGACCGCCCGCCTTTTGAACGACACCGACCGACCACCCGTACCGATCACCGATCCCGGTCACCGATCCGGACCCGGCCGGGACGGCGGACGAGCGGTACGACTCCACAGACACGCAGCGACACAGCAGATCCAGCGGACCCGACGGCTCCACTGAATAGACGACGGCGAGGACTGATGGCACCCGAACCCGAAGCAGGCGTCGGCGGCACGCCGGAATCCGGGGACTCCTGGGGGTCGGGCGGCCTGGTCGGCGGCGGCCGTTACCGCCTGACGTACCGCCTGGGACGCGGCGGCATGGCCGAGGTCTACGCCGCCGAGGACGTCCGGCTGGGCCGTGAGGTGGCGGTGAAGCTGCTCCGCGCCGACCTCGCCGAGGACCCGGTGGCCAAGGCCCGGTTCACCCGGGAGGCACAGTCCGTCGCCGGCCTGAACCACCATGCGATCGTCGCGGTCTACGACTCCGGCGAGGACGTCGTCGGCGGCCAGGCCGTCCCGTACATCGTGATGGAGAAGGTCGAGGGGCGGACGATCCGCGATCTGCTGATCAACGCGGAGGCGCCCCCGGCCGAGCAGGCGCTGATCATCGTCTCCGGGGTGCTGGAGGCGCTGGCCTACTCGCATCAGCACGGCATCGTCCACCGGGACATCAAGCCCGCCAACGTCATCATCACCAACGCGGGCGCGGTCAAGGTGATGGACTTCGGCATCGCCCGTGCCCTGCACGGCGCTTCGACGACGATGACCCAGACCGGCATGGTCATGGGCACGCCGCAGTACCTCTCGCCCGAGCAGGCCCTCGGCAAGGCGGTGGACCACCGCTCCGATCTGTACGCGACGGGCTGTCTGCTCTACGAACTCCTGGCGCTGCGTCCCCCGTTCACCGGCGAGACCCCGCTGTCGGTGGTCTACCAGCACGTCCAGGACGTGCCCGTACCGCCGTCCGAGGTGCTGGACGCGGTCCCGCCGGAGCTGGACGGCCTGGTGATGCGGTCGCTGGCGAAGGACCCCGACGACCGGTTCCAGAGTTCGGAGGAGATGCGGGGGCTGGTGCAGTACGCCCTCCAGATGCTCCAGCAGCAGGGCGGCCACACCGGCTCCTGGAACACCGGCCCGGTCGACACCTACGGGGCGCCCGCCGGGGCGCTGGGCGCGACCGCGGCGACCGCGGTGCACCCCGCCGTACCCGGTGGCGAGACGTCCCAGGGCCCGATCCTGCCGCCGCTCAACCCCGACGACGGCGGTTTCAACGGCTATGACAACGGGTCCGGCGGCCGGCGCGGTCGCGGGAAGGTCTGGCTGTTCGCGGCGCTCGCGGTGATCGCGGTCGTGATGGGCGTCGCGTTCGCCCTGAGGGCCACCGAGGACACCGGCAAGAAGCCCCGGGACGACACCAAGATCTCGGACTCGCCGTCGGTCAAGGAGTCCGAGTCGCCGAGCCCGGAGACCAAGTCCTCCCCGCCGGAGTACGAGGAGGAGGAGCCCCGGTACACGGAGAAGCCCCGCTATCCGCGGAACTCCCCGTCGGCGTCGGAGTCGGCCTCCGAGGGCCCGACGGACGACCCCAGCAAGGAGCCGCCGAAGCAGTCGGAGAACCCGGGCTCCAAGCCGCCGGGCAACGGCGACGACGGCGGCGCGGACTCGGGCGGCAACCCGGCGGGCGGCGGTTCGGGCGGGCTCATCGGCGGCGGCAACCCGGCGGGTGGCAATCCGGCGGGCGGCAACCCCGGTGGCGGCAATCCGGCGGGCGGCGCGGGGGGCAACCCCGCGGGCGGCTCCGGTGGTGAGGCGGCGAACGGCGGTGCCGGCGGCGGCGACGCGGCGGCGGGCCAGGCCAACGGCGGCTGACGGCCCGGCAGCGGAAGGCGCGCGGGTCCGAGGGCCCGGCGCCCGTCCCGCGCCCCGAAACCAACGGATGCGCGGGACAACTGGCCGGCGCGCGGCGGCGGTCGCGCGCCCCCGCACTCCGGAGGCGCCCCCCTTTGACGCGGCGGGGCGCGTCCGGTGTCAGGTGGCGAAAGCCTCCCGTACGGCCTCGTACTCCCGGGTCCACCACACCGCCAGGGCCGACACCGCGGCGAACTGCGGGTCGGCCCTTCGGTCGTGGAGCTGATAGCGCCAGCGGAGTATCCAGAAGTCGTTGAGCCGTTCCCACCACACCCGGTGGACGGCGGCGTCGAGTTCGGAGGTGTCGGCGCCGACGGCATGGCGGTAGGCGCGGGCGTAGGCCCGTACCTTCGGCAGCTCCAGCGCCCCTTCCGGCCGTACGAAGAAGATCGCGGCGGCCCGGACCGCCTCCTCCGCCCTGGGCTGGACGCCCAGCCGGTCCCAGTCGACGATCGCGGCGGGTTCGGCGCCCCGGTAGAGCAGGTTGAGGGGGTGGAAGTCGCCGTGCACCCAGCCCCCGGCGGACGCGGCGGGCGGCCGCAGATCGGCGTGCAGCTCCAGCATGGTCCGGCGCTCCAGCAGCCGGTGCTCGGCGAGTAAGTCGAAGGAGTCGCGCGGGCCCGCCGCCCTGATCAGGGCGAGGAGTTCGTCGATCAGGGAGAAGGTCTCCCGGGGGTCGGCGCTCTCGTACGCCCCGCCGATCTCCGCCCCCCGGTCGTACGCTCCGCCGGGCTCGGCCCCCCGGTCGTACGCCCCGCCGCTCACCGTCCGCCGGTCGTACGGCCCGCCGGTCCCGGGCGGTCCTCCGCCGCGTCCGCCGCCGTCCCGGGGCTCCTGCTGGTGGCCGGGTGGCCGGTCGAGCGGCCCCCGCTGGGGCCCGGGCAGTCTCGCGAGCGGCCCCGGCTGGTGGTCCGGTGGCGGGTTCCACGTGCCGGTGCGTCCGCCCGGCCGCTGGTCCTGGTGGCTCATCACCTGTTCGAGACCGTTGTGGACCAGGCCGAGGAGCGCGCCCAGCCGCTGCGATTCGAGGGTCGAGAGATGGGCGCCGTCGCGGTGGCGGCCGTCCACCCAGGGGTGCAGGGCGTAGCAGTGGCCGCCGATCACGGCGACCGTGTCGCCCCGGGCGTCGGCCACGGCCGGGGCGACCGGCACTCCGAGGGCTTCGAGCAGCCGGGTCGCCCGGTGCTGGCGGGCGATGGCCTCCAGATCGCCGTCGAGATGGTGCTTGAGGAAGTAGGCCCCGTGAGTGGTGGCGAGCCGGTATCCCCGATTGAGCAGGCCCTGGGTGACCGGCTCGCACGTCAGCGGCTCGCCGGGCCCGTCGTAGCGGCGCAGCAGGGCGCCGACGGGTGGGACGGCGTTGTCATATGAGCGCGGCACTCGCCAGATGGTAGATCACGCAGCGTGTCCGCTGGGCTGCTCTTCGCGATAATCCAACGTATGCAGGGTCACGAATTGAGGTTCGACGCGCATGAAGACGGGGTCGAAGGGCTCGCCGTCCGCGCGCTCGGGCTCGGGCCCGAAGAGCCGCCGTTCCTCGTCGGTGGGGCAGACGATCCGGGCGGTTCCGATGAACTGGACGGACCAGACGTTCCGGCCGCCGCGGTCGAAGGAGTCGGCGCCGTACGCGACGACACTGCCGTTGCAGGCGCGGTGGTAGCCGAAACCGCGGTGGATCCGGAGCACCACGGAGCCGTGGTGGACGATGTGCCGGGCGGGGGCGACGAACGGCATGGCGCGCATGCTGGTGGCGAGCCGGCCGAACCAGACCCGGCCGAGCAGGTCGATGGCGTGGGCGATGTCCCCGGCGCCCGGGTCGGCCCCGGCGCCGGTCCCGGCCCCCGTACCGACGGAAGGTCGCGCGGAAGGCCCGACATCGGCGGAAGGCCCGGCGGAAGGTTCCGCGGAAGGCCCGGCGGAAGGCCCGGCGGACGTCTCGGTGAAGGTCCCGGCGAAGGCCCCGGCCGCGGCGCCGTCGGCGTTCGTCCCGCCGCCGGGGCCGCCCGGGAGGCCGGCGGGCGCGGTCGGCGCGGCGGGCGCGGCGGACTCGGTGGACATGGCCTCCACTCTCGGCTTCGGGAGCGGTGGGCGGAAGGGGCCGCCGCCCCTGCTCGGCGGGGACGTTGGTCCCGTCGTCGCAGGGCCGGGCGGGCCACCGGGTTCGGGTGAGTACGTCACGGAAAGTGATCCCCCCAGGATCGGCGCCCGTGCCGTGCGTGAGGCGCCTGTTACGTCAGGTGTCGGTCAGTGCGTCGTCCGGTGGGACGAGGTCCGGCCCTCGGCCTGCAGCCGCGCCACATACGCCGCCGCCTGCGACCGCCGCTCCATCCCCAGCTTGCTCAGCAGGCTGGAGACATAGTTCTTGATCGTCTTCTCGGCGAGATGGAGCCGCTCGCCGATCGCCCGGTTGGTCATGCCCTCGCCGATCAGATCGAGGATCCGGCGCTCCTGCTCGGTCAGGGCCGCCAGCTTGTCGTCCGGCTTGGGGCCGTTGCCGTCCCGCAGCCGGGCCAGGACCCGGGCGGTGGCGACCGGGTCGAGCAGGGACCGGCCCGCCGCCACGTCGCGGACCGCCGAGAGGAGTTCGTTCCCCCGGATCGCCTTGAGGACATAGCCGGAGGCCCCGGCCATGATCGCGTCGAAGAGGGCTTCGTCGTCCGCGAAGGACGTCAGCATCAGGCATTTGATGGACTCGTCCCGGGAGCGGATCTCCCGGCAGACCTCCACTCCGCTGCCGTCCGGCAGCCGTACGTCGAGGACCGCGACATCGGGCCGGGTGGCCGGGATCCGGGCGAGGGCGTCCTCCGCCGTCCCGGCTTCCCCGACGACCACGATGTCGTCTTCGACGGAGAGCAGTTCATGCACGCCCCGACGGACGACTTCATGATCATCGAGCAGGAATACGGTGATTTTTCCTTCTTCTCGCACGGTTGCAGTCTCACACATCGACTCTTCCCGTGCCCCGGGTGGCCGGGATACCGTGCGACTGTTCCCGGCGGTTCACCAGGCCGCCACCAAGGCCGCGTCCGAGGCCCTGACCAGTGGTTGTCGTCCGCCGCGCCGCCCCATTTCGCGATTTACTTGGAAATCCAAGCAAAAACGCAGGTCAAATGGGGTTTCGCAGGAATGCGGCCCACTGGGTAACGTGCTGAGGACAGGGCGCTCGCCGGGGCACCTGTCACGTCTGTTCCCGGCGCCGCACCCACCCCGTGCGGGGAGCGGGACCAGGCGAGCCTCCCCTTGTCTCCACGAGACAGGGGCGACCCCAGGCTCCCGGCAACCCCGGGGGACCGGACAGACGGAGGAGCACGCACGTGACCGTGGAGAGCACTGCCGCCCGTAAACCGCGCCGCGGCGCCGGCAAGCGCGTCAGCGCCGCGAAGAAACCCCAGAGTTCCGAGCCCCAGCTCGTACAGCTGCTCGACCCCGAGGGCAATCGGGTCGCGCACCCCGATTTCGCGTACGACCCCACCCCCGACGAGCTGCGCGGACTCTACCGGGACATGGTTCTGACCCGCCGTTTCGACGCCGAGGCCACCGCCCTCCAGCGGCAGGGCGAGCTGGGTCTGTGGGCGTCCCTGCTGGGTCAGGAGGCGGCGCAGATCGGCTCCGGCCGGGCCCTGCGCGACGACGACTACGTCTTCCCGACCTACCGTGAGCACGGTGTCGCCTGGTGCCGCGGGGTCGACCCGACGAAGCTGCTGGGGATGTTCCGCGGGGTCAACCACGGCGGCTGGGACCCCACGAGCAACAACTTCCACCTCTACACCATCGTCATCGGCTCGCAGACCCTGCACGCCACCGGCTACGCCATGGGCGTGGCCAAGGACGGCGCCGACTCGGCCGTGATCGCGTACTTCGGCGACGGCGCGTCCAGCCAGGGCGATGTGGCCGAATCGTTCACCTTCTCCGCGGTCTACAACGCGCCGGTGGTCTTCTTCTGCCAGAACAACCAGTGGGCGATCTCGGAGCCCACCGAGCGGCAGACCCGGGTCCCGCTGTACCAGCGCGCCCAGGGCTACGGCTTCCCCGGCGTCCGGGTCGACGGCAATGACGTCCTGGCGTGTCTCGCGGTGACCCGCTGGGCGCTGGAGCGGGCCAGGAACGGCGAGGGCCCGACCCTGGTGGAGGCGTTCACCTACCGGATGGGCGCGCACACCACCTCGGACGACCCCACCAAGTACCGCCACGACGACGAGCGGGCGGCCTGGGAGGCGAAGGACCCGATCCTGCGGCTGCGGCGGCATCTGGAACGGGAGGGCCACGCCGACGAGGCGTTCTTCACGGCCCTGGAGGAGGAGAGCGACGTACTGGCCCGGCGGGTCCGAGAGTCGGTCCGCTCGATGCCCGACCCGGACCCGATGGCCATGTTCGACCATGTGTACGCGGACGGGCACGCGCTCGTCGACGAGGAGCGGGCCCAGTTCGCCGCGTACCAGGCGTCCTTCGCGGACGCTCCCGAGACCGGTTCGCACGGAGAGGGGCACTGATCGTGGCCGTCCAGAAACTGCCCCTCGCCAAGGCGCTGAACGAATCCCTCCGTACGGCGCTGGAGAACGACCCCAAGGTCCTCGTGATGGGTGAGGACGTCGGAAAGCTCGGCGGGGTCTTCCGGATCACCGACGGGCTCCAGAAGGACTTCGGCGAGGACCGGGTGATCGACACCCCGCTCGCCGAGTCCGGGATCATCGGTACCGCGATCGGTCTGGCCCTGCGCGGCTACCGCCCGGTGGCCGAGATCCAGTTCGACGGCTTCGTCTTCCCCGCGTACGACCAGATCGTCACCCAGCTCGCCAAGATGCACGCCCGCGCGCTCGGCCTGGTCAAGCTGCCGATCGTGATCCGGATTCCGTACGGCGGCGGGATCGGCGCGGTCGAGCACCACAGCGAGTCGCCGGAGGCCCTCTTCGCCCATGTCGCCGGGTTGAAGATCGTCTCGCCCTCGAACTCCTCCGACGCCTACTGGATGCTCCAGCAGGCCATCCAGTCCGACGACCCGGTGATCTTCTTCGAGCCGAAGCGGCGCTACTGGGACAAGGGCGAGGTCGACACCGAGGCCATCCCCGGACCGCTGCACCAGGCCCGGGTCGTCCGGGAGGGCGGCCGGATCACCCTCGCGGCGTACGGGCCGATGGTGAAGGTCTGTACGGAGGCGGCAGCGGCGGCGGCCGAGGAGGGCGTCTCGGTCGAGGTGCTGGATCTGCGTTCCATGTCGCCGATCGACTTCGACGCGATCCAGCGTTCGGTGGAGAAGACCGGCAGGCTGGTGGTGGTGCACGAGGCGCCCGTGTTCTACGGCTCGGGCGCGGAGATCGCCGCCCGGATCACCGAGCGGTGCTTCTACCACCTGGAGGCACCGGTGCTGAGGGTCGGCGGCTTCCACGCCCCCTACCCGCCGGCGCGGCTGGAGGAGGAGTACCTCCCGGGTCTCGACCGGGTGCTCGACGCCGTCGACCGCGCGCTGGCGTACTGAGGGAAGAGGGAGTGCCGAGAAACATGACGGAGAACACCGCTCACCGCTTCCGTGAGTTCAAGATGCCCGATGTGGGCGAGGGACTCACCGAGGCGGAGATCCTCAAGTGGTACGTCCAGGTCGGTGACACGGTCACCGACGGCCAGGTGGTCTGCGAGGTCGAGACCGCGAAGGCGGCGGTCGAGCTGCCGATCCCGTACGACGGTACGGTGCGCGAACTCCGCTTCCCGGAGGGCACGACGGTCGACGTCGGCCAGGTGATCATCTCGGTGGACGTGGCACCGGGCGGGGCCGCCTCGGGGGAGGCCCCCGCCGCGACGCGTACCGGGACCCCGGCGGCTCCGGACTCGGCTTCGGAGCCGGAGGAGGAGGCGCCCAAGGGGCGGCAGCCGGTACTCGTCGGTTACGGGGTCGCGGAGAGCTCGACCCGGCGCAGGCCGCGCAAGGCCCCGGCGGCCACCACGACGACGGTGTCCGCGCCTGTCGCGCAGGTGCCGGAGCAGGCCGTGGCGGCGGCGGTCCGGAGTGAGCTGAACGGCCACGGCGCACCGCCCCCGGGCGAGTTCCCGGCCGGGTCCGGCGGCGCCCGCCCGCTGGCGAAGCCGCCGGTCCGGAAGCTGGCCAAGGACCTCGGGGTCGATCTGACCGAGGTCACCCCGACCGGCCCGGACGGGATCATCACCCGGGACGACGTCCGCGCGGCCGTCGCCCCGCCTGCCGAGGCCCCGGCGCCCGCCGCGGCACCGGAACCCGAGCCCGAGCCGGTGTCCGTAGGCGGCCAGGCCGTCGCGGCGGCCGGTGCGCGGGAGACCCGTATCCCGGTCAAGGGGGTACGGAAGGCGACGGCGGCGGCCATGGTCGGCAGCGCCTTCACGGCACCGCACGTCACCGAGTTCATCACCTTCGACATCACCCGGACGATGAAGCTCGTCGACCAGCTGAAGGCCGATCCGGAGCTGGCCGGGGTCCGGGTCAATCCGCTGCTGATGATCGCCCGCGCGGTCCTGGTCGCGGTGAAGCGGAACCCGGGGATCAACGCGTCCTGGGACGAGGCGGCCCAGGAGATCGTCCAGAAGCACTATGTCAATCTGGGCATCGCGGCGGCCACCCCGCGCGGTCTGATCGTGCCGAACATCAAGGACGCGCACGCCAAGACGCTGCCCGAACTGGCGGCGGCGCTGGGCGAGCTGGTCACGGTGGCCCGGGACGGCAAGACCACCCCGGCCGCGATGCAGGGCGGCACGCTCACTCTCACCAATGTCGGTGTCTTCGGTGTCGACACCGGGACCCCGATCCTCAACCCGGGCGAGTCCGCGATCCTCGCGGTCGGCGCGATCAAGCCGCGGCCCTGGGTGCACAAGGGGAAGGTGAGGCCGCGTCAGGTCACGACGCTGGGGCTCTCCTTCGACCACCGGCTGGTCGACGGCGAACTCGGCTCCCGCTTCCTGGCGGATGTGGCGGCGGTGCTGGAGCGGCCCAAGCGGCTGATCACCTGGGTCTGACGGCCCGGTTCCGGTTCCGCGCCCGGTTCCGGACGGCCTGACGGTACGTACGGCGAAGCCCCGTGACACGGCACAGTGTCACGGGGCTTCGGCCGTCGTTCGGAGACCGGATCAGTCGCGCTGGGCGTCCGCCGGGAGCGACCGCAGCTTCATCGACTTGGCGGACGACGACTTGAAGCCGTAGTCCAGCAGCTTGGCCGCGTCGTTGAAGCGGTCCTTGCCGTTGAGGGCGACGCCGATGTACGTCTTGCCGTTACGGGTGGCGGCGAAGACCAGGCAGGGCCCGGCGGCCGTGCCCGTACCCGTCTTCAGGCCGACCGCGCCCTTGTACGAGCCGAGCAGCAGGTTGGTGTTCTTCCAGGTGTACGTGCGCTTCTTGCCGTTCGACGCGGTCGCCACGGCCTGGTAGGTCGGGGCCTTCACGATCTCGCGGAAGGTGGCGTTGGAGAAGGCGTGCTGGGAGAGCTTCGCCAGTTCGAGGGGCGTGGTGTAGTTCTGGCCGCCGGGCGAGATGCCGTCGAAGGAGTCGAACTTGGTGTTCTTCAGGCCGAGCTGGGCGGCCTTCTTGTTCATATTGCCGATGAACGACTTGGTCCGGGCGGCGGTGGTGCTGCCGGTGCCGAAGGTGTCGGCGAGGGCGTAGGCCGCGTCGCAGCCGGACGGCAGCATCAGCCCGGAGAGGAGCTGGCGGACCGTCAGGGTGTCGCCGACCTTGAGCTGGGCGGAGCTGCCGCCCTCGCGGATCACATAGTCGACATAGGTCTTCTTGATGGTGATCTTGCGATTGAGGTCGAGCTTGGGCGTCGTCAGAACGGTGGCCGCGGTCACGATCTTCGTCGTGCTGGCCATCTGACGGCGGGTGTCCCGGTCCTTCCAGTACAGCGCCTTGCCGTTGGCGTTGTCGATCAGGATGGCGCCCTTGGCGCTGATCGTCGGCACGGCCGGGGCCGCCGTCGCGGAGGACGCGGCGAGCGGGGAGGCACCGAGCAGGAGTCCGCTGGTGAGGACAACGGTGGCGGCTCTGCGCACGCGCACGCTGCTGAGTATCAAAAGAAACGCTCCGAAAAAGGGCGAATGCGTCGAATGTCAGGAAAATCTGGGGTCTTGCCGAGAATGGGGGGACCCGAGTGGCCGAAGAGCCGCCAGGGGTCGAGGTGTTAGACGCCTGATCGGTTCGCATGGATGCGCGAATCAACGGAATTCTTTTCGACAAGTTCCCGGCCGGACCCGCCGGGGACCGGGCCGTGCCCTTGTATGCGCCGGGGAGTTGCCGACCGGGTCCGGGAACCGTCCCCCGTGGCCGTGTTTCGCCGTTCGGACACCCTCTGGGCATGCGTCTGTGTTGTATCTAAGCTGTGCGCATGGCCGCCCCCGCTTCCGTACCCGCCGCTGCCCCCACGTCTTCCGCGCCCGTACCGCCCGCCCCGCCCGCGCCCGTACCGCCCGCCGCCGAGCGGGTGTACGTCCATGTCAAGCAGGGGGTGCTCGACCGGCGTTACGCGGGCGGCACCCTGCTTACCGAGGGGGAGCTGGCCGACGCGGTGGGCGTCTCCAGGACCCCCGTCCGCGAGGCGCTGCTCAAGCTGGAGGTCGAGGGGCTGATCAAGCTCTACCCGAAGAAGGGCGCCCTGGTCCTCCCGGTGTCGGCGCAGGAGATCGCCGATGTGGTGGAGACCCGGCTGCTGGTCGAGGAGCACGCGGCCCGTAAGGCCGTACCCGCGTCGCCCCGGCTGATCGCCCGGCTCGAAGAGCTGCTGGAGCAGCAGAGGCGGCAGGGCGAGGCCGGAGATCTGGCCGCCGTCGCCGTCACCGACCGCAACTTCCATCTGGAGATCGTCCGCAGCGGCGGCAACGCGATCCTCTCCCGGCTCTACGAGCAGCTGCGCGACCGCCAGCTCCGGATGGGCGTGGCCGTGATGCACGCCCATCCCGACCGGATCGCCAAGAACGTCGCCGAGCACGGCGAGATCCTGGAGGCGCTGCGGGCCGGCGACCCGGACGCGGCGGCGGCGATGATCCACCGCCATGTCGGCTGGTTCAACAGTCTGGCCAGGGGCGATCTCCGATGAGCCAGCCGACTCCCGGCCCACCGGGCTCCTCGGGACCATCCGAGACCGGGGGGCCGACGGGCTCCTCCGGCTCCTCGGGCTCCTCCGGCACTTCCGGCTCATCGGGGGCGATATCCCTGCCCGGTGACCCGCCCGGTGGCCGCCGCGCCGCCGTGATGTGGGGCATCGGGGTCGCCGTCTACTTCGTCGCGGTGATCTTCCGTACGTCCCTCGGGGTCGCCGGGCTCGACGCCGCCGAACGCTTCGACGTCAACGCCTCCGCGCTCTCCACCTTCTCCATCCTCCAACTCCTGGTCTACGCGGGGATGCAGATCCCGGTGGGCCTGCTGGTCGACCGGCTCGGCACCAAAAAGGTGCTGGCGATGGGCGCGGCCCTGTTCACCGCCGGACAGCTCGCCTTCGCCCTCTCCCCCTCCTACGGCACGGCGCTCGCCGCCCGCGCCCTGCTGGGCTGCGGCGACGCGATGACCTTCATCAGCGTGCTGCGGCTCGGGACCCGCTGGTTCCCGGCCCGGCGCGCACCGCTGATCGGGCAGGTCGCGGCGCTCTTCGGGATGGCCGGGAACCTGATCTCCACGGTGCTGCTCTCCCGGTTCCTGACCGACTTCGGCTGGGTCGCGGCCTTCGGCGGCAGCGCGGTCGCCGGGGCGGTCGTCCTGGTCCTGGTGCTCTGCTTCCTCAAGGACCACCCCGAGGGGTACGAACCGGCGCCCGCCCGCCACCGGGGCGCGGCGTTCGTCCGCCGCCAGATCGCCGACTCCTGGCGCGAGCCCGGTACCCGGCTCGGGATGTGGGTCCACTTCACGACCCAGTTCCCGGCGATGGTCTTCATGCTGCTCTGGGGCCTGCCGTTCCTGGTGGAGTCCGAGGGCCTGACCCGGGACGCGGCAGGGGCGCTGCTGACCCTGATCGTGCTGGTGAGCATGGTGATCGGCCTGGTCTTCGGCCAGATCATCGCCCGGCACCACAAGGCCCGGCTGCCGCTGGCGCTGGGCACCGTACTGAGTACGGCGGCGGTCTGGGCCACGGTCCTCGGCTGGCCCGGGGAACGCGCCCCGCTCTGGCTGCTGATCGTCCTCGGTACGGTCCTCGGCGCCTGCGGCCCGGCCTCGATGATCGGCTTCGACTTCGCCCGCCCGGCGAACCCGCCGGAGCGGCAGGGCACGGCGTCGGGCATCGTCAATGTCGGCGGCTTCACCGCGTCGATGACGACGCTGCTGGCGGTCGGCCTGCTGCTGGACGCGAGCGGCGGCGACTACCGGACCGCGTTCGCCAGTGTCTTCGTCCTCCAGGCGCTGGGAGTCGCGCAGATCCTGCGGCTCCGGGTCCGTACGGCCCGCCGCGAACGGGAACGGCTGGTCGCGAGCAGGGTGGAGGCGGTCCACGTCCCGGCGGAGGCGTAACGCTTCTCCCGGTACGGGACACGGCTCAAGGGTTCACGGGCGTACGGGGGTATGGGCTTACGGGCTCGCGCGGGAGGGTGCCCCGCGAGGAGGACGCGGGCACGCGCGAGCGGCGCACGGCGGTGACGGCCGAATTCAACGGCTCACCGAACCATGAGCACACCGGCCATCGGCTGTCGGCCACCGGATCCGGGCCGGATCAGGGCCGCATCAGGGGTCTACGGCTCCGCCCCGGCGGGGGCCTGCGCCTCAGGGGGTGACGGCGAAGGCGCCCAGGATCGCGGAGCCCAGCTCCTGGTCCCCGTCGATCTTCACCCGGTCCGCGACGGCGCCGTACCGGACCCGGCCGCACGCCAGGCGGTAGTACGTCTCCCAGTCGGTGGCCAGGGACACCACGGGCCCCAGCGACGGCGAACCGTCGACCGAGCCGCGCCCGTCGGCGTTGACCCGGACCGTCCGCAGGAACTCCACCGGACCGTGGACATCGATCACCACGGCCGAGTGCGGCGGGGCGCCCGCGTCCTTGGCGACCACCTTCGGCAGCGCCTCCAGCAGGACGTCCCGGGCGATCAGCGCGCCCGGCGAGTCCAGATTCCCCGGCTGCCCGAGGGCCGCCCGGAGATCCTGCTCGTGCACCCAGCTGTCGAACGCCCGCATCCGCATCGCCAGCTCCAGCGTCTGCTGGGCCCCCAGCGGCGCCCGGACCACCGCGTCCGGCGCCCGGTTCTCGTTCCGCAACTGACGGGCGCGGCGGATCAGGACGTACTCCAGCTCGGCGACCATCTCGGGGGCCGTGTGATGCCGCCGTACATCCACCTGCATCTCCATGTACCGCGCGAAGTCGCTCTTCACGTGGTACAGATCGCGCGGCAGGGTGTGGATCGGCCGGGGGTCCCCGAGGAACTCGGTCTCCAGCCCTATGACATGCGAGACCACGTCCCGGACCGACCAGGCGGGGCACGGCGTGGGCCGGTTCCACTCGCCCTCGACGAGCGGCGTCACCAGCTCCGCTATCGACTCGACGGCGTGGGTCCAGGCATCGGCGTAGGTCTGGAGGCTGGGATGGACGGTCACGGGACCCCTCGACGGTTCTGCGGTGGCTGGCGGTGTGATTGCTGGTGTGAACGGGACGGCGGGCGTTGTCGGGCACGGGCGGGGGAGGTTCGACAGTAAAAGCTACGCTGCCGGACTGCGGCCCGGCAGGGCTTTCACACCACGATCGTAGGCCCGGGGGCAAGGCCGGAGTACCCCGGGAAGCCAGGACGGCGAGGGTACGCCACGTATCGTCCCGGGCGGTCCGTCTCCCCGCCCTCAATCGGCGGCCCCCGATCCCTCCCCTTCCCCCGCCTTCTCCCTCTGTTCGAGGAAGAACGCCCGGACGTCGCCGGCGAGCAGTTCCGGCACCTCCATCGCGGCGAAGTGGCCGCCCCGGTCGAACTCCGACCAGTGCCGGATGTCGTGGCGCCGCTCGGCCAGCGGCCGGACGGAGCGGGTGATGTCATGGGCGAAGACGGCGACGCCGACCGGGACCGGGCAGCGGGCGGACCCGCGGGACGCGTCGTGGTGCAGCCGGGCGGAGGAGGCGGCGGTGGCGGTCAGCCAGTACAACGAGACGTCGGTGAGGATCCGTTCGTCGTCGACCGGGGTACGGGGATCGGTCCAGTGCGCGAACCGCTCGGCGATCCAGACGAGCTGGCCGACCGGCGAGTCGGTCAGCGCGTAGCCGATGGTCTGCGGGGTGAGCGCCTGGAGCGCCTGATAGGGCGGCCGGGCCGCCATCAGCCCCTCGATCGTCGCCAGCCGGGCCCGATCGTCCGCCGACAGCTCGATATCGGCGTCCGGGTCGGGTGGGGTCGGCAGATAGTTGAGATGTACGCCGACGACCCGCTCGGGTGCGACGGAGCCGAGGGCCAGCGAGATCCCCGCGCCGAAGTCGCCGCCCTGCGCGCCGTACCGCCGGTATCCGAGCCGCCGCATCAGCTCGGCCCAGGCCCGGGCGATCCGGACCAGGTCCCAGCCGCGTTCCCGGGTGGGGCCGGAGAAGCCGTATCCCGGTATGGACGGGATCACCAGGTGGAAGTCCCGCGACAACTCCTCGATCACGTCGAGGAACTCCAGGAACGACCCGGGCCAGCCGTGGGTGAGGACGAGGGGGAGCGCGTCCGGCTTCGGGGACCGGACATGGACGAAGTGGATGTTCTGACCGTCGATCTCGGTGGTGAAGTGCGGCAGTTCGTTGAGCCGGGCCTCGTGGGCGCGCCAGTCGTAGCGGGTCCGCCAGTGCTCGGCGAGCTCCTTCAGCCGGGCCAGCGGGAAGCCGTACTCCCAGCCCGCGCCGTCCACCTCGTCGGGCCAGCGGGTCCGGGCGAGCCGGTCGGCCAGATCGTCGAGGGCGGTCTGCGGGACGGCGATCCGGAACGGCTTGATCATGATTCTCCCCCTTATTGTTGGCACTGCCAATGTTGGCGCGCCCAACGATAGCGGATTGTGGGTCCGACCAACAGTTCCGTAGGCTGACGTCCATGACGACGAAGGGCGACCCGGCGCCGCTCACCCGGCTGCGGACCATGCCGGGCTGGCTGATCGGCCAGGCGGGCGCGTACCACCACCGGCTCCTGGCGGAGGGCTTCGCGGCGGTCGACGCCCGCGGCTACCACTACCGCCTGCTGGCGGCCCTCACCGAACACGGTCCGGCCAGCCAGGCGGAACTGGCCCGCCGTACCGGGATCGACCGCAGCGACGTGGTGGCGGCGCTCAACGAACTGGAACCCCAGTCCCTGATCGCCCGCACCCCCGACCCCGCGGACCGCCGCCGCAACGTCGTCACCCTCACCCCGGAGGGCGCCGCCCGCCTCGCGGCCCTCGGCGCGGTCCTGACCGGCATCCAGGACGACCTCTGCGCACCGCTCACCTTCGAGGAACGCGAGGAGTTGGTGCGGTTGCTGAGGCTGGTGGTGGAGCGGGAGGAGAAGGCGTAGGGGTCCCCCCCCCGATGAGCCCGGCCTGTATCCGACCGGGGTCGATTCGCCGGACGGCCCCGCTTCTCGTACGAGGGCATGAACCTGCGGGCGCCCGCCCTGGACGACGTACTCTTCGAACAGGTCCGGGCCACCGGCCCCGTCCTCTTCGCCGGCCGTGTCCTCACCGAGGCCGTGTTCACCGACCGCGATGTGTCGAGCGCCGCCGAGGGGCGACCCGCCGTCAGCGCAGGGCGACCGCCGCGCTCGACCGGTCGGTGGCCATCCGTACGGCGAACCCCGCCAACGCGGTCCCCATCGCATAGCTGTACACGCGCTGCCAGACGGGATTTCGGGCGAAGAACCCGGCGACGGAACCGGCGGTCACGATGAAGAACGCGTTCCCCGCGACCCCGACCGCGATCTGTGTCAGCCCCAACACCAGACCCTGAAACGCGACATTGCCCCGCTCCGGATCGACGAACTGCGGCAGCAGGGATATATAGAGGATGGCGATCTTGGGGTTGAGCAGACAGGTCAGCAGCCCCATCAGAAAGAGCTTCAGCGGCCGGTCGGGGGTCAGCTCCCGGTTCGCGGCGGCCGGCCGGCCACCCGCCCGGATCATCTTCCAGGCCAGCCACAGCAGATACCCCGCCCCCGCCAGCTTGATCGCCAGATAGATCTCCGGCACCAACGCGAACACGGCGGCGATCCCGGCGGACACGGCGACGAGATAGACCACGAACCCGACGGCGACCCCGCCCAGCGAGATCATCGCGGCGGTACGCCCCTGGAGAACGGAACGGGACACCAGATAGATCATGTTCGGCCCGGGCGTCATCACCATCCCGAACGCCACCAGACCGATCCCCGCGATGGCTCCCAGCTCGATCACAGCACTCCCCCCGTCCGCCCACTCGCCCAGTCGTGCCGCGCCACAAGAAGCTCCCCGGTATCAACTCGGCGCGTCACGCGGGTATTCCCGCCCGATGGCCAGGGCGACATCCGCCCCGGCTGAGCCCGGCCTCTGCCCGGCGCTGACCCCGGCCCGGTTCGGTCCGCCCGGTGCGTTGCCGCGCACCGGGCGGGCGGGACGCGTCCGGGCCCTCGCGCGGGCGGCGGCCGTCAGTGACGGGGGCGGCTTCCGGTGGCCGTCGGCGGGTCCTCCCGGAACAGTGGTTTGTCGCGGTGCAGCCGGGAACGTACGCGGTCGTAGGAGGGGCGGCGGAGCTTCGGCGGTCTGCCCTCGGCGGCGCGGCGGCGCCAGCCGTCGTACACCTGGGGCACCAGGATGCCGCGCGCCGCCCGCAACTGGGCCCGCGTCGGGTAGTACGGGTCGATCTCGGCCTCCACCTCCCCGGTGCGGTAGTCGGCGCTCTTGTCGCTCAGCACCAGCGCCCGCGCGTGCACGGCGCCGCCGACCTCGAAGACATGGTCGTTGTAGACGGAGTGGACGATGCCGTGGGCCCGCAGGTCACCGGTGACGTGGACGGAGCCCCAGGACACCAGGTCCCGCAGCACCAGATCGCCGAGCACGACCAGCATGCCCGTGCCGGAGACCCAGTCGTCGAGGAAGCCGTGCACCACCAAGTCGCCGTCCACGACCAACGAGACGTCCAGATCGGTGTCCTCCGGCAGGACCAGGTCTCCCTCATGGCGGTACCAGCCGTAGTTCTGGGCGAGTAGACCGGCGATCTGTCCGCCGGTCCGCCGGGCGACGGCCGGGGCGTCGGACAGCGGATCGAACCGGGCCCGCCAGGTGGAGAGGGTCAGCACGTCTCATCCGTTCCGGTCCGGTGCTCCCGGACCTCCAGTGCCAGCCGGGCCTCCTCGGCCCAGTACTGGTCGGGCCCGTCCGCCAGGGCCAGGAGCGCGGCCTCGCACAGCTCGGGGTTGCGCAGCAGGTTGTAGACCCGAAGGCCCGCGCGGGCCCAGCGGACCTGGACCTCGGGCGGCAGGGCGGGGTTGGCCGCCAGGGCTTCGACGTGGTCGGTGCGCTCGCCCCGGTCCACCTCCCCGGCGCAGTCGGCGAGCACCCCGGGCGGCACATGACGGTTGGCGACCGCGCCCCGCAGCCAGTAGACGGGGCTGTGGACCATCGCGGTCAGCACCTCCTCGACCGGTGCCGTGCCCAGGGCGCGGCCGATCGCCGTATGACTGGCGCGTTCCGCCTCGCCGTCGAGCAGGCCGGCGCAGTAGTCGAGCGCGAAGCGGGCCATCAGCTCCGGCGGCCAGTTGGGCCCGCTGACGGCATTGCCCTGCTGGAATCCGGACGGCCCGCGTTCGTACAGACGGCGCAAAGTCCCGGGCGGTGTCGCGGGGTGGTCCAGCAGGGCGAACACGAGCGGGCGCTTGCCGAGGCCGAGAGAACCGGTGTCGGGGTCGTCGGGGTGCCATCTCTCCAGCAGACCGTCCGCCAGCCGGGCCAGCGCCTCGGGCGGCGCGTCGGCGTTCTCGGCGAGTGCGTTCCGTACCTCGGGGTCGTCGTCGTCCGCGAGTGAGATCAGCGATATCACCGGGGTGAACCGGTTGGCCGCCGCGCGCCGTCTGACCCCGGCGTTCAGGTCGCCGGCGAAGACAGAGAGGGCGAGCGGGTCCCGGTTGCGGCACTGCTCGGCCGCCAGCGCGCGTACCTCCGGGTCCAGGTCGCGGGCGAGGGCGGCCACCAGGGGCGCGATCACCTCGGGCCCGGCCCGCCGCACCGCGTTCCGCCGTACCACGGGGTCCTCGTCGTCGAACTCCGCGCCGCCCCCCTGCCCGAGGGCGGCCACCACCCGTCTGACCCTCGGGTCCTCGTCGGTGGCCAGCGACCGCAGCACCGCCGGGTCCGTGTCCGTCCTGCGGGCCACGGTCAGCCGGACGTCCCCCGCCGCGTCGCCCGCCAGCCGCCTGACGAGGCCCTTGGGCAGTTCCTCCCGGCCCGCCAGGGCGCGGCGGACCGCCGTCTCCCCGTCCCCGGCCAGCTTCTTCAGCGCCCGGCGCGGAGTGTTCCGGTGCACCGCCGCCACCCGGCGCACCGAGGCGTCGGGGTGCGTCGCGTACCCGGCCAGCCGGGCGGCGGGGGCGGCGGGTTCGGCCGCCAGCGCGCGTGTCACCCCCCACCACGCCTCGCCCCGGTCCGCCGCCCATCCGGCCAACTCGTCGGCCAGCTCCGGCGGCAGCCCGATCCTGGAGGCGACGATCCGGGCGATCCGGGGATCCGGCTCCGCCAGCTCCCGCAACCGCTCCGGCGGCGTCCCCGGCCGCCGGGCCGCGGCCACCCGTTCACCGACGCCGTCGACCGTCATACGCCCCGCCCCTCACGCCCCGGCTGCCCCCGGCCCCCTGGCCGCACCGGCCGGCGACCGTCCCCACGACCACCGTGCCACGATGCTGACACGACCCACTGACAGTCCCCCCGAACGCGCTGGGTGTATTGCCCCGGGAGGTTGTGGACGGGTGAGGCAGGTCTCGGCACCGGGCCGTGGCCACGAGGTACGGCAAGCCGGCCGTCCGCTACGAGGCGACCGTGCTGATGGCAGTCCTCAACGAACGGCTGTGAACGGCGGGTTTGTTGTCGGCCTCAGTCTGATGGTGTGGGCACGGCGCAGGCGTCGGCGATAGCCTGCGTGTCCCAGTAGAACGGACGGACCTTGGTGATCCTCCCGTCCTTGACCGTGATCGCTTGCAGAATCGGGAAGTTGAGTTCGTGGCCGGTCGCGCGAGCGCGAGCACGGACCTGTGTGAGCACGACCGCAGTCTCACCGGTGGCAAGAAACTCCTGTTCCACCATGTCGAACGACTCCCACGCCTCTCCCATTTTTAGGAAGAACTGCGTCATGCCCTTGTGTCCACGCCAAGTGCCTCCATAGGGCAGAGCATCTGCTTGATGCAGTTCGACATCCGGCGCAAAGAAGGGGGCGAGCAGGTCGAACGAAGCCTCGCCGGGGCCTCCTGCCGCCAGGTACTCCGCCTCAGCCGCGTACATGCCGGCGAGAACTGTTGCTGACTGCGTATGGGGTGACATCGTCATGCCGCCAGCATGGTCACCACAGGAGGATCTTGCTGGCGGCAATCAGACATCGCGTCGTGCGGAGGAGTCGGCACTTCCGCAACACGCTTTAGTCCGGCTGCTCCCAGACGGTCACGGCGAGCCGGACGGGGCCGTTGGCCGGGGCGGCTACGGCTCGTACGTAGACGGTGCGTCCGTCCTGGGTCTGTACGCAGAACCGGGCGCCCCGGGTCAGCTCGGAGTGGTAGCCGCCGTTCTTCTCGATCCGCTCGGCACATTCGGCCTCGCCGGGGACCGGGCCGGAGCCGGGAGGCAGGGGTGCCAGGACCAGGGCGCTGTCCTCGGTACCGATCGTCGGGTCGCCCGAGGTGGCGCCGATGTGGATGTCCACACCCTTGAAGCTCTGGCCGACGATCGGGGGCGCGGAGTCGAGGTCGATCTCCTCGCCGCCGTTGGTGAGCTTGATCCGTACCTCTCCCGAGAACCGGACCTTCGGCGGAGTGCCCTTCTCCGGGGCCGCCGTCGTGGTGGCCGCCGTGTCCTTCCCCGTACCGCCCGCGCCCGACGGCTCCTTGCCCGAGGACGATCCCCGGCCGCTCACCAGCAGCGTCACGATGATTCCGGTGACCGGTATGACGATGCCGACCAGCCACCACGCCCAACGCGGCTGCTGCGGCCGGGGCGGCGGCGGGCCTTGGTAGGGCGGCAGCGGGTGGGTGCGGGGCGGATAGCCATCAGGCCCGGTGGTCATGGACACACAACCTATGGTTTCCGTGTTTCCGTCAACAACCATGAGGTGTACCGAGGTTCGGCGACTCCGGGTTTCCGGACCGGGTGGTCGCCCCGGGCGGTAGAGGCTCGGGGTTCGTCCGGAGGCGTCGTCTGCCGGTTCGTCTTTCGTGGGCGGCGGTGGGAGGTTCCGGGCTCAGTCCAGTGCCGCCAGAGCATCGAACAGCTCCCGGCCCTCGGAGGCCCTCCGGCGGATCAGGATCCCCGCCACTCTGCGCAGTTCTCCCCATGCGTGAGGGCGGCCGACCTCGGAGGCGTCGGGCAACACGCCCAGAGCTGCGGAGAGCGCGGCCTCCGCCTCTCCGGCGCCCGCGTACGAGTGGGCCAGGCAGGACCCGTACCAGGCCCGGTCCCTGCGATAAGCGGGAGCGAATCCCGCCAATCCGGCTGTCAGGTTCCCGGTCGCGCTCGCCCATTCCTTCAGATGCAGGTCGGCCATACCGCGTTGTGCGGCGAACCACGACTCCCCGTAGAAGTACAGCCACGGTGGCGCGTCCGATGCCGCCCCGATGATCCGCTGAGCCTCGTCCAGCCTGCGGTACGCGTCACCGGCGTCGCCTTCGAGAGCGTGCCCGCGTCCGGCCATCTGGACAGCCATGGCCCTCGTGGCGTCGCTCGCTCCCGCCGTCGACGCGGCGGCCTCGCCGAGCCGGACACAGCGCCGTCCCCGACCCCGTGACCACGCCAGGTGTGCCTTCATGCTCATGGTGGTGGCCGCCATGTCCCCGTACCCGGATTCCAGCGCCCAGTCGTAGGACCGGTCGAACCACCCCAGCGCCACCGGGGCGTTGTCCTGGTCCTGCGCCATCCAGGCCAGGAACTGCGCGTACTCGGCCAGCAGCCTGACCACGCGATCCGCCAACGGTCCCCGGGCCTGGTCGTAGAGGGCGGCCACTTCCTCGAACTGGGCGGTCACCAACGGGGCGATCGAGCGTGATCCCACGGTGTCCTCTGCCCGGCGATGCGCGGCCAGTAAGGCGTCCATCGCGTCGAGCGAGGCGGCATCCAGGCGCAGTCCGCGTTTCCTTATGGCGATCAGCCTCTCCACGTCGGTATCGGACACCACCCCGGGCAGCACGAGCGACGGCATGGGAAGTTCGTCGCGCCGCACACCCAGTAGCTCAAGAGGGACACCAAGGCCGAGCACGATTCGCTGCCGAACTTCGGCGGACGTCACCGTGCGCCGCCGGTTCTCGATCGCCGAGACATCCGGCTGCGCGAGACCCACGAGGGCACCGAGCTTGCTCTGGCTGCTGCCGGTGAGCTTGCGCCAGGTTTTCAGCAGTACCGGCCAGTCCTCCATTGAGGCGGCTGCGCGCAGCCCGGGGTGTGCCCACACATTCGGCTCCGGCTCCATCACCGAAATATAGGACGGCCCTATAGGACGCCGTAGTGGCCGCGGGACTCCCGGCCCGCCAAGGTGGTCGAGCATCCGGAGCACGGGCCGCGTCGCATACTGACGCAGCCCTGCGGAATACGGAGTGGACCACGGCCGCCGACGGCCTCGAGTCGGCCCTGCACCCGGCATGGAGAGGAGCACGATGCCTACCCGGCTCGCTCGCATCCCCGGATCAGTGATCATGCAACCGACCACGCAGTGCCTGCCCATGGACTGCGCGTACTGCTATCTGCCGTTCCGAAAGGCGAAGCACCTCATGTCGGTAGAGGTGGCCGAAGCCGTGGCCGGATCTGTCAATGAGTGGGCCAGGACGAACCCGAGGTTCGAGGTCGTATGGCACGGCGGGGAGCCGCTGGCGGCCGGACGCGAGCACTGGGCCGCCCTCATGGCGCCGTTCGAGGGCATTGAGCACTCCGTGCAGACCAATGCGGCCCTGATCGATGACGCGTGGTGCGAGTTCCTGCTGGAACACCGGATCCGTACGGGTATCAGCATCGACGGGCCCGAGGACATGAACACCCACCGGCTGACCGTCGCCGGCCGCCCGGGCTTCCGCGTCATCATGCGCGGCGTAGAACGGTTACGCCGCCACGGGATCCCGTTCTCCGCCATCGCGGTCGTCTCCGACCCTGCTCCGGAGAAGGCGAGCCGGTTCTACGATTTCTTCGCCGACCTGGGCGTGACCACCCTCGGAGTGAATGTCGAGGAGGAAGAAGGAGTCAACCGGGGCGTGAAATGCGCCGATCCCGTACGGGCAACGGAATTCTGGGCCGCTCTGGTGGACGCCTGGCGGGCCAATCCGGTCATCCGGCTGCGCGAGGTGGACCGCGTACTCGACTTCGTCGGTGCGGTCCTGGGCCGCCGTGTCACGTCCCCGGCACCGGCCTCAGCCCTCTGGGATCCCATGCCCACCGTCGCCTACGACGGTGGTGTGGTCATGCTCTCTCCGGAGCTCGCCGGGTTCACCGACGCTCGCTTCGGCGACTTCACCACCGGCAATGTGATCAGGACCAACCTGGATGTCCTCGTGTCCGACGCCGAACACCGCACCCCCTGGATCACCGAATTCTGGAGCGGTGTGGATTCCTGCCGCGCCACCTGCCCCACCTTCGCGTTCTGCGGAGGAGCCCACGCGGCCAACAGGTACTTCGAGCACGACGGCCGCTTCGACGGAACCAGGACCCGGTACTGCACCACCGCCAAGATCGCCTTGATCGAAGGAGTGACGCGACATGTCCGTGCGCACCGCCCCTGACGCCATCGGGCTCGTGATGAACTCGGCCCCGGGATTCGCATCCCTCCTGGAGGCCGGACCCGCCCCGCGCAACAGCGGTCCGTTCGACAACCGTCCCACCTGGGACAACCCCACGCCCGTCTTCGACAACCGTCCCACCTGGGACAACTGGAAGAAGAAGTAGTCCGATGGGGCCGCCCGTCGGCGATGGCGGGCGGTCTCGGTACCGCGTTGAAGGAGCACCATGGCCAGCCGTACCTTCGGCCACACCACAGTGACCACTCCCGACCTCGACGAACCTGGCCTGTACCTGACCAGGGTCGATTCGCTGGACAGCCCTCGTGGCACTGTGCAGGACTTTGCGTACGGGGACATGGGCCTGCGCGCACTCGTCCTCGCCGATGCGCAACTCCTCACCGGCAGAATCAGCGACGTCCGCGCGGAGCACGTGGAGTTCGACGCCGTCGACCTTCATGGGGTCGAGGTCACCGGCAGCGACCTCGGTTCCGTCCGCTGGCGCGGCAGCAAGCTCACCCGGGTCCACTTCCGCGACTGCAAGGTCATGGGGGCCGCGATGGACGACCTGGTCCTGGACGACGTGCTCTTCGAGAAGTGCCGTTTCGACTACACCGCCTTCGAAAGGGTCCGGGCCACCGGCCCCGTCGCTTTCGTCGGCTGCGTCTTCACCGAGGCCACTTTCACCGACTGCGACCTGTCCGGTGCGGTGTTCTCGGAATGCGTTTTCGGACTGACCGAGTTCGGGGGCGGCCGGTACCGGGACACCGATCTGCGGGGTAACGACCTCTCGCGGATCCGGGGTGTCACCAACCTGGCGAAGGTCCGGATCGACCCGGGGCAGCAAATGGACCTTGCCCAGGCCCTTGTGAACGAACTCGACATCACCATCGGAGACGACTGAACAGGAGGCCCACGTGCCCCTGCACATCGCGTTGAACGACCTGGACGTACTGCGGGAGCGGTGCGAGACGGCCACGGTTCACACGGTGAACGTGGATCCGGCATACGAAGAGGGGGCTGTGGTCCCCTCCGGCCCGTGGCAGCCGCTCACGGAGGCGGATGCCCTCTCGCTGGCCGCCCGGCCCGGTACACGGGCTACGACACTGGTGGAGATCGTCCGCCCACCTGCTCCGAGCGACAAGGGGCTGGAAGATCTGGCGAAACCGCTGGGCGACGACGATGCGCACTACCTCGGGCAGACTCATTCCGGGCCCGGCACGGCAACGACGACGGAGAACTACCGGGACGGCAGACTGATCGGCCTGCACCTCGACAACTGGGACAAACTGATCTACGGGAAGAAACCCGGAGGTCGGCGGCGCCTCGCCCTGAACCTGGGGCCGGGCACCCGGTACCTCATCGTCGGCACGCTCGACGCGCAAGCTGTGTGCCGGGCGGTGTATCCCGAGGACTACATGTACCGGTATCCCGCTACCGACGACTACCGAAAGCACGTGGGTGCCGGGCAGACGATCCAGGTTCACCGCATCCGCCTTGCGCCGGGAGAGGGCTACATCGCTCCCACCGAATATCTGCTGCACGACGGCTCGACCGAAGGACAGGACCACCCCTCGACCGCCGCGTTCTGGCTCGGCAACTGGGCATCGGGGATCTTGCCGTCGCTGATCTAGCCGCCGGGCGGCGGGCGGCTCAGGACGAGGCCGGTGGTGTCGTCGGCAGTGGCTTCGGCGGGTAGCTGCGCAGGACGAGCGACGTGGAGACCGGTCCGTACCGGGCCAGGGAGTCCACGATCTGTTCGAGGCGTTCGGCGTGCGAGCAGTGGACGTCGAGCAGGAGGCATTCCTCGCCCGTGATCCGGTACGTCGAGACGATCTCGGGGGTCCCGGCGGCCAGGGCGAGCGCCGGAGCGAGCCGTACGGGGGTGGTACGGAGCCGGATCACCGCATGGATGTTCAGACCGACCTCGGCCGGGGCGACGACGGCCCGGTAGCCGGTGATGATCCCGAGCTTTTCCAGGCGCTGGATGCGGGCGGCGGCGGCCGGCTGGGAGAGTCCGACGCGGCGGCCGACCTCCGCGCCGGTGAGACGGCCGTCGTTCTGGAGGAGTTCCAGGATGGCCCGGTCGATCGGGTCGAGTGATTCCATCGCTGTCGCCCCCACTTTCTTTGAGATCGCTTGCGGGGGCCCGATTCCGTCGCCGTTCCATCGAGAATCGCCCCGAGGCGCCCCCGTATCGGCGGGGCCCGAGACGGAAAGGGCGACAGACGATGGTCGCGTACGTCATCATCCCCGGGATCTACGGCTCCGACGAGCGCCACTGGCAGAGCCGGTGGGAGAAGCGATGGGGCTCCTCGGCGGTCCGGACCGCCCCGGCGTCGTGGAGCGAGCCCGATCTGCCGGACTGGGTCGCCGCGATCCAGTCCGCGTACGAGATCGCCGCCGGGCGCGACCACCGGGTGGCGCTGGTGGCACACAGCCTCGGCTGCTGGGCGGTCGCGCACTGGCTCCGGGAGACCCGCCCCGACGCGGTGACGACCTTCCTGGTCGCCCCGCCCGACACCCATGACCCCCGCTTCCCGCGCGACGCGGCCCGGACGTTCGTGGATCTGGAGGCCCTTCCCCTGCCGGGCCCGAGCCTGCTGGTGGCCAGTGACGACGATCCGTACTGCGACGCGGAGACATCCCTGTCCCTCGCGAAGGGTTGGCAGACGCGGGCCCTCGTTCTTGAGGGCCGGGGTCACATCAACTCGGACAGCGGTCTGGGGGACTGGCCGAAAGGGCTGGAACTGCTGCGGGGGCTGGTCGACGGCGACAGTTGAACGGGGCGGTTGCTCAGACGCCGCGAAGACCGTCGGTCTTGACGCCGTTGACGAACGCGGCGAAGGCGGGTGCGGCGATGGCGAGGGCCGGTCCGGTGGGGTTCTTGGAGTCCCGGACCGGGACGACGCCGGTTGTCGCGGTGTGTTCGGGGGCCCACTCGACGCAGGCACCGCCGTTGCTGCTGTACGAGGACTTGATCCACGCCAGGGTGTCGGGTGACGCCGTCATGGCGAGACCACCTCGCCGGACTTGATGCCCGTGAGGAAGGCGGCGAAGGCGGGGGTGGGGATGGTGAGGGTGGGCCCGTCCGGGAGTTTGGTGTCCCGGACGGGCACGATGCCGTACGTGTCGGCCAGGTTGGCGGCGATCGCGACGCAGTCGCCGCCGTGGTTGCTGTACGAGGACTTGAGGAACGCGGGTGCGATCACAGTGACCTCTTTCGCAGCGGTCGTGGAGCTACCCGGCTCAGCGTAGGGCGGGGTCAGACGGCTTTGAAGTCGCCGGTCTTGACGCCCGTCAGGAAGGCTGAAAATGCCTGCGCGGGGAGGGCGAGGGCCGGTCCGGTGGGGTTCTTGGAGTCCCGAACCGGGACAGTGCCGTGAGATATGACCAGGTTGGCGGCGACCTCGACGCATGCACCGCCGTGGTTGCTGTACGAGGAGGTGAAGAACTGCGGCTCGGTCACAGTGTGCCCTTTCGTAGCTGGTCGATCATGGCCACGGTAGCGGCCTGGGGGAGCGCTTCAATCTGTAGCTGATGGTAGGCCGTCAACAGTCGTACGACGATTCGAATATCCCTGTCCAGCCGCCCCTGAGCGGCCGATTCCGCGTAGGACACCGTTGATCGATCTGCGAGGGTCAGGAGCCATACTGGGAGATCCAAGGACCGCCGCTCTCCCATGCCGTACGGCGCGATTTGGAGGGCAGCATTTGGCTGCTCGGCGAACTCGATCAGGCGGTCCATCTGGGCGACCATTACCTTGGGGCCACCGATGGGGCGCCGGATACAGCTCTCGTCCAGGACCGTGTACACGAGCGGGGCGGGAGTCCGCTCCAGGGACGCTTGTCGTCGTGCAAGGAGTGCCAGCCGTTCCTCAGCCTGCTGTTCGGTGAACAACCCTCGCCGTACGTCGGCGTCCGCCAGCACCTGCGCGTACTCAGGAGTCTGAAGCAGGCCCGGGACGATACCCACTTCGAACATCCGGATTTCCACCGCGTGCGCCTCTTGTGCGGCGTACTCCGGGAACCCCTCCAGGATCGCGCTGTTTCGCACGGCCTGGCCCTGACGCTCAAGTTTGTCGCCCGTTCCGAACGCCTTGTCGGCACTTGCCGCGAATCGAGCAGTTGGAGACCGCCGACCAGTTTCGATGGCGGAGATATGCGTGCCGGAGTACCCCATTCGGTCCGCGAGGTCGTCCTGTGTCCAGCCGCGTTCGTCCCGTAAGGCGCGGAGACGTTGGCCGAAGGCGGCGCCCGGGGACTCGTCGGGGTTGAGTTCTTTCCTGTTCAACGTTCCCACCTAACTATCCGTGCAATTCACGCAAGTTGAGGAGACTCCGACTGTAGGCGACTCTGATGCTCCGCGTAGTGGGAACGCTACAGAGAGGAGTGGTCATGCCTGTTGTTGTCCACAGTCCGGCCCGGGAGTCCCAGTTGGATGCTCTGATCGCGGCCGGTGGTTACTGGGGGCTCGCGCCGGATTGGGTGCCGCGTACCGGATACGCCCGTGACCGGGACACTCTGATCACGGCCCTCGCCGCCCTCCGGCGGCTGGTGCAGAACGAGACGGCGCGGCTGCGGAGGGGGCGGACCCATGCGCACTGACAACAACACCCCTGACTGGACCCCGCAGATCGGCGGCAACGCCCGCGATGCGACCCGCGACAAGGTCGGCCGGGTGATGGACCGTACGTACGGCCGTTACTGGCTCCGGCCCATCGGTGGCGGGATCGAGTGGGACGTCCCCGCCGCCGACCTCCGCCCGGTTACCACGGCCGAGCTGCTCGCTGAGGCCGTCGCTGAGGCCAACGAGCGTTCCAGCAAGGGGGACCTCGGATGACCGAGCAGCCCATCACCGCCCCCGCCGCCGCCGGGTGCACGCTCTGTCGTGAGCTGGTGGAGCAGGAGCGGGCGGCGAAGGCCGCGGGGGATCAGTCCCTGGCCGTCGACTGCCGCGTACTCCTCCAGCGCCACCGGGATGCCGAGCACCACCGGCCCCGGACGACGGCCGAGGACTGATCCACCCCGCACGAAGGACTTCCCCCGGCGGACCCGCCGACCGCCCGCCGGGGGAACCGTGGAGAACCCCGCCATGACCCGCGACGCCCTGCTCTCCCAGGCGCCCGAGCCCGTCGACGCCACCTGCGTCCAATGCGGGCAACGAACCTGCGCACCCGTCGAAGTCGGGGTGATAGAGCGGACGAGCGGGCCGCCCGTCGTGCTGTACGCCTGTCCCCGCTGCGTACTCCGTCACACCGCCGGACCCACCCCCGACGAAGACGTCAACAGCGTGCGGTCCAGATCCAGCCCAGTGGCGTGAGGCCGAGCGCGCGGGCGACGGATCGGGAGGCGTGGTTGTCGGCGGTGGTGCTGTAGAAGAGCACGGACCGCGTACGGCGCTCACGCTCCGCCCAAGCCGCTACGACTGCGGGCGCGAGGCGTTTGCCGCGCCAGTCGGGGCGGGTCCAGATGCCGGTCTCGGCGGCGGTGGCGTTGGACGCCGGGGTGAAGCAGATCGAGACCGGCTCCCGGTCGTGAACGGCCATCGCCCACTTCCCCATCCGCCCGCCGATCAGCTCGTCCCACTCGCCGGGCTGCCAATTGTCGGGCCGTACGAGATCCCGGGCGGTGTCCCGGCCTTCGGAGGTGGAGGCGATGACGGGCAACGGAGCCGGTTCCGGCACGGTGAGACGGTCCGGGAAGACGCAACACGGGCCGCCCTCGACGGACACGGTCCGGTCTTCGAGGGACGTGCCCAGATGCCGAACGACGTCGGGCAGCCGGTCGGGGACGTACTCCTGCTCCATGCCGTCGAGGGAGCCGGGGAGCGGGAGTCCGGGCGCGAGTGCCAGGAGCCGTGCGCGCGGGGACCAGGCCCACACCGCGAGCGGGGACGGATCTCTCAGGGTCGCTCTGCCCGGCACCGCGTCCGGGACGAGTCCGTAGTTCGCGTCGATCTCCAGGGCCAGCAGTCGTCCTTCGTCCCAGCTCATGGCCGAGAGGCTAGCTTCGGTTTTCGGCTGGGAGGGGAGATCTTCCCTCGCGGGCATATGCCTATGCGCCCCTGAACTGCCGCGCGCGCCCCTTCTTCATACGCCACCGGAGGGGGCCTCTCGACCTACGCTGGCCCCGCCCCGGCGGGCGGCAGGCGCTCCACCGGAGCCCAAGGAGAGGAACCAGAGATGTCCGAACCCGGGCCGTCGCGATGGACGGTTCGCCATGAGGAGCGGGTGGACGTGCCGACCACGGTCGATGCCGTCCGGGCCGCGCTGCCCGATGCGCAGAGGCTTCTCTTCGATGAGGAGTTGGGCCGGGCCACGGTGGAGACGGTTGCCGACGTCGTACGGCACTGGATCCTCGAACTCGCCTCCGATCCGGAGGACGAAGAGGAGTTCGCACGGCTGGAGGCGGAAAACCGGGGGGTGGCGTGAGCCGCTATGCCATCGCGTACGCGCCAGTCGCGGAGTCAGCACTCAAGCAGTACTCCGGGGCCGCCGGATTCCGGGCCGCGATGGCGTCGACGCTGGGCCGGGACCCGTACGGCCATGGATCCACGGCTGTCGGCGGGGAGCGCGACCGTCGGGAGGCGACCATCGCGGGCGTCTTCATTCGCTACTACGTCGCCGAGAACATTGTGAAGATCACGGTGGTTCGGATGGTTCCTCCGCCGTGACACCAGAGCGTGATCAGTGAGGGCCCTGGCAGGCCGTGTGACCGGATCGGACGTCCCGCTGCCGGGTCACGGCAGAGTCGGGATCCCCGATGAGTAAGCCCACCCGGCAGCCCCGGGCCGCCTTGCGCCGGATCAGCGCCGGGAAGTTCGGGATCTGCGTCCAGAAGAAGTAGTTGGTGTACGGCTGGGGCTTACAGCCGCGATATCAGATCCGACATGGCCGCGAGGGGCAGCGAGGGATTGGCGGCGGCCGCCTCCACCAACTGCCAGTCGGGGTCGGTGAGCAGCTCTTCGATAATCGGTGGCGGAAGTGCCGCATGACTGGCGGCTATAGGTCTCGCCCGTGCCTCCGCCAGGCAGGCGAGCAGCGCTGGTGCCGTCGCGTTGCGATGCCGGGCGATCTCGCGGAACGCCTTGTGTGCGGATGGTTCGTGCCGGGCGAGGTCCTCCAGAAGTGCCGGAGTCGCGTCCGGGTTCGCGGCCACCTTCGCGACGACCCGGACTCCGTGCCGGTCGAGCATGGCGCGCAGTCGGGCTTCCGAGAGGCCCGGGTGCGGAGCGATGGACTTGGCCACCTTCGCGTCCGCGTCGGCGGCCAGGCCGTCGCGTACAGCGGGCGGCAGATCGCGGCGCTGGGCTATGAGCATCCGCGCGGCCGGGCTCGGTGATTCGGCCAGCTCCCGGATCTCGTCGGGGGATGCCGAGGCGATCCGTGGCAGCAGAGTGGCGCCGACCCTGGTAGTGCCGACCAGGTGCGTCAGCACGTCGAGCGGTACGAGTGGGTTGTGGGCGAGCCTGCGTCGTACTTCGTGGTCACGGTCGGTGGCCAGCACGCGGATCAGGGCCTCGTCGATCGCCGGGTTCTCGGCGAGGTCGGCTCGAACACCGGGATTCGAATCCACGGCGAGCCGAGCGCAGACCTCCGACGGCAGATCGGGACGGTCGGCGAGCGCCCAGCGGAGCAACAGCGAAGGGTGGTCGACGAAGCCGACGACGGCTTCGGTGGGTGTGGCCGGGTTTCGGATGGCCATCTGTTGCATGTCGTGCCTGGTGGACTCGTGGGAGCCGTCGCAGGAGGCGCCGGACGGAAGATCGCAGTCGAGTCGCGAGCAGTGCGGATCGTGCGCGAACGGCACCGTTTCGCGGTCGCAGACCAGGCACCGCTGTGCGGGTGGCAGGCCCTCGCCGGTGAGCAGCGCCGCCAGTACGGCCGGTGGCGTCGCCTCGTTGGCCGCCACCGCGCGACGGACCTCGGCATACGGATGCGCCGCGAGCCCGGTGGCGGTTAACAGGAAACCGGCGGAGGCCGGGTCTCACGCCATCGCCCCGGCCCGCGACTGAAAACCGAGTTCCGTCTGGGGTGGCCGAAATGCCGTGGTGTGCCCGGGACGGGCGTTGTCGCCGTGAGCGCGCGGTCCTACGTTTGAAAGTCCTGGACGGGAACCATATGGCGCCCGTCCGGAGACCAGGACGACGTCATCTGTCGTGAAGGGACACGATCATGAGGACATCTGGTTTACGCGCACTGGCACGGGCCGGGACGGCTGTCTTCGGGGCCGCGGCGCTTGCCTTCACCCTTGCCACTCCGGCTCAGGCCGACGGGCCCATGGCCTACGCCGCGGG
This sequence comes from Streptomyces sp. NPDC006798, assembly GCF_040635975.1. Classification (NCBI taxonomy): domain Bacteria; kingdom Bacillati; phylum Actinomycetota; class Actinomycetes; order Kitasatosporales; family Streptomycetaceae; genus Streptomyces; species Streptomyces sp. NPDC006798. Next base: position 114,411 of record NZ_JBEYIS010000010.1, read on the forward strand.
GGGTGCCGGGAAGGGGTACTTCAAGTCCTACGGGGACTACTTCTACATCATGGACACCAAGGGCGACGGGCATTCGGCCGTGCTCCAGTGGAAGAGCTCCAGCGGCCGGGAAGGGGATGACTGGGACATCGACGGCGCCAACAACGGCTGGACCGTCGTCAACCGGAACTTCCCCGAGCAGGACACCGTGCAGTACCGGGCCTGTTGGGGCGAGTGGGGTAACCAGTACATCCATATCGCCAGCTGTTCGAGCTGGGTGACCACCTCCGCGGGCTGAGGCAAACGAGTCCAGGCTCGGCGAGGGTTCGTACGCCGAGCCGGGGCCCGCGCTCCGGTGACCCGTCGCCGCTGCCGTCTCCCACACCCCATACACCCCACGGGCCCACAGCCGCACGCTTTTCGCGGTTCGGGCGAAACCCCGGCCGGCCAACGGGACAATACAGGACAGCGGGCCGTCTGCCGTCCGGCGGCGGTGTATCCGGATGAGGGAGAGCCGCCGTGTCACGGGGATGGAAGATCACGGTCATCGTGGCGGCCGGGCTGGGGATCGTGTCCACGCCGCTGGTCTGGCTGTTGGACGGGCCCGGTGCCGGGCAGTTGGCCGGGGCGTCCGTGCAGGCCGCCGTCGCCGTCGTCGCCCTGGTCTGGGCCGTACTGCAACGGCCGGACCCGAGCGGGCCTGCGGACCGGGCCAGTCAGACCGGGGCCGCCACGGACGGCGGGGTCACCGGGATCAGGCGGCCCGGTGGGCGGGGGAGCGGGTCCGCCGGTGCCGAGCGGACCGGGGAGGCCCGCGGGCCGGGCTCCGTCTCCGGTATCGACTACTCGGAGTAGAGAACCCGTACCCATGGCGAAGGCGACGAGGTGTACGGCGGGCGGCGAGGAGCCCGAGCCGTCGGTGACCGCGGCCGATACCGGCAACGCGCATGCCACCGGCGCTGCGACCGCGATCAGCGGTGTCGTGCACACCCTCAACATCCAGCAGCGGGTTCCCCCGAAGCCGGTCTCCTGGCCGCATCAGGTCGGGGTGATCCCGTCCCCGGCGCGGTCCTTCCAGCACCGGGCCGAGGTGGACCGGCTGCGGGCGGCGGTCCAGGGCGGCGGTAGGGCCGTACTGCCCCAGGTCCTCACCGGGATGGGCGGCGTCGGGAAGACCCAGCTCGCCGCTGACTACGCCCGTACCGCCTGGGCGGACGGCGGCCTGGACGTCCTGGTCTGGGTCACCGCCAGTGCCCGGTCCCCCGTCGTGGCCGCCTACGCGCAGGCCGGTGCGGAGCTGTGCCGGGCCGACCCCGACGCCCCCGAGCAGGCCGCGAAGAAGTTCCTGGCCTGGCTCGCGCCGAAGTCCGGCCAGCGGCCGTGCCGTTGGCTGATCGTCCTGGACGACGTCGCCGATCCCGGTGATCTGATCGTCCACCCCGACAATCCCGGCGACCCCGGTGGCCGGTACGGACTCTGGCCGCCCGCCAGCCCGTACGGCCGGACTCTCATCACCACCCGCCGCCGCGACGCCGCCCTGTTCGGAGAGGGGCGCCGCCGGGTCGAGGTCGGGTTGTTCACGCCCGCCGAGTCGGTCGCCTACCTCGCCTCGGCCCTGGCCGCCCAGGGCCGTACCGAACCCGCCGACCAACTCGCGGCGCTGGCCGGGGAGCTGGGGCATCTGCCGCTGGCCCTCGCCCAGGCCGCCGCGTATCTGGTCGACTCCGGCGAGACCACGGCCGCCTACTGCCGCCTGCTGGCCGACCGCGCCACCAAACTCACCGACCTCGCCCCCGACTCCCTGCCCGACGAGCAGGCCGCCGCCCTCGCCGCCGCCTGGTCCCTCTCCGTCGAACGTGCCGACTCGCTACGGCCCGCCGGACTGGCCCGGCCCGTACTCCGGCTGGCTTCCCTGCTCGACGCCAACGGCATCCCCCAGGACGTCCTGACCGGGGAGACCGCCCGCGCGTACGTCTCCGAACCCGATCCCGACCCCGGCCCGGCGCGGCGGCGGAAGGGGCGGCGGGCCTGGTGGCGGGGCGGGCGACGGCGCCCCGGGCCGCCGGTCACCGCCGAGGACGCGTTCGGCGCCCTGCGCGCCCTGGACCGGCTCAGCCTCGTCGACCACCAGCCGGACATCCCGCACCAGGCCGTCCGGGTCCACCAGCTCGTCCAGCGCGCCACCCGCGACACCCTCACCCCCGACCAGCGCGAACGGGCGGCGCGGACCGCCGCCGACGCCCTGATGGCCGCTTGGCCCGAGGTCGAACGCGATACCGATCTCGTCCAGGCCCTCAGGGCCAACACGGCCGCCCTCACCAGCATCGCCGAGGACACCCTGTACCGGCCCGCCCCGCATCCGCTGCTCTTCCACATCGGCGGCAGCCTCGGCACGGGCGGGCAGGTCAGCGCCGCCCGCGACCACTTCGACCGGCTGGCCGCCGCCACCGCCCGACGGCTGGGCGCCGATCACCCCAGCACCCTCGACACCCGCCGCTACTTCGCCCGCTGGCAGGCGATCGCCGGTGGCCCACGCGATGCCGTCGTAGCGTTCCGGCGCGTACTGGCCGACACCGAGCGTCTGCTGGGACCTGACCACCCCGACACTCTGGACGCCCGAATCCACCTCGCCTACTGGCAGGGGGAGTTGGGCGACGCGACCGGTGCCGTGATCGCGTTCACCGCTTTGCAGGCCGACTGCCGACGGCTCCTGGGCCCCGATCACCTGCACACTCTCCACTCACGGAAGATCCTCGCCCAGTGGCAGGGGATGACCGGGGACGCGGTCGGCGCGGCGGTCACCCTGACCGAGCTGCTGGCCGACTGCCGCCGGGTCCTGGGGCCGGACCACGAACACACCTTGATCACTTACAGCCATCTCGCCCAGTGGCGGTCGATCGCCGGCGGCCCCGGCGGGGACATCGCCATGTTCGAGCGCGTACTGGCCGACTTCGAACGTGTCCTGGGGCCACGGCACACCTACACCCTGGTCGCGCGCAGCCATCTGGTCCGGCACCGGGCGCAGGACGGAGAGACGGCCGGGGTGTTCCACCAGATCCTGGCCGACTGGCAACAGACCCTCGGTCCTGACCATGCCGACTTCCTGGAGGGGCGCGAGGACATCACCGTCCTGTACGGGCTGGCCGGGCACGCCGTCGGCGCGACGGCGGCGCTCACCGAACTGCTGGCCAGCTTCGAACGCGTCCTGGGCCCCGATCACCCCGACACCGTGAAGGTACGCGGCCTCCTCGCCCGGTGGCGGGGCGACGGTCAGCCCTGAGCGGCCGGTACTTCCGTGCCGCCCGGCGGCAGGTCGTACCGCCCCCGCATCGCCCCCTGCACCCCCAGGCTGAACCCGGCCGCCGCGACGACCGTCACCGTCGCCGCCGCGAAACCCGTGCCGACCGAGAGGACCGCGCCCGCGAGCAGCAGGCGGCCCGGTTCCCTCGGGCGGACCGCCGACAGGGCCACCGCCGGAGTCACGGCACGGGACGCCCGGAGCAGGGGGGACGTACGCCAGCGCCCCGGAGACCGCCGCCCCCGTCAGCAGCGCCGCGCCGCCGTCGACGGCGATCAGGGCGCCGAGGCCGACGGCGATCGCGGCCAGGCCGGTCGCGAGGGCGACCCGGGGGGAGAGCCGGACGGAGGGGATCGGGTGCTGGGGGCGGCCGGTCGCGTCCGGGCGGCGGTCGAACCAGTCGCAGAGGTGGTGCGCCCCGGTCCAGGCGGCCGTGGGCGCCGCGAGGGCGACCGCCGCCACCCCGCGCCCGGCCGGTCGGCGCCCGGCAGCAGCGCCCCGGCGAGGGAGCCCGGGCCGGGGTAGCAGAGCGTGTAGGGGGGGCCAGGTCTGGAGATGGGCGTAGAGCGTCCCCGAGAGGCGCGATGCGCTGGTCATGCCGTCCAACGGTGGAGCGGCGGCCGGGGGTGTCGAAGAGGCGCGGGGGGACGGGCCCGCAGGTCACCCGGCTGCGCTAGACCGTGTCCCGTACGGCGTGCCGCCGCCGGATCAGGAGCGCGTACGCCCCCGCCAGTACCAGCAGCGCCGGTACGCCGACCGCGCACGCCAGCCGCATCTCGGGGACCGCGAACCCGGTCGCGTACACCGACAGCAGGGCCGCGATGCCCAGCAGCGGGGTGATCCGGCCGCCGCGCAGCCGGAGCGTGGACGGCGGGCGGTCCGGGTCCGGGGCGCGGCGGAAGGCGAGCAGGGTCAGCAGGATCACGATCCAGACCGCGACGATCCCGAATGTGCCGAGGGCCAGCAGCACTCCGAAGACCCGGTCGTCGAAGACCGCCGTGACCCCGGCGATCACCAGGAAACCGCAGGCGGAGAGGAGGATCGCCCGGCGCGGGACGCCGTGCCGGGTGGTGGTGGCGAGGGCCCGGGGCGCCAGCTCGTCGTCGCCGAGGGAGTGGAGCATGCGTCCGGCGGCGTAGAGATTGGCGTTGGCGGCGGAGAGCGCCGTCACCAGGACCACGAAGTTGGTGACGGTCGCCGCCGCCGGGATACCGGCGGCGGCGAACATGGTCACGAAGGGGCTGGCCTCGGTGCCGTGCCCGGCGGTGACCTCGGTCCACGGCAGGACCGCCAGCATCACGGCGATCGCGCCCAGGTAGAAGAGGGAGAGCCGCAGGACGAGGGTGCGCAGGGCCGTCCGGAGCGCCGGGCCCGGCTCCTTCGCCTCGGGCGCGGAGACGGCGACGAGTTCGATGCCCGCGAAGCTGAACAGCACGATCGCCATCACCAGCCAGATCGCCGGCGGGCCCTCGGGGACGAAGCCGCCGTGCGCGGTCCAGTTCGCGACGCCGGTCGCGGGCCGCTCGGGGAGCCCGAAGACGATCAGTACGGTGCCGATGGCGATGAACGCGACGACCGCGAACGCCTTGACGGCGCTGAGGACGGACTCGGTGGTGCCGAAGCTCCGCACCCCCGATGTGTTGACGGCCGTGACGGCGGCCGCGAAGACCAGGACCGCCGCCCACAGGGGGACCTCGGGCCACCAGAACCGCAGATAGATCGCGGCGGCCACGACCTCCGAGCCGATCCCGACGATCAGGGCGATCCAGTAGATCCAGCGGACGGAGAACCCGGCGAACGGGCCGAGGAAGCGGCCCGCGATGGCGCCGAAGGAGCCGCGTACGGGGTAGGCGCTGACCATCTCGCCGAGCGCGTAGGCGACGACGAGGGCGATCAGGGCTCCGGCGGCGTAGCTGATCAGTACGGCGGGACCGGCGACCGAGATCGCGGCGCCCGCGCCGAGGAAGAGGCCGGTACCGAGGGCGGAGCCCAGGCCGAGCAGGGCCATCTGGCGCCGGCCGAGGGCGCGGCGGAGTTCCGTGCCGGTTTCGCCGTGCTCGCCGGAGGGGCCGCCTTCGCCGTCGCGTGTGGTGGCCGCCGGGGCCGTCGGGCGGCGGGGAGCGGTGGTCACGGCGGGTCCTCTGGCGGTACGGGGTCGGGGGCGGGCCCGGTCGGGCACACGCTGGGCCGAATGACCGTTTCCGACCTCCTACGGTACCGTCCGCCGCGCCGGAACCGGACCGCCCGATTCCGTTCCCGGGGTCGTCCGCGTACGACCCCGGAGGCGGTACGACCCCGGAGGCCGCCGCGAGGCCGGGGCCGGGGCCGTCCGCGTACGGCCCCTCACCCCGGCCCCTCACCCCGGCCCCGGGTCTTACGACGCGCCGCGCGTCAGGGCGTGAGCCCCGTACCGGCGCTCCACAGCCTGCCGACCCCGCCGACGGCCGTCGTCTGCTGCCACACGGCGGTGGTACGGCTCTCCGGACCGCCGACGACCTGGCCCTGGGCGACCTCGGACGGCTCGGTGCTCAGGGTCTGGGCCGTGGTCCAGCTCCCTCCGGCGGTCCGCCCCGCGTAGTGCACGGTCTGCGGGGAGCCCGACGGCGCCTGCTGCGACCACAGCACGTGGACGGTGCCGTCCGGGCCGGTCTCCGCGTCGAACTCCTCGCGCGGATAGCCGGTCGACAGCAGTTGCGGCGCGGACCAGGCGCCCGTGGCGGGGGAGCGGGTCACGGAGTGGAGCCCGAAGGCGTTGTCCCGGTAGCCGTGCCAGACCAGGGTGATCTCGCCGTTCGGGGCGACCAGCGGGCCGACCCCGCCCGCGCCCGTGTACTCGACGGGGGTGGCCTGCTGTGCCGCGCCCCACTGGGTGCTGCCCGCCGGGCGGACCGCGACGTCCAGGGTCTCGTTCGTCCAGGTGCCCGTGGGGCTGCTGAGCCAGGAGATGACGGCCGAGCCGTCGGCGGCGAGGGTCGCGTCGGCGCCCCCGGCGTCGACCGTCGCGGCGGAGAGCGCGCGCGGTACGGTCCAGGCCGGGGCTCCGGCGGTCCGGTCCACGGCCCGCACCGTCCTGCCGTCGGCCCGGTTCTCGGTCCAGACGACGGTGGCGGTGCCGTCCGGCCCGAGCAGGGTGTCCGGGCCGCCCTCCAGGGTCTCGGCGGGTGTGTTGTCGAGCTTGACCGGGGCCGACCAGGCCGCGCCGGTGCCCGCGCGCTCGGCGACGTAGACCGCGGTGGCCCGGTTCTCGTACCGGGACCAGGACACCACGGCCTTGCCGCCGGTGCCCACGGCGGTCGAAGCGTCGATGTAGTTGACCCCGGTGGCGATGTCGACGGGCGCCGAGAAGGCCGTGGCGCCCGGGGCGAGGACGGCCGTCCGGATCGTGTTCGTCGCCGCCCGGTTGATCCAGGTGAGGGTGAGGGAGCCGTCCGGACCCGGGACCAGCTCGACGCTCTCCAGACCGGTCGGCAGATTGTCCACGACGACCGGCGCGCCCCAGACGGCGCTGTTCGCGGGCCGGATCGCGATCTGGAGGTCCATCCGCCCGGAGCCGGGGGTCTCGCGGTAGGAGACCGCGACGACGTCCCCGGTCCCGGTGGTCCGTACGTCGACGACGCTGACCCCGTCCGCGGCGGTCGCCGAGAGGCTGGTGGGGGTGGACCACGGTCCGGTGACCCCGGCGCTCGCCGGGCCGCCGGCGAGCAGGGCGGGGGCGAGCAGTGCTCCGACGAGTGCCGTACGGGCGGTCCACCGGCGCCGGGCGACCGCTCCGGTGGCGGCGGCGGTGGCGCTGACGGGTGCCTGCGGCTGGACCTGCTGTCTCAAGGAAGCCTCCGGGGCGTCGCTGCTGCTGCGGTTGCTACTGCGGGCGGGCACGGGGGAGCGGGCCGGGACCCGCGACGGGCCCGGCCGATGGCGGTCGATTTGTCGACCTCCCCCGTGCGATCGCCCGGAAGCTACCACCGGTTCCGAATCACCGCAGGACAAAGGGGGTGGAGGGGGTACGGCGGCGGGTGATCGCATATCCCCGTCGCCCGCGGGGAATGAATCATCCCCCGCGGGGACGCTGTTGGACGCCGACGCCGCCTCGGGCCGCTACCAGCGCACCGCCGTGAAATCGATCGGCCGGGGCCGCATCAGCGCCGCCCGGTCCGCCAGGGCCAGCAGCCGGCTCCGCGTCTCGGCGGGCGGGAGCCGCCGTCGCTCGCCGTGCCCCGGCAGCACCCACTCGCAGCGCAGCAGCCCGGCCGTACGGGCCAGCGATACCGCCAACTCCTCGACGGAGTACCAGGTCACGCTCTCCGCGATCTCGAAGTCACCGGTCGTACGGGACCAGTAGAAGCTGTCCCCGCTGAAGCAGTAACGGTCGTCCGCGAGATAGAGCACGCTGCCCCGGGTATGGCCGGGCAGCGGATGGACGGTGACCCCGGGGGCGATCTCTTGCGGCTCGGTCCCGGTGACGACCCGGTCCGCGTCCGGGGCCGCGTCGAGATCGCCCTCGTGGATCCAGAGCCGGGCGCCGTAGTGGTCGGCGTAGCGGCGGCCGTGCGCGGCATGGTCGCGATGGGTCAGCAGTACGTCGGTGACGGGGCCCGCGACGGCGGCGTACCGGTCGGCGAGTTCCCGGTTCCACCGGGGTGTGTCGATCATCATCGCGGTGCCGGAAGGGCGGCGTAACAGATAGGAGTTGGCGCCCGCGGTGTGCGTGGAGTTGTGGCCGCAGAGCAGCACGGTGCCGGTGTCGTCGACGGCCGTCGGGAAGGGGTCGAGCGCCGGGTCGAGCCGGAGCCCGGGGCCGGGGTGGACGGAGCGGGTGGGGCAGGCGTACGCGGCCGTGTACAGCAGCCGGACCTCGGTCTCGCCGTCCGGCTCGCGGACGACCCGGGAGGCTCCGTCCGCCTCGGCGATCAGGCCGGGCGCGAGTTGCCTGGCCACATCGCAGTTCGTACAGCGGTCGTCCACGTACCAGCCGGTCACGGCGGGCTCCTTCCGGAAGGGGGCGGCGGCCGGGGTCGGTTCCCCCGGGCGCGGCGGCGCCGGGGCCGCCGTACCCAGGGATAACGCGGGCGCGGCCGGGATCGGTAGCCCCCGCGGATCTAGTACTTCCGCTTGAGCTGCCATCCTTCGGGAGGTCGGTTGGGTGTTTTGCGGCGGTACGCCATGACTTGCTCCCGGCCCGGTGGTCGACGGCCCGGCCGTCCGGCGGCCGTCACCGTGTTCCCGCCCGCGTCCCGCCCGCGTCCCGGCCTCGCCCCGCGCCGACGCGCCTGCGAACCCGCCGTACCGCAGAAGAAGAGGCGGCGATGCCACCCGCCGCAAAAATCCGCTCAGTTCGGCAGGTCTTCGAGTCGTCGTCTTTTCGCGGGGATGCCTTTCGGGTTCGGCGGGCCGCGCCCGTACGCGCTCCGGGCGGCCTGATCCGGGCCACCGCCGTACCCGGGCCTTACGGCCGACTGTCAGGGAAACGGCCTCCTGGCGCGCCACTGGGTACGTTCGATCCCATGGCAGTGATCGCGTTCCTCTTCGCGGACGGAGTCCCCGGCCATCACCTGGGTATCGCCCCCATGGTCTTCACCACGGCCGCGCGCACCGTCCGGACCGCCGCGTACGACGTACGGGTCGCCTCCGCCACCGGGACGGTCGTCACCGGGGATCCACCGCTCGGCCTCTCCACCCCCTGGCGGCTCGACGCGCTCGACGGCCTCGGCCCCGCCGACACCGTCTTCCTCGCCGGGCACGAGCGCTACCGGGAACCCCCGCCGCCCGCCGCCGCCGCGGCGCTGCGCGACTGCGCGGACCGGGGCTGCCGGATGGCGGCGGTCGGTACGGGCACCTTCACCCTCGCCGCCCTCGGCCTGCTCGACGGGCGCCGGGCCACCACGTCCTGGCCGCATACCCGGGAACTCGCCCGGCTCCATCCCCGGGTCACCGCGGTCCCCTCCGGCGACCCGGCCACCGTCGACGGCCCCTTCCACACCGCGGCCGGGATCTTCGGCGGGGTCGACCTCGCCGTCGACCTGGTCGAACGCGACCACGGGGTGCTGATAGCGGCATCCGTCGCCCGGCGGATCGTGATGCCGCTGCACGACCAGACGGTGGCGGACGCGGCCGAACTGGAGCGGGCGCACACCGAGCCGACGACGCTCGGGCCGACCCTGGAGTGGCTGGAGACCCAGTTCCACCGCCCGGTGACCCTCACCGAGATCGCCGACCACGCGCGGATCAGCGTCAGTACCCTCAACCGCCGCTTCCGGGCCCAGACCGGGCACTCCCCGCTCCAGTACTTGTTACGGGCCCGGCTCCACGAGGCCCAGCTCCTGCTGGAGAACACCGCCGTACCGATCGAGGGCATCGCCCGCCGTACCGGCTTCGGCTCCGGGGCGAACCTGCGCCACCACTTCACGCGGCTCACGGGCACCGGACCACGCGCGTACCGCGCGGCGTCCCGGGTCCTGGCGGCGACGCTGGCCAAGTCGGCGGACTAGGGCGTGTCTTGTGGATCCGCCGGGCCCGGGGCGGGCCGGATCGGGTCGGCCGCGGCGGTGCGACGGATTCCGCCACGGGGAGCGCGAAGTCTGTCCGGTTCAAGACGAGTCGCCTAGACTTTGCCGGTCGAGTGCCCCGGGGTAACCGAATCCGGTGCAATGCCCGCCGCCGGTGTTCAGAGTCGCTGTGAACGGCTGTGAAAAGGATGAATCATAGCCCCGGCCAATCCTTCCACACTCTCCACTCGCCGATAATTTATGAAGAAAACAATTCTGAGTAGGATGCGGGGAGCGCGGGTTCCACCCCCCACGGCGCGGGAAACGCGCGACTGTGCGGGAAAATGCCGCGAAAGAGGAGAGACGTGAAGAAACCCGCATCGGACAGGTCTCCGGTGTCATTGGAGGCGTTGGCCGCGAAGGCCGCCCTGCTGGCCCGTCTGGTGAATGCCGCGGCCCGGTCCGCCGCTTCCGGAGCCGGTCTCACCAAGGCCGACGCGGATGTGCTGACGGCCCTGAACGCAGCGCCCCGGCAGCGGCTGCGGCCGACCTGTCTCGCGACCGCCTGCGGGCTGTCCTCGGGCGGTACCAGCAACGTCATCCTGCGGCTCGCCCAGGCCGGATACGTCAACCGGGAGGCGCACCCGGAGGACGGCCGCAGCTCCTGGGTGCGGCTCACCCGGGAGGGGCAGGCCCTCGCCGGGGCGGTGCTGGAGTCGGCCGCGCGGGACCACGCCGTGCTGCTAGATCGCCTGCCGTCCGGAGTCGCCGACCAGCTCGACGAACTTCTCGACGTCGCCCTGGGACACCTTCAGGACCGAACCGCCCGGTAGCCGGGTCCCGGCAGCGGCGGAGCGGTCCCGTTCGGCCGCCGCGACCAGGCCGACGAGCTGCCCGTCCGCCGGGAAGCCCTCCAGCCGGTAGCCGCCGACGTCGATGGTGGGCGTCAGCCTGACGGGCGGCCGGCGTACCGGTGCCGGCGTCCCGGCCCCCCGGTGGGCGTGGAGCCGTGAGCCGACCGTCGTGGTGAAGTCGTCCCGGTCGAGCCCCGCGTCCGCGGCGGCCCGGGCCAGCACCCCCGGATCGGCGATGTCCTGGGACCGGGTGAAGAACGCGGTGAAGACCCGCTCGGTGTACTCGTCGCCGCGGCCGCGGTCGACGGCGTACCGGTGGCCCAGCGCGGCGGGCCGGGTGGCGACCGCGCACGGGGGTTTTCGGTGCACCTCCACCTCCAGCCGCCCGGCCAGCGGCCGGACGCTGTGCTCCCACACCCCGGCCGCCCAGACCGGATCGCTCAGGACCCCGCGTTCGATCGCGCAGGCGTGCCAGGAGATCCGGGCACCGGTGCCCGCCAGCTCATTCGGCAGCGCGCGCCGGAGCAGATAGCTGAAAGGGCACCCGAAATCGAACCAGACCTCGATCGCAACGGCCATTGCACGTATCGCCTCTCGGTACCAGCGTCATGCACCATGCGCTAGCCGGATCCCGGCGCGCCCTTTTTCAGCGATCGCGGGCGCTGACGCACGATACTCCCCCGTTCACACCAGGAAAAAACGGCATGCGCCGCTACTGCCGGGCATAAACTCTGTCCTTCGGGCAGGTCGCATGAGCCCCCGCCTTCGACACATCAGAGGGAACCATATCCCCCTCGTGATGACTGCACATTTCAAGCCAGAGGTGCAGATTTTGCTGAAAAAAAGAAAGGCTGGAATGCCTCGCTCGAATCCGGGGCCGCCATGGTGCCGCGGCATGCCGGGGCCGTCGTGCGCGGCCGTTCGTCCGGCGGGAGCACCCGCGCGGCGGTTCCGGCGGGTTCCCACCGGCAGACGGGGTGACGTGGCGGTTTCGCCCAGCCGTCCGGTGCCCGGCCGCCACTGCCCGCCGGGGTGCCGTGGAGTCAGGCCGCGCCGGTGATCCGCCGCCGGGTCCGGGCGGGCGCCGTGGCGGGAAGTCCGGCGACGATATCGGCCAGCGTGACGCCGGAAAGGCTGTCCCGCCAGGCCCGGTGGGCGTCCGCCATCTTCTCGGCGAGGACACAGGTCCGCCGGCAGTCCTCGGGCGGCAGGGCGCCGAGTCCCTGCTGCCGGATCTCCCGGCATTCGTAGGGCGCGGAGGTGCCGTCGACGGCCTCGACGATCTGGAGCAGGGTGATCTCGGCCGCCCCCCGGGCCAGCCGGAACCCGCCGCGCGGGCCGGTGGTCGCCGTCAGCACCTCCGCCCGGACCAGCATCTTGAGCTGCTTGGCGAGATAGGGGGCGGGCAGGTCGTAGTACCGCGCGAGCTGCGCGGCCGACGCCGTGTCCCCCGCGTCGAGCTGCGCCAGCGTCGTCGCGCAGTGCAGCATCCATTCGGTACTTCCAGGCAGCTTCACAACCAAATCCTATCGCAGACAATATGGACCCATCGTGTCCGTGATAGCGTCGCGCCGTCGTCGAGAGAAGGAGATCAGCATGCGGATCGCCGTTGCCGGTGCGACCGGGAACATCGGTGCCCTGACCGTCGCCGCCCTGGAGCGCGACGGACATCAGGTCGTACGCATCAGCCGCTCGCTGAAGGTGGATCTGCTGACGGGCGATGGGCTGGACGAGGCCCTGACCGGAGTCGACGCCGTCATCGACGCGACCAACTGCACGGCCTCCGACCCGGAGGAGACGGTGCGGTACTTCGGCACCACCAGCCGGAAGCTGCTCGCCGCAGGTCAGCGGGCGGGCGTCCGGCACCATGTGCTGCTGTCGATCGCGGGGGTCTCCCGGGTCGAGGGCAACGCGCACTACGCGGGCAAGCGGGAGCAGGAGCGGCTGGTCGCCGAGGGGCAGGTGCCCTGGACGATCGTGCCCGCCACCCAGTTCCACGACTTCGCCGAGATGGTGACGAGCTGGACGGAGCAGGACGGGGTCGCCACCGTCGCCCCGCTGCTCGTCCAGCCGATCGCGCCCGCCGATGTGGCGGACGTTCTGGCCGAGATCGCCGTCGGCGACCCCAAGGGGCACTACGTCGACGTCGCCGGGCCCGAGCCCCAGGACCTGGTGGACATGGCCCGCCGTACCCACCTGGCCCGGGGCCGCGAGGTACGGCTCGTACCGACCTGGTCCGGGCTGTTCGGCCCCGCGATGGCCGGTAACGCGCTGCTGCCCGCCGAGGGTGCCCGGATCGCGCCCACCACCTTCGATCAGTGGCTGGCCGGACTGGGATAGCGGCGCGGCCCGTCGGCGGGCCGGTGGATCCGGGGTGCGCCCGCGACCGCACCCCGTACCGCCGCCCGCCGGGGCCGCCCGGCCCCGGGCCGACCCGGGCCGACCCGGTCCGCCCGGACCCGAGGGCCCCGGCCCGCGCGGGAGCTAGACCGGGATCGACTGCGGGAAGGTGAAGAAGCCGTCCGGGTCGTACGACCGCTTGATCTCGCTCAGCCTCGGCAGATTGGCGCCGTAGTAGGCCCGCGCCCAGTCGGGAAGGACGGTGTCGGGGAAGTTCACGTACGAATGCCCGTTGGAGTACGGGTCGATCGCGCCGAAGACGCCGTTCAGCCAGCTCTGGGCGGCCGCAGCGTCCTCGGCGGCGGGTGTCGGCGAGCCGAGGCTGACCGTGATCGTCCCGCTGTACAGCGTGTTCCGGTGCGGCCACGCGGTCGAGCCGACCGGCGGCAGATTGGCGTTCTTGCCGAGGCCCAGGAGGCTGACGACCCGCCCCTGACCGGCCCGCCGGTCCGCGTCGAAGGCGGTCAGGAACCCGTCGACGCCGCCCTGGGGCAGGATCCGCTCGAACATCCGGCCCCGGTTCCTGGCCCAGCTCTGCCGGGGCAGGGTGGCCTCGGGGCTGCTGCCCGTCGTATGACACGCGTCGACCGTCCGGTCCTCGCAGCCGAAGACCCGCATCATCGCCCGGTCGTACGGGACCTCCGAGACGACCCGGGTCGCGGGCGGGGCGCCGACCAGTGAGACCAGCGCGGCCAGTTCGGACTCCAGCTCCGCCGCCGTCCCGAAGTGCACACCGGAGACGATGATCACCGGCTGGTTGCCGGGCCGGGCGTCCCGCAGGGAGACCACGGCACCGCAGGCCAGATCTGCGGACGCCTGGGCCGACCAGTTCAGGAACCCGGGTACGGCCCGCTGCGCCTGGTCCCAGCTCCAGGTCAGCACGTAGTGGCCGACCCTCGGGATCGTGGTGGGCGCCAGCCGGAACTCGGTCACCACACCGAAGTTCCCGCCGCCACCGCCGCGCAGCGCCCACAGCAGATCGGCGTGCTGGTGCTCGGAGGCGGTGACGATCCGGCCGTCGGCGAGTACCACCCGGGCCGATACCAGCCGGTCGGAGGCCGGACCGTACTTCCGGTACTGCCAGCCCGTCCCGCCGCCGGTGACGAACCCGCCCGGGCTGACCGTCGCGCAGAACCCGCCGGGGACGGTGACGCCGTGCGGGGTGAGCTGAGAGACCACGTCCACGGCCTGGACGCCCGAGCCGAGCGCCACCGGGCCCGATCCGGCCCCGGACCCGGCCCTCACATGGTTGATCCGGGTCAGATTGATCACCAGGCCCTCGGTGGTCGACCAGCCCGCGCCGTTGTGGCCGCCGCTGCGGATCGCCGTATGGATCCCGTGGTGCCGGGCGAAGAGCAGGGCCGTCCGGACGTCCCACTCGTTCTCGGCGTAGACCACCGCCTGCGGTGTGATGGTGTCGAACTGGGCGCTGGCCAGTTGCCGGGCCCGGTCGTAGTCGGCGTCGCCCGGCAGGACCACGTCGCCGGTGAGCATGTCGCGCAGCAGGCTCCACCGGGTGCGTATGTGCCGCCGCCGGGGCAGGGCGGCGGCGGGTCCGCCGGTGGCGAGCGCTCCGGCGGCGGTGAGGCCCGTACCGGCGGCGAGTAAGGCCCTGCGGTCGATCATGTGGGGATTCCCTTTCGAGTCGGTTCGGGGGTGTCGGTACATCGGTCGTCGCGGGGCGGGCGGAGCCCGGGCGGCGGGGGCAGCGGCTCCGCCGTCCCCCGGAGTACGGCCCGCCAGCGCCCGGCGCGGGGGGCGGGTGCGGCGGGCCGGTCCGCACCGGCCCAGTGCGTCACGGGCCGGATCCCGTGCAGGGCGTTGACCAGCCAGACCTCGCGGTCGTACAGCTCGACGGGGGTGGCCCGGCCGGGCCGTACGGTGATTCCGAGCCGGTGGGCCGCCCGCTCGATCAGGGCGCTGGTGACACTGGGCAGTACGTGGTCGGTGGCGTCCGGCCGGACCAGTTCGGGCCCGTCCCACCAGAGCAGGCCCGCCGTGGTGGACTCGGTGACGTAGCCGTCGGACGTGGTGAACAGGGCGTCGTCCGCTCCGGCGGCGACGGCCACCGCCCGCACTTCGGCCAGCCGTTCCAGGTCGGGGCCCTTGCGGCGGGGTGCCTGCCGGGGGTCGGGACGGGACCACGGCAGTACGCGGATGCCCGTACCCAACTCCGGTGCCGTACGGAGCAGCAGGGCGAGGCCGCCGTCCGGGGCCAGCTCCGCGCGGGGGAACCAGGAGCCGGCACGGGGGAGTTCGGCGACCAGGTCCCGCCAGAAGCGCTCCAGGTCACCGTCCGCCAGACCCTCCTGGCGGCAGGCGCCGAGGAATCTGTCCCGGTGGTGGCCGATGCCCCGGACCCGGCCCTCCGCCACCAGCCAGGAGTCGGCGGCGGCGAGCCCGCCCGACGGGGCGGTGTCCGCCGGGGCGAACCCGCGGCCGGGTGTCCAGCCGAGCCGCCGTCCGGCGGGCGGGGTCGGCGGGGCGGACCGAGTGTGCCGGGTGCGCGGGGTGTGCCCCATCTCAGTACCGTCCCTTGGTGGTGCCCGCCACACCGTGGCGTGGACCGTACGGGGCCCGCTCCAGCCACTCGCCGCAGGAGGGCACGAGCGGGGAGAGCGCCGCGCCCGCCGCCTGCCGCAGCCGGGCCAGCCGGGTCCGCGGGCGCAGATGGGCCAGGGCCGTCCGGGCCGCCTCGTTGTTGAACTCGGCCGCCTCCTTGCGCTTCGTACCGAAGTCGCCGATGGCCCGCAGGCGTTCCTCCGGCCGGGCCAGGGCGTCGGCGACGGCGTCCGCGGCGGCGGCGGAGTCGGCGATTCCGCTGTTCATGCCGCGGGCGCCGAAGGGCGGGAAGAGATGGGACGCCTCGCCGACCAGGAGGACCCGGCTCCGGGCGTCGGTGAAGGTCTCGGCGACGACATGCAGGAAGTGGTAGCGGGAGACCCAGAGCAGCCGTTCGGCGTACTTCTCGCCGACGACCGCGGCCGTCCAGCGGGCGGCCCGCTTCTCGTCGGCCCATTCCTCGGGGGTGTCGTCGTCCTTGCACTGGAGGTCGAGCTGGAAGCCGCCGGCGAACGGTACCCGCATCACGCTCCGGCCGCCGAGCGCCGGGTGCTCGTAGACGAACACCCGCTCCAGCGGCAGCGGATCGGCGGGGTCCTCCTCGACGTCGACCACCACATGGAAGGCTTCCGAGCGCTCCCCGCGCATGGCGATACCCAGGGAGCGGCGGACCCGGGAGCGGGCGCCGTCCGCCCCGATCACGTACTGGGCCTCGTGGACGGTGCCGTCGCCGGTGAGGACCCGGACGCCGTCGGGGGAGGTCTCCACCTCGGTCACCGCCGCTCCCCAGCGGATGTCGACGCCTGCCTCGACACAGGCGGCCAGCAGATGGCGCTCGGTCTCGACCTGCCTGAGGCTGGTGAACGGAGGGTTGGCGCCGGACCGTTCCGAACGCTCCGGTCGCTCCGGTCGGTCCGGTTGCGGCGGTCGCGGCGGGTAGCTGCGGGCGAAGACCTCTTTGTCGCGGTAGACGGTGCGCCGGGTGGGCCAGATGACGCCGTTGTCGACCAGGGTCCGGTCGAGGCCGGGGCGCATCCCGCCGAGCAGGTTCAGTGACTCGCGGTGGACGAACAGGGCGCGGCTGCCGGGCCGTACGCGGTCGCTCGGATCGGCCTCCAGCAGGACGACGGGGAGTCCGCGGCCGCGGAGGGCGAGCGCGGCGGTGAGTCCGACCGGTCCGGCTCCGACGACCAGGACCGGTATCCGCTGGGACGGGCTGGGGTGCTCATCAGGCATGGGGTACGTCTCCCGGGGCGGCTTCGGCGGGGCTGGGGGTCTTTCCTTCGGATCGGGCCGGGTCAGTCGGCCGCGCCGGGCGCCGGGGCCGGTGCCGTCTGCTCGCGGAGCATCTTGGTGATCTCGACCCGGCGGACCTTCCAGGTCGAGGTCCGCGGCACGTCGTTGAACGGCCAGTGCAGCGGGGCGGCCAGCGGTGGCAGATCGGCGGTGGCGCGGGCCCACCGCTCGGGGTCGAGGGGCTCGTCGCGGCGGGTGCAGATCACCGGTACGGGCTCGCCGCCGGGGCCGATCACGATGATCGCCTCCAGCAGTTCCTCCAGCCGGGACATCAGGGTGTCCTCCAGTTCGAGATTGCTGTCGATGTGGTCGATCCGGTCGACCTCGCGGTCGATCAGATGCAGCTTGCCGAACCTCCCCAGATAGCCCATGTCGCCCAGCCGCCACCAGCCGTCGGTGATGTTCCGCAGATAGCGTTCGTGCTCGCCCAGGTAGGTCATGATGGTGCCCCGGCCGCGCAGTTCGAGATGGCCCGGCTGGTTC
The DNA here is from genome assembly GCF_040635975.1 of Streptomyces sp. NPDC006798. NCBI lineage: Bacteria > Bacillati > Actinomycetota > Actinomycetes > Kitasatosporales > Streptomycetaceae > Streptomyces > Streptomyces sp. NPDC006798. The sequence continues at coordinate 131,765 of NZ_JBEYIS010000010.1, forward strand.
CGCGGCAGGACCCGGCCGTTGTCGTCGACGACCCGGAGCCTGATGAAGCCCGGCAGGACGTAGCCGACGTCGCGCCCGTCGTTCCGCCCGGCGCTCTTCTCCGTGTACCAGGCCCCGGAGATGGGGCCGGTCTCGCTCTGCCCGTAGAGCTGGATCAGCAGCGGGCGGGGGCGCCGGGACGCGGCCAGCAGCCGCTGGATGGTGCGGGGGTGGATGGCGTCGAAGGTGCTGCTGTAGTAGCGGACGCTGGAGAGCGGGGCGCCGGGCGCGTCGACCAGGTCTTCCCACTGGATGAAGTTGTTCGGATGGGTCTCGACGAGACCCGGGCGGTGCCGGACGAAGATCGGCGCGATCTTGTCGGGGTCGGGGTCGCTGAGCACGACCAGCGGATTGCCGTAGTTCAGGAAGACGCCGAGGGAGTGGAAGAACCGGGAGTGCACGAACGACATGCAGAGCGCTACGGTCTCCGACCCGCGGATCGGCCAGGCGATGATCTGCTGGGGCAGCAGCCGGTGGAAGAGCGCCCGGGCGTTGTGGACCATCAGCTTGGAGACACCGGTGGTGCCCGAGGTGTGGGTGATGAGGGCGGGCTCGGAGGAGTGCATCCGTACGGCGGGCCGCCGGGGCGCCCCCTCGACCTCGGCGATCAGCGGCAGGTCACCATGGCGCTCGGTACCGGCGAGCAGTGTGCCCCGGGTCAGATCCTGGACGGGCAGGCCGTCCAGCGGGCCGGTCAGCTTGGCGTCATCGGTGATCAGCCACGGCCCTTCCAGCCGGGTCAGCAACTGGCCCACGATCTCGCCGGAGAGCGCGGAGGAGATCATCACCGGGACCGCGCCGATCCGGGCCGCCGCGCAGGCGAGCAGGGCGATGTCGAAGTTGTCGGTCTTGTGGACGGCGATCCGCTCGCTCGGCCGGACGCCCAGCTCCCAGAGCCGGGCGGCGAGATCGGCCACCACATCGGCGAGTGAGGCGTAGTCGAAGTCGGTGCCGAGGTCGGGGAAGGTAGCCAGCGGCTGGTCGAGGGTGACCGGGGTGCCGGGGTGCTTCGCGGCGGCCCTCTCCCACAGCAGACCGAGGTAGAAGGCCCGTTCCGGCGAGGGGTTGGCGCGCTTGGCGAGCCGGGGGAAGGTGAACATGGCGCGGCTGCTTTCTCTTCGGATTTCTCTACGGGTTTCTCTACGGGGGACGGTGGAGGAGACGGGCGGGCGGGGACCGGCGGCGGGCCGGTTCACCACGTGCCCCGCCGGACGGCGAACCGCTGGAGCTTCCCGGTGGCGGTACGCGGCAGGGCGTCGACCACCGCCACACCGCGCGGGACCTTGTACGGCTCCAGATGGGCGCGGGCGAGGGCTACCAGCTCCGGTTCGAGGTTCTCGGGTACGGGTCCGGTACGCGTCGGGACGACGAAGGCGCGGAGCTTCGAAGCGCCCCGTTCGTCGGGCAGACAGGCGACGGCGACGTCGTGGACCGCCGGATGCCGGGCCAGTACCCGCTCGACCTCCACCGGGGAGAAGGTGACACCGCCGACCATTTCGAGGTCGTCGGTACGGCCCTCGTGGACGAGACAGCCGTCGGCGGTCCGGACCACCCGGTCATGGGTGTTGAGCCAGCCGTCGACCAGGTTCCGGGCCGTCTCCCGGGGCAGGTTGTGGTAGCCGGGGGTGATCGTGGGGCCGCTGATCCACAGTTCGCCGGGGGTGCCGTCGGGGACGGGCCGGCCGTCCCGGTCGCGTACCTCGACGGCGAAGCCGGGGACCGGGCGGCCGATGGTGCCGGGGACGTGGTGGCCGGGGCCGTTGGTGGTGATGGCGTGCCCGGCTTCGGTGGAGCCGAGCTGGTCGTAGACCGGGGCGCCGAGGAAGGCGGTGGCGCGTTCGCGGAGTTCGCCGGTCAGCCGCTCACCGGCGGAGACGGCGGCGCGGACGGTGGTGAAGTCGGCCGGGTCGGTCTCGGCGAGGAGATTGGCGTAGGCGGAGGGGACGGCGAAGAGATAGCTGACCCGGTGTTCGGCGGCGAGGGCCGCGATCCGGGCGGGCTTCGGCGGTCCCGGCTCCAGGACCGCGCGGGCGCCGGACCACAGGGGGAACGCCAGGGAGTTGCCGAGTCCGTAGGCGAAGAAGAGCTTCGAGACCGAGTGGATGACGTCGTCCGGGCCGATTTCGAGGATTCGCGCCCCGGCGCCCGTGTGGTAGCGCTCCAGGTCCGCGTGGCGGTGGACGACTCCCTTGGGGAGGCCGGTGGTGCCCGAGGTGTACTGGAGATAGAGGGGGTGGTCGCCGTCGACGGGGGCCGCCGGGGCGGGCAGCCGGGTGGCGGCGCTGTCGAGCAGTTCGCCGCCGCCGATCCGGGGGTGGTCCGGCAGGTGGTCGGCGAACTCCGCCCCGGCGACGACGAGGGAGACGGCGCTGTCCTCGGCGATGTAGCGGTGGCGGTCGGCGGTGAGCCGGGGGTTGACGAGGACCGCCACGGCGCCGAGCCGGGCGGTGGCCAGGAAGGCGACGACCCAGGCGATGCCGTCCGGGAGGGCGATCAGGACCCGGCGGCCGGTCTCCACGCCGTGCTCGGCGAGTACCCGGGCGGCCTTGGCGGACAGCTCGTGCACCTCCCCGTGGGTGATGGAGCGGTCCCCTTCGTGGAAGGCGGTACGTGTCGTCCACCCGTGCTCCGCGGCGGTCAGCTCGAGGGCTGCGGCCGTGTTCACCTGAGTGACTCCTCATCGTCGGTCGGTACGGGAGGGAGCGGGGCCGTGGCGTGCCGTGACATGCCGTGGCGTACGGGGCCGGGGGGTGCCGTGCCCGGACGGCGGGGGCGCCGGGCGCGGCGGCGGTCCCCGCGGGCCGGTCTCCTCACCGCCGTGCGGGCACCGGGTCCGCGGCGCGGTAGGCGCGCAGCGGGGCCGCGGCCTTGAGGACCATCTCGTCGAACTCGTCGTCGGCGTCGGAGTCGAGCACGATCGCGCCCCCGGCCCCGACCCGCCACTGGTCGTCCACCCGGACCGCGGTACGGATCACGATGTTCAGATCGGCGGTGCCGTTGGCGGAGAGCAGCCCGATCGACCCGGAGTAGACGCCGCGCGCCTCCGGCTCCAGTCCGTCGATGAGTTCCATCGTCCGGAGCTTGGGCGCGCCGGTCATCGAGCCGCCGGGGAAGCAGGCGCGGACCACGTCGACGGCGTCGGCGTCCGGCTTCAGCCGCCCCCGGACGGTGGAGACCAACTGGTGCACGGTGGCGTAGCTCTCGGTGGCCATCAGCCGGGGTACGTGCACGCTGCCGACCTCGCAGACCCGGCCGAGGTCGTTGCGGAGCAGGTCCACGATCATCAGGTTCTCGGCCCGGGTCTTGGCGCTGGCCGCCAGGGAGGCGCGGAGCCGTTCGTCCTGGTCGGGGTCGGTGCTCCGGGGCACGGTCCCCTTGATCGGCTTGGTCTCCACGGTGCCGGAGCGGTCGATACTGAGGAATCGTTCCGGCGACGAGCTGGCTATCTCGACCCCGGGCAGCCGCAGATAGGCCGCGTACGGGGCGGGGTTGGCGCGGCGCAGGGCCCGGTAGTAGGTGTAGCCGTCGCCGTCGGCGGGCAGCCGGAGCGAGGTCGTGAGGCAGACCTCGTAGGTCTCGCCGGCCCGCAGGTTCCGCTGGATCTCGCCGATCCGGGCCCGGTACTCCGCCCGGTCGTGGGCGAGCCACCGCTCCGGGTCGGTGCCGCCGCCGGTGGCGGGGACGGGCGTCGGCGGCCGCAGTGAGAGCAGGGCGGCCGCGGTCCGGTCCAGCCAGCGGGTGGCGGCGGCCTCGGTGCCGGGGGTGGAGTCGCTGAGGGCGAGCAGATAGGTGCTGTCCTGCTGGTGGTCGACGACGATCACCCGGTCGGCGAAGATCCAGGCGGCGTCCGGGGTCGGCGCGACGTGTTTGTTGACCGAGCCGAGGTCGCCCTTGAGTTCGTAGCCGAAGTAGCCGACGTAGCCGCCGGTGAAGTCGAACGGGACGTCGGTGACGTCGACCCGGCGGCGGCGGAGCTGGGTCTGGAGGTAGTCGAAGACCGTGCCCGGTGTCCGTTCCCGGGTGCCGTCGCCGCGGACGGTCTCCACCTCGCCGTCGGCCAGCCGGTAGCGGACGGTCTCGGCGAGGGGTCCGGACGCGTCGCCGAGATAGGAGAACCGGGAGCGGCCCGGCTCGACATGGGCGCTGTCGAGCCAGAAGGCGGGGGCCGGGGAGTCCGCGTAGAGCCGGGTGAAGGCGGCCTCGGTGTCGACGGCCGTCTCGATGGTCCGGAGCTGGATCCGGTATCCGGCGGCCGGTTCCGCCGGGCCGGGGGCGGTACGGGCGGGCGCGGTCGCGATCGGCCCGGCGGCTTCGGTGGCTCCGGCGATCCCGGTGACGGCGGGGGCGGTGGTGGCGGCGGTGGTACGGGCGGGGGCGGATCGGCCCCGGGCCCGGGTGAGGTCGCGGAAGTTGGCCAGCATCCGGCGGCCGTACTCGGTGCATACGGACTCCGGGTGGAACTGCACGCCCCACAGCGGCCGGGTGCGGTGCCGCAGGCCCATGACGACGCCGTCCTCGGACCAGGCCGTCGCCTCCAGGGTGGAGGGGAGGGGTTCGGCGACGCTCAGCGAGTGGTAGCGCACGGCGGTGAAGCCCTGCGGCAGTCCGGCGAAGACATCCTGCCCGTCGTGGTCGATCCGGCTCAGATAGCCGTGCCGGGGTTCGGGGGCGGGCACCACGGCCGCGCCCTCGGCGTGGCCGATGCCCTGGTGGCCGAGGCAGACGCCGAGCAGGGGGACGTCCGATGCGGCGATGGCGCGGGCGGAGATCCCGAAGTCGCGTTCGCGGGCCGGATGGCCCGGCCCGGGGGAGATCACGACATTGTCGAAGGCGGACAGGTCGAGGTCGGCGTCGTCATGGGCCCGCAGCGCGTCATTGGTCATGACGACGGGTTCGGCGTCGTTGACCTCGGCGATCAGCTGGAAGAGGTTGTAGGTGTACGAGTCGTAGTTGTCGATCAGCAGAGTTCTCATGGCTCGGCTTTCTGGGAAGTCGCGGACGGTCGGCCGGCCCGGGGCCGGTTCATCCCTTGGCGAGCAGTTCGGCGACGGTCCTGGCGGCCAGCCGCGCCTGGTCGTCGTTGAGCCGGGGGTCGCACAGGGACCGGTAGGCGCGGCCGAGGCCCGCCTCGTGTCCGGGTCCGCCGTCGCCCAGGCACTCCGTCACATGGGCGCCCGCGACTTCGAGATGGACGCCGCCCGGCCACTCGCCGGCCCGGAACAGGACCTCGAAGAATCCGGTGGTCTCGTCGAGTACGGCGCTCATCCGGCGGGTCTTGACGCCGTTCGCGGTGGTGACGGTGTTGCCGTGCATCGGGTCGCAGGCCCAGACCACGTCGTGCCCCGCGTCGCGGACGGCCGTGACCAGGGCCGGGAGGGCTTCCCGGATCGGCCCGGCGCCGAACCGGGTGATCAGGGTGAGCCGTCCGGCCCTGCGGTGCGGGTCGAGCCGGGCGCAGAGCCCGATGACGTCCTCGGGGCGGGCGCCGGGGCCGATCTTGACGGCCACCGGATTGGCGACCCGGGCGAGGAAGGCGACATGGGCGCCGTCGGTCCGGCGGGTCCGTTCCCCGATCCAGGGCAGGTGGGTGGAGAGCAGATACTGCTCCCCGGTGTGCGCGTCCCGGCGGACCAGGCACTGCTCGTAATCCAGGACCAGCATCTCGTGGCTGGTCCAGAGCCCGGTCCGGTGCCAGCCCCCGGCCGTTTCGACGGTCCGGCCGTACTCCTTGAGTACGGAGCGCAGGCTGCCGTCCCAGGCGCGGGTGGGCAGTCCGGGGCCGTGCAGGTCGGCCGGGTGTTCCGGCAGCAGTCCGGACGCGGTCCCGTGGGCGATCCGGTGGAGTTCGCCGAGGACGGCCCGGGCGCTGGAGTAGGCGGCGAGCATTCGCCGAGGGTCGGGGGTGCGGGCGGTCTCGTCGGGGGCGTGGGAGTTGACCATGTCGCCGCGGTAGACCGGCAGCCGCCGCCCGTCGACGGTCTCCTCGGGCCGGGAACGCGGCTTCGCGTACTGGCCCGCGATCCGGCCGACGGTGACGGTGGGCAGGGCGGCGCCGTCGCTGATGATCTCGGCCATCTCGCCCACGATCCGGTGCTTGCCCGCGACGGCGGCCAGTCCCCGGGCGCCCAGGGGTTCGGCGCAGTCGCCCGCCTGGAGCAGGAAGGACCGGCGGGCGGCGACATGGGCGAGGGCGGAGCCCAGCCGGCGGACATCGGCGGGGGCGGTGAGGGCGGGGGCCAGCGACAACTGGTCCTGGACCCGGTCCACCTCATGGGCGTCGGGCCAGCTCGGCTGCTGTTCGGCGGGCAGATTGCGCCAGTTGACGGCGGGCGGTACGGGGAGGACGGCCGGTTCCGCGGCGGCCGGTGGTACATCGGCGAAGGTCACGGCTTACTCACTTCCGTCGGTGGAGGGCGGGGCCACGGGCGGGGCCGCGTGTACGGGCCGTCAGGCCGCGGGCCCGGTACCGGTCGTGGCACCGGCACCCGTCGCGGGCCCGGTTCCGTACGCGGGCTCGGGCCCGGGCTCGGTTTCGGCCGTGATCAGGCCTTTCGGCTCCAGCAGGAACTGGGCCAGGCTGCCGTCGTGCGGTGTCTCGGGCGCGCCGGACCACGGCCGGACCCGCCCGGTGACCACCTTCCGTACGGACGGCTCGCGCAGTACGGCCCCGGCCAGCTCCGCGTGCTCGCCGGGCAGCCCGACGACCAGCGACTCCCGCAGCGGTGCGACCCCGTCGGCGGGCCGCCAGGGCGCCACCACGACGAAGGGGAAACCGAGTTCGGTCCCGGCGGGCGGGGCGTCGGCGCGGCCGACGGAGATCACCAGGGGGCGCAGCACCACGGTGCCGTCGCCCGGGTCGGCGAGCAGGGAGCCGCCGTAGCGGTGGCTGCTGTGGTCGCGCGCCCCGTCGGCGGCGGCCAGGCCGACGGCGTGGTCCGCGAGGGCCTTGCCGTGTTCGGGGCCGAGCGCCGGGAGGGCGGCGCGCTCGTCGGTGACCGGACGGACCGGGAGGGCGGCGAGCCGCTCCGCCAGCGCCTCGGCGAGGTCGTGGACGGAACCGCCGGTGAGGACGAGGGAGATGTTGTTGCACCGCACCCCGCCGTCGTCGGAGATCCAGTCGGCGAGGTCGTCCAGGAGTTCCTCGTCCTTCTGGTCCCCGGGGCCGAGCAGGACCTTGCTGCGGCCGGGGCCCCGGACGAGGACGTCGTTGCGCCGGCCGAACCGGGCCGCCGCCGCCGGGCCGCCGTACACCAGCCCCAGATCGGCCCTGGCCAGCAGGTTCTCGCCCGACTCGTGGTCACAGGGCAGGAATGCCACGGTGTCCGGGTCGAGACCTGCGGCGAGCAGGGCGGCGACGAGCCTGCGCGGGGTGAAGGGGTCCTTGCTGCCGGGGCGGACCAGGACCCGGGCGCCCATGGCGAGGGCGCGTACCCAGGTGACGTTGGGCTCGGGGTGGTTGTTGGGGACGACGGCGGCGAGCAGCGCGCCGCGCGGGACCCAGACCGTGCGGCAGCCGGGTACGGCGAAGGGCGCGGGCAGCTCCGCCCGGTTGATCCGGTCGATCATCCCCAGGCTGTTCCTGATGTTGCCGACCGCACGGTCGACGGCGCCGTACGGGGTGCCCGTGGCGAGGACGACCCGGCGGCGGTACGTCTCCGGCGACTCTCCGGCCAGTTCGGCCGTGGCGAAGAGTTCACCGGCGGCGGCGAACAGTTCGGGTACCGGGGCTGGTGCCGGGTCCGCCGCCCGCATCCGGTTGAAGGCGGCCTGGGCGAGCAGCCGGGGCGCCAGCCCGGCAGAGGCGAGCGGGGAGCCGTCGAGGGCGGTGAGGACCGTGCGGTCCCGGCTGGGGACGTCCCTCCCGCCGATGACGGGATCGACGGCGGGCAGGGGTTCGGACATCAGTAGACCCCCTCGATCGCGGTCGGCGCGCCCTCGGTCCGCAGGGGCTGGATGTCTGCGAGGCCGTCGATGTCGTCACCCTTGCCGGGCCGGACTCGTACGGCGGTGTCCCGTTCCGGCACATTGGGCAGGAACATGTCCCGGCTGAGCTGGTGGACGAGGACCTGGCCGCGTTCCCCGTAGGCGACCGGAAGGCCGGTCTCGGGGTGGACCAGCTCCACCACGGACTGCGGGAAGTAGGGCCGGAAGACGCAGGGGTGTTCGTCGCCGCTCTCCCGGGGGCGCTGCGGGGCGATGCCCATCACCGTATTGCCGTAGATCGCCGCGACCCTGGCCCGGGGGAAGAAGGTCTCCTCGATCTGGTGCAGCGATTCGGCGCTGATACTGGTACCGGCCCACAGGATCGCCTCCAGGGACCGTTCCAGCCGCTCGTACAGGCCGGGGCGGCCACAGACCGCCTCAAGGACCGGCGGAGTGATGAACAGGACGGCGATGTTCTGGCTGGCGACGACGAGTTCGATCTGGTCGAGCAGATATTCGCGGTACTCGGCGGCGAGTTCGGGGCGGCCGGAGGCGATCAGCCGCTTCACCCAGCGGGGATCGAAGTCCAGGGTGAAGCAGAGGGAATCGCGGAGCTGTGCCAGGTGCCGGACGGTCCGGCCGACGACATGCGGCCCGGTGGGGCCGACATGGAGCCAGTGTCCCCGGCCCGGGAAGCCGTGTCCGGCCAGGATCTCGCTCACCCAGTCGACGTTGGCGGTCCGCGCGGTGGAGTCCACCACGCGTTTGGGGGCTCCGACGGTGCCGCCTGATTCGAAGACCTCGAATCCGCCGCCTGTACTCCCGGCCGGGATCAGCGCCTCCACCGGGACGGTCCGCAACTTGCCGCTGAGGTCCGGGAAGCGGCGCAGGTCGGCCCAGTCCTTGATGTCGGTGAGCGGGTCGAAGCCGAGCCCGGCGGCCTCGCGCAGCCAGAACGGGGAGCCCGTCGCCGGGTCGAAGTGCCAGTTCAGAATGGCGCGCAGATGCTCCGGGGCCTCGGGATTCGGTGATCCCGGCGATCCCGGCGACGCGGTCGAAGTCCCGGGAGCCCCGGGAGCCGTACCGGAACTCCCCGCCGCCGGGGTGTCGTCTGCCAGCTCAGTCATAGGTCCAGCCGTTTCGTCGGATGGGTGCCACCTGGCACCGGGGTATCGGTCGCGAGTGCGCGCGGAGTGCCGTGGAGCCAGGGCGGGTACGCCTGCCGGGCCGGGCCGGGGCGAGGGGCGGGGGTGAGGGCGGAACGAGGGTGTGCGGCGGGTCCGAGGGGGGTGGCCGGGAGGGGCCGGCCGGGGTTCTCCCGCCCCGGCTGCCCGGCCTGTTCCGGGCCATGCCCCCGCTCCTGCCCTGCCCCGTCCCGAATTACCTTTTCCGTGAGGCATCTTGGCGGTCAAGCATTGCCCGGAGCCGCCCCGGTCAACTGCCGGACCGGGCACTGGCCGCCGTCGGCGGGCCGCTCCTACTGTCCCGCCATGACTAATGGGAGCAGCCGGAATCTCGACCTCGACGCCCTCTCCGGGCAGACCTACCAGTCGATGCACCGACTGGCCTCGACCGCCGCCAGGGCCGCCGGGGAGTCCGGTCTCGAAGGCGCGCTGGTCGAACTGGTCCGCATCCGGGCCTCACAGCTCAACGGCTGTGCCTTCTGCGTCGATATGCACACCATCGACGCCCGCCGCTCGGGCGAGTCGGAGCAGCGCCTCTACGCCCTCGCCACCTGGGAGGAAGCGCCCTTCTTCACCGAACGGGAGCGCGCGGCACTGGAGTTCACCGAGGCCGTCACGCTGATCCACGACGGCCACGTCCCGGACGACGTGTACGAGCGCACGGTGAAGGTCTTCGGAGCGGAGCAGCTCGCCCAGCTCCTCTGGATCATCGTGGTGATCAATGCCTACAACCGGGTCGCGGTCACCTCCCGCCGCGTCGCGGGCCACTACGCCCCCGGCGCCTGACCACCTCTGTTCGCCGTGCCGGGCCCACCGCCGCCCGAGCACCGGCTTCCGTACCTCCGACACCAGTGAAGAGGGCCCGCCATGTCCGCCGCCCCGAGCAGACCGATCCGCGTCCGACCGCTGCTGCGGGCCCTCCCGGTGGAGGCGTTCCACGACGCCTTCACCCGGCGGCTGCTGGCCCACCGGGGACTCACCACCGAGCTGCTGGAGCGGCACGGCGGACACCCCCTGCGGATCCGGGTCCTGGAGCAGACCCCGGCCGCGCCGGAACCGGCCGACCCGGCGCTCCGGGCCGTACTGCGGCTGGCCCCCGGCGTTCCGGCGCTGTCCCGCCGTACGGAACTGGTGACCCCCCGGGGCCGGGTGGTCTCCCGCAATCTGGTGCTCGGCCGGCTGCCGTCCGACGCCTCGGTCGCCGCGTCGGTCACCGGCCGGACCGCCCCCATGGGCCGTGCCCTGGCCCGGCTCGGCGTACCGAACCGGCGGACGCTCCTCACGACCGGTCTGGGCGTCTGGCCGGGACCGGACGGTGCCGCGCCCGCCGCCGCCCGGGAGTACCTGATCCATCTGGAGGGCGAGGCGCCGCTCTACGTACAAGAGACGTTCCATCCCGCCGTGGCGCCGCCGCACTCCGGCCGCGCGGCGCCGCTCCCGGAGCTCCGCGTACCGCTCGGCAGGACGGCATGAGCGACGCGCCCGTACCCGTACCCGCGCCCGTATCCGCCGTCGCCGTCGCCGTGGTGGGTGCCGGGCCGGTCGGGCTCACCGCGGCCCTGGCGGCGCGCGCCCGGGGCCTGGAGACCGTGCTCCTGGAGGCCCGCCCCCGGGACGCGGTACGCCCCGGCAGCCGGGCCGTCTTCGTCCACCGGGCCACCCTCGACCACCTCGCCCGGGTCGACCCCGGGCTCCGCTCGGAGATCACCGGGCGGGGGTTGGTCTGGAGCACCAGAAGCACCCTCTGGGCGGGCCGCCGGGTCCACCACCGGGTCTATCCCGCCCCCTCAGGGCCGGTCCCCTTCACCTGTCTCGCGCAGAACGAGGTCGAGGACGTGCTGCGCCGGGCCTGCGACGCGGCGGGTATCCGCACGGTCTGGGGCGATGCCGTACGGGAGCTGGAGCGCCGCCCCGACGGGGTCCGGCTGCGTACCGCCGCCGGTGCGGCCTACGACGCCGGATATGTGATCGCGGCCGACGGCGCCCGGTCCGCCGTCCGTGACCGCGCCGGGATCGAACTGGAGGGGAGTACGTCGGAGACGGAGTTCGTGGTGGTCGACGTCGAGGCGGCGCCCGGTTCCGGCGCCGCACGCGTCTTCCACTACCGGCACCCCGCCGCCGGGGGCCGCAATGTGCTGCTGGTCCCGTTCCGGGGCGGCTGGCGGGTCGACGTCCAGTGCCGCCCGGGCGACGACGCCCGGCGGACGGCCGCCACCGCGGACCGCTGGGTGCCGGGCCTGCTCCCCGGCATCTCCCCCGTACGGATCACCTGGACCTCGGTCTACCGCTTCCAGCGCCGCGTCGCCGCCCGCTTCACCGACACCCACCACCGCGTACTGCTGGCGGGCGAGGCCGCCCACCTGCTGCCGCCGTTCGGCGCGCGCGGGATGAACTCCGGTGTCGTGGACGCCGTCGAGGCCGCCCGCGCCGTCGCCGAAGGCACGGTCCCCCGGTACGCGGCCGAGCGGCGGGCCGCCGCGATCGCCAACGTACGGGCCGCGGGCGCCGCCCTCGACCATCTGCTGGCGGAGCGGCGCGGGCAGCGGGTCCGGCAGTGGGCCGCCGCCCGCGTCGCCGCCCACCGGCCGGCCGCCGGTCGCTGGCTGGACGCCGCGCCCTACGGACCCACGACCCGCACGGTCACCTATTGAGACCGGTGCCGTCACCTACTGACGGCCGGTGCCGGGGGCCGGGAGCCCGTCGGCGGGTCCGGGCGGGATCCGGTGCGCCGCCCGGGCCCGCCGGGCGAAGCTGTCCCACACCCGGGCGTTCTCCAGGGCGAGACCGGTGACGGTGTCCACGCGGTGCGGCGGCAGTTCGGTGGCGAGCCCCTGCCAGTGCGCGGCGGAGAGCGCGAGCGCGCTCAGCAGCCGCAGCAGCAGCCGGCCCGTCTCGCTCTGCCGCATCGCCGGGTCGCCGCACAGACGCCGGTAGACGTCCGCCGGGTCCTGCCCGCCCCCGCCGCTCGCACCATTGCTGACGTCCCGGTCCCGCGCGGCCGGTTGTTCCGGGGCGGCGGCGCCGGGCTCCGTACGGTCCCGGTGGCGCTCACCCGCCCGCTGCCGCGCCGGTACGGGATCCTCCCCGCGCAGCATCCGGTTCCGTACGTCGCGGACGGTGGCCGGGGCGAGTCCGGTCCGCCGGGCGATCTCCCGCATCGACGAACCGGGGGAGCAGGCCAGCAGCCGCTGCGCCTCGCGGCGGCCCCCCGCCGTGCTCAGCGGCCGTACCCGGCCGTCCCGGCCCAGACGCTCGGCCGACGCCGTGCCGGGGGAGTCCGTACCGGGGTCGGCGTCCCGGCGCAGGGACGCGACGGTATGGGGGGAGAGGCCGGTCACGGCGGCGATCGCCCGGTCCGCCCAATGGGGATGGGTCAGCAGGACGCGTTCCGCCGCCGCCGTGCGCTCGGCGAACGTCAGCGGCAGACCGTGCCGGGTGTTGGCCTCGACGGCGTACAGGAACGCCTCGTCGGCGGTGCAGTCGAGGAACCGCGCCTGGATCTCCTCCCGCCGCCGCAGCTCGGCGGCGCGCAGCCGGTACGTACCGTCGACGATCCGCATGGTCGGGCGGTGTACGACGATCGGCGGCAGGGCTTCCTCGGCGGCCATCAGGGCCCGCAGATGCTCCGCGTTCTCCGGGACGGTGCGGGGGGAGTCGGCGGGCCGCAGGACGGAGAGCGGCACCGGCGACGCGGCGGTGGGCTGCTGCCGCGAACGTCCGGGGAGCCGGTGGTGCGCGGGGTCCGCGGGGTTCGCGGGGTTCGCGGGGTGAATGGGGTGGGCGTCCGCGGTAGTCATCGGTTCCATGCCTCTCCTGACACCGGGTGTCCGCCGGGCTCGTACGGGCGGCTGCCGGGACCGGGCCGGGGGTGGGCAACCGTGCGCTGTGCACAGTTGCCCACCGAGGCGGCCGTCCTTCGCCGTTCGCCCTGCCTTCTTTGCCGTCCGTCTCCCGGGCGGCCGGGTGGTCACGGCACCGGCGACCGACCGGGCCGTCGCGCGGTCAGCCGGTCCGGTCGGCCGTCGGGGCGGTCAGCCGCCGGCCCGGTCCGCCGCCGGTCCGCCGTCCGCCGGTCCGGTCTCGCGGCCGGACTCCAGGGCGCGGTCCACGAGTTCCGCCGACGCTCCCGTGTAGCGGAGCGGATCGAGGAGTACGGCCAGCCGCTCCGGCCCGAGCCGGTCCCCGACCCCGGGGTGGGCCGCCAGAACCTCCCCGAGGGTCCGGCCCTCCCGCTCGGCCGTCGCCGACGCCTCGGTGAGCAGGGCCTTCGCCGCCGCCCGGCCCAGATGCGGGGCGAGGGCCGCGGCGACCCGCTCGGAGACGACCTGACTGCCGGTGACGGACAGGTTCTCCAGCATCCGCTCGGGGTGCACCCGCAGCCCGGCGAGCAGTTCGACGGCCGTGTGCGCGGCGCCTCCGGTCAGCCGCAGACAGCTCCGCAGCAACTCCCACTCCGCGTGCCAGGCGCCGGCCGAACGCTCGTCCTCGGCCAGCAGACACTGCGTCAGACCCGCCGCGATGACCGGCACTTGAAGGGCGGCGGCCCGGATCAGCGTGGCCAGGACCGGATTGCGCTTGTGCGGCATCGCCGACGACGCGCCCCGCCCCGCCCCGCCCGGCTCCGAGACCTCCGCGACCTCGGTCCTGGCGAGCGACTGGACGTCCAGGGCGATCTTGCCCAGCGCCCCGGCGGTGGTGGCGAGCGCGCCCGCCAGATCGGCGATCGGGGTACGGAGCGCGTGCCAGGGCAGCGCCGGGTCCGCGAGCCCGGTCTCCTCGGCGAAGGTACGGCCGAGTTCCCGTACGTACGAGCCGGTGTCCCCGGCCCGCTCCGGGCCGTCCAGCTCCGCGTACTCCAGATATCCGGCCAGGGTCCCGGCGGCACCGCCGAGCGAGACCGGGAGCCCGCCGTCGAGCAGCCGCCCGAGCCGGTCGGCGCAGTCGTCCAGCAGCCGCCGCCAGCCCGCCGCCTTCAGTCCGAAGGTGATGGGTACGGCCTGGAGTCCGAGGGTGCGTCCGGCCATCGGGGTGTCGCGGTGCCCGGCGGCGAGCCGGGCCAGCAGCTCCGAGCCGCGCGTCAGATCGGCCACGACGAGCCGCAGGGCGTTCCGCGATACCAGCATCGCGCCGGTGTCGAGGATGTCCTGGCTGGTGGAGCCCCGGTGGACGTACTCGGCGGCGACCGGGTCGGCCTCCGCCACGGCGTCGGTGAGGGCGCGGACCAGGCCGACCACGGGGTTGGCCGTCTCCCGGCTGCCCAGGGCGATCGCGCGGCAGTCGAACCGCTCCGCCCGGGCCGCCTCGGTGATCACCGCCGCCGCGCTCTTCGGCATGGTGCCGAGCCGGGCCTGGGACCGGGCGAGCGCCGCCTCGGCGTCCAGCATGGCCTGGAGCCAGGCCCGGTCGCCGACGGCCGCTTCGACGGGGGTGCCCGCCCGGACGGGCGTCAGCAGACCGGTGTCCGGCTCGGCGGTCGTATCCGCCGGTTCGGCCGTGCGATCGTTCACAGCGTCACCTCGGACATGGTGTGCGGGCCGGGTCCCGGGGCCGCCGGATCCGGCAGGGGCGCCGCCGCCGGGTCCAGGAGGGGCGCCATCAGCGCGGCGGCGATCGCGTCGGAGTCCCCCAGCGTCACGGAGTCCACGCCGGGGCGGATGCCCGCGGCGGTGGCCCAGTGCACGGCCTCGGTCGGTACTCCGTAGGCGAATCGGCGGGGATGGGGGCGGCCCTGGGCGTCGATCACATGGCAGGGCCGTTCGGTGACCGCGACCGCGCCCGTCCGGTAGCCGGTCCCGCCGGGCGCCCCGGGCACCGTGTGCGGGCGGGCCTGGCCGGACGCGAGCAGATGGGCGAGGAGCGGATCGGCGGTCTCCGGCAGGTCGGGTACCGGCAGCCGGGCCTCGATCAGTACCCGGCCCGGCACCGGCTCCCCGCCGATGGTCTCGGACCGGGCGGTGAACACTCCGGTTTCGTCGTCGGCGGCGATCCGCAGCCCGGGCCCGAGGACGTCGAGGACGCCCGCCTCGATCAGCGCGATCATCTCCTCGATCCGGCCCGCGGGCGGTCCGATCGAGAGGAAGGCGTTGAGGGGCGTGTACCAGTGGTCCAGGTGGGCGCGGTGCGATTCGCCGGTGAGCCCGGCGTGGTCGACGGCGAGCCGGACCTCGTTGCGCAGATCGCGCAGGACGTCGAGGGCGGCCTTCGCCGGTCCGCTGACATTGCCCTGCCGGGCCTCCGCGAGGTCCTTTTGGAGATAGCCGATGAGCCAGCTCCGGTACTCGGCGGGCCCGGTGAACTCGCGGTCCCGGTGCGGGTGGGCGATCCGGTCCCAGTCCCAGCGGTCCCCGGCGGCGACCCCGAACCGGTCCAGTACGGCCGTCCGTTCCCCGGCGGTCTCGGCGGCCAGGTACGGAGCGGCCAGCCGTTCGGCGTCGTTGGCCCGGCCCGCCCGGCGCAGCAGGACCTCGTAGTAGACGCACTCGACCTCGCGGGAGATCAGGGACCACAGCTCGGTGTGGAAGTCGATCCCGGTATCGCCCCGGCCGCGTAGCCGGGCGACGGTCCCGACGGTCAGCAGCCGCGGTAAGTAGCGGCCGTACGCGCCCTTCTCGTTGGCGCCGCGCGAGTGGTACGGGACCCCGCGCCGCGACCCCGCGACCAGCCGCGGCTCCGCCCCTGACGGCCGGTAGACGAGCCGGTCGCCGGTCCGTTCGTAGGTGCCGCCCCGGCCCTCGGTGAAGAGCGCCATGTGGTCGAAGAAGTTCAGGCCGAGGCCGCGGAGCAGTACGGTCTCGCCGGGCGCGACCGAGGAGAGGTCCAGATCGGCCGGGTTGGCCGGGGGGACGTAGCAAAGTCCGTGGCGGCGCGCGAAGGCGGCGTGCCCGTTCTGGGCGCGGTCGGCCCGGGACGGGGTGTGTCCCAGGGCGAGCACCACCGACGCCAGGCCCGCCAGGACGGTGCCGTCCTCCAGCCGCAGCCGCTGCTCGCCGCCGGGTTCGTCGTCCAGGGCCACCGCCCGGCCACCGTGGACCCGTACGGTGACCGGGGCCGGGGCGGTGCCGACCACCCGCCGGAACGCCCACTCCAGATAGCGGCCGTAGAGGGCCCGGGTCGGGTAGTCGTCCGGTCCGAGCCCCCTGACCTCGGGGAGGACGGCATCGGTCAACTCCCCCAGCGGGCCCATCAGGGTGAGGAACCGGGCCCACTCGTAGAGGCTCGGCCCTTCGGTCACCGGTCCCGTCATGGTCACCGAGTCGTCGGTGAAGACCGTGACCTGGGACGCCACCGTGTTCATCAGCAGATGGCGGCTCTGGTCGGTCCGCCATACGGCTCCGGGTCCTGGCGGGAAGGGGTCCACCACGTGCACGGTGACCGGGGTTCCGGGGCGCTCACGGGCGAACCGGGCGCAGAACCGCTCCAGTACGGAGAGTCCGCGCGGTCCGGCGCCGACGACGGCTATCTCATGGCGGGACCGGTTCACCGGGTGACTCCCCGCCGGGTGACTCCCCGCCGGGCCGCGCGCGTTCCGGATCCGCCGGATCCCGGAACGTACGGCCGGACGGATCGGACGGATCGAGCAGATCGGACAGGTTGGACGGACAAGATGGTCTCCCGAGGTCGTTCGGCCTGTGTGCCTGCCGATCTGGTCGCGCCGGACGGGGGTTCCGGGCGTCGGTGAAGGTCCTGCCGGTGTCTCCGGCCGCGCGATGGTGCCGGTGCCCGCGGCCGGTGTCCGCGGCCGCTGCCCGCGTGGGTGCCTGGATCCGTGCCGGTGCCTGTGCGCCTTTGCCGGCCGCCGGGCGGTCTCAGCGCGGCCGGGCGGGCGCCGCCGTGGCGAATGCCGGAGGACGGCAGTGCGGCGGAGGCCCACCGGTGTACGGGTTCGGCCCGTGCGAACCGGGCGCGCCCTCGGAGCAGAACATGTCCTCACCCCAGATACCTTTTGGTAAAGCTATCGAGTGAGATAGTAGCCGGTACAAGATGCGTGCTCAACCGACCTGGTTTTCCTGCGGATTCAGCAGGTGATGCCCCTTTCGGGCGCCCGGCCGGGCGGTACTGGCCCGCCCGGTGAAGGCACGAGAAAGCAAGAGAAGGCACGAGAAGCGGGACCCGGGCCGCCCGGCCCGGGTCCCGCTGTCATCCGATCACTTCGGGGGTGCGATCACCTCCGGGGCATACCGCCCACCGGCCCGGAGGGGTCCGCCGAGGGGTGCTCCGGCGCGTACCCGGTCCCGTACCCCGCCGCGTACGACGGCTCGGGGTGTCCCGGGTGTCCCGGGTACTGCGGATAGTCCGAGCCGTCCCGCCGGTCCGCCGGGTCCTGCTGGTTCTGCCCGTCCCGCTCGCCCCGCGAGGGCCACCACATCGCCCGGCCCAGGATCGCGGCCAGGGCCGGGACCAGGACCAGGGAGAGGACGAGGGCCGAGAGCAGGATCCCCAGCGCCGTCGCGAAGCCGACCTCCTGCGACGCCGGGCTCGCCGCCAGGCTGCCGAAGGAGCCCGCGAGGACCAGGCCCGCCGTGGCGATCGCGGGCGCGGTGTGCCGTACGGCCTCGGCGACGGCCCGCCGGGCCGGGACGGGCTTCGCCATCTCCTCCCGGATCCGGTCGCCGATCAGGATGTTGTAGTCCGTACCGAGCGCCACCACGAAGAGGAAGAGCACCAGCGGCAGGGTGAAGAGGACCCCCGGCCGGTCGAGCGTGTGCTGGAAGAGCAGGGTCGCCGAGCCCAGGGTGGCCGCGAAGCCGAGTCCGACCGCGACCAGCAGGACGAGCGGTGCGACCAGGGACCGCAGCAGCAGGAGCAGGATCAGCGCGATCAGTCCGGCCGCGATCGGGAAGACCAGCCGCAGATCCTTCTCGACGGCCTCGGAGACATCGGCGTAGATCGCCGCGGTACCGGTGATGTGCGCGTCCGCCCCGTCGGGCCGGTGCTCGGAGATCGCGGCCCGGACCGGCCCCGACACCAGCTCACGCGCCTTCGAGGACTCCGACCCCACCTTCAGTACGACCCCGATACTGGCCGCGTCGCGATCCGCGTCGTACCGCGCGGGCAGGACCTGCGCCACGCCCTCGGTCTTCCGCAGCGCGTCGCCGAGTCCGTTCACCGCCCGCTCGTCGAGGGGCTTGTCGCCGCGGACGTACACGGTGTGCGGGTCGACGGCGCCCGCGGGCATGCTGCGGGCGATCTCGTCGGCGACCTGGACGGCGTCGGTACGGTCCTGCTCCGGCATGTCGTAGCTCATCTTCACGCCCAGCGCGCCCGCCGAGAGCAGTCCGAGCAGGGCCAGGCTGCCGACCACGTACCGGACCGGCCGGTGGGCGACGGCGAAGCCGAGCCGGGCCGCGAAGCCGCCCCGCCGCTCGCGCTGCCACGCCTTCGACGGCCAGAACATGGCCCGGCCGGTGACGGCGAGGATCGCGGGCATCAGGGTCAGGCTGGCCAGCAGCATCACCAGCACGGAGACGGCGATCGCCGGGCCCAGCACCCGGAACTGCCCGAAGCTGGCGACGCCGAGGGTGGCGAAGGCGGCGACGATCGTCAGTCCGGCCGAGGTGACCGCGCCGCCCACCTTCGCGGCGGTCGTGGCGGCGGCTTCCCGGGCGTTCACCCCCGGGTTGTTCCGCAACTCCTCACGGAACCGGAAGAGCAGGAAGAGGAAGTAGTCGATCCCGATACCCAGCAGGACGACGGTGATCAGGGACGGTACGGACGCGTCGAGATTGATGTCGAAGAGTACGGCGAACCCGGCGACCGCGCCCGAGGCGACCCCGCCGACCAGTACACAGGCGATCAGCGGCAGCAGGGCGGCCAGCGGGCTGCGGAAGACGATCACGTTCAGCAGCAGGATCAGGACGATCGTCGCTATGTGGACGAGCTGCTCGCTCTCCTTGCTCGCCTCCAGGGAGTCGACGGAGGACGCGATACCGCCGGTGAACCCGGCCTTCATCCCGGCCCCGGTGAACTCCTTCCGGGCGTCGTCCCGGAAGTCCTTGTAGACGTCCTGGAGCCCGGGGTCGTTCATATTGCCCTTGAGGGAGAGGCTGACCAGCTGGAACGTGCCGTCGGGCGCGACGGTCCCCAGCCCGAGCCGGGGCTTCTGGGAGTAGTCCTCCATCAGCGGCATCTCGGGCTTCGCCGCCTCGATCCGCCGGTCGGCGAGTTCCCGGACGATCTTGCCGATCCGGTCCCGGTCGGCGGCGGTCAGCTTCTTCCCGTCGGTACGGGAGAGGAGCACGGTCGCCGCGTTGGCGTCGGGCTTCGCGCCGAACTCCTCCTCGGCGATCCGCAGGGCGGCGGCGGAGTCGTACCCCTTGGGCAGGAAGTCCCCGGTCTGGGAGTCGGTGGCCTTGTACATCAGGGACTGGCCGACGACGCTCAGGGCGATGCCGAGCAGCACCCAGACGCCGATCGTCAGCCAGCGTCGCCGCGTGGCGAACGAGGTGATACTGCGGATCATGGTCTTTTCGGCCTCTTCCGGGGACGGGGACGGACGGAACAGGTTCCGGAACCTGTTCGGAGCGGGCCGAACAGGTTCCGGAACGGGTTCCGGGAACGTCTCCAGCACATCAATCCGACCCCCCGCCGGGCATCGTGCGCGGGAACGGAGCCCGTTCCGGACCGGGGTCCGGGGCGGTCCGGGGGCAGGACCCGGGTACCGGACGGGAATCCACCGAGGTGAGGAGGGGTGGGGGGAGACCGTGGTCGGATGATGGGAGACCCTGGAGGACCCGGGTCTCCGGGACCGTGGTGCTGTGCCGAGAGGTGTGTGGGTGGTGTGGGAGTGACCGGTGAGGGCGTGGGGGACGTACGCCCCGGGGTTCGTACGGCGGATCACCCGCAGCCGACACCGCACCCGGACGGCCCCGCCGGGTCCCTCTTCCGCCGGGCGCGGCGGTGGTACGGCCGGCACGGCGCCCGGCGCGGCCTCGCCTCCGACAGGCTGACCTGGCTCCGCAACGACGTCCTGATCCTCTTCGCGATCGCCCTCGAAGTCGTCGACTACCTCGGTACGGTCGGCTACCTCGGCGAGACCGGCCAGACCGAGGTGAGCTTCTCCCCCGTCGGGCTCGTCGCCGTCGTCCTCGCGCCGCTGGTCCTGCTCCCCCGCCGGGAGAACCCGGTCCGGGCGTTCGTGGCGCTGGTCGTGGTCCAGACGGCGGCCGGATTCGCCGTCCCGCTGACGTACGGCGTGAGCGTCGCCCTGATGATCGCGTTCTACGGGGTGCTCAGGACCGCCGACCGGCCGACCCTGATCTGGGCCTGCGCGGTCGCCTTCGGCGCCAACACGCTGCGCGGCCTCGCGGGCGGCACGCCCCTGCTCTCCGTGCTCCCCGACACGCTCGGCCTGGCGATCATCGTCCTGGCCGCGGCCTGGGTCACCCGGTGGCGGCGGCAGGCCGACCTCACCCGGCTGCTGCTGGCGGAGCGGGCGGTCGCCGACGAGCGCCGCCGGATCGCCCGGGAGCTGCACGACGTGGTGGCGCACCACATCACCACGGTCTATCTGATGTCGGGCGGGGCCCGGACGATGCTCGACCACGACGTGGCGGCGTCCCGGGAGGCGCTGCTGACACTGGAGAAGTCGGCACGTTCGGCGCTCGGCGAGATGCGGGAGCTGCTGGGCGTGCTCCGCAGCGACGACGGCGGCCCGGAGGAGGCGCCGTCGGAGCCGCAGCCGGGCGCGGCGGACATCGCCGGTCTGGTGGCGGGCTCGGCGGCGGCCGGGCTCCCGGCGGAGCTGCGGATCACCTCGGCCGGGCTCCCGGCGGAGCCGTCGGCCACCGGCGGCCCGGCCGTACCGCCCCCGGCCGGACCGCCCGCGCCGCCTCCGGACGTACCGGCGGTACCGGCTACGACGGGGCTGACGCTCTACCGGATCGTCCAGGAGTCGCTGACCAACGCGCGCAAGCACGCGGGCGAGGGCGCCCGGGCCGAGGTCCGGCTGGACTACCGGCCGGGCGAGGTCACCGTGGAGATCACGAACGACGGCCGGGGCCGCCCGCACCCCCGCCGCACGGCGGCACCCCCGGCCGGCGGCGGCTACGGTCTGCTGGGGATGCGGGAACGGGTCGCCGTGCACGGGGGCTCTTTCGAGGCGGGCCCGTGCCGGGACGGCGGGTTCCGGGTGGCGGCGACGGTACCGCTGCCGCCGTCATGACCCCCATGACCCCGTCCCCGAAGAAGGAGCACTCGCCGATGACCACGCCGACCGCACAGCCCACCCCCGGCCTGCTGAGGGTCCTGATCGCGGACGACCAGCCGCTGGTCCGTACCGGCCTGTCGCTGATCCTGCGGGCGGCGACCGGCATCGAGGTGGTGGGCGAGGCCGGGAACGGCGAGGAGGCCGTCACCGAGGCCCTGCGGCTCCGCCCCGACGTGGTCCTGATGGACATCCGGATGCCCGTCCTCGACGGTGTCGGCGCCACGGAACGCCTGGTCGCGGAGGTACCCGGCTGCCGGGTCCTGGCCCTGAGCACCTTCGACATGGACGAGTACGTGATCCGCGCGCTGCGGGCGGGGGCGTCCGGCTTCCTCCCCAAGGACGTCTCGCCCGAGGAACTGGCGTCGGCGCTCCGTACGGTCCACTCCGGCGAGGCGGTCGTGGCACCCCGGCTGCTCACCCGGCTGATCGGCGCCTTCGTCACGGCCCCGCCCCCGGCCGCCGCCGACCTGTCGGGGCTGACGCCGCGCGAGGTCGACATCCTCCGGCTGATCGCCTCGGGCCTGGACAACACGGAGATCGCGACGGCCCTGACGATCGGCGTCCAGACGGTGAAGAACCATGTCACCAACGTCTTCGCCAAGCTGGGGGTACGGGACCGGGCCCAGGCGGTCATCGCGGCGTACGAGTCGGGCCTGGTCCGCCCCCGTACCTAAGGGCTCACAGCGCGCAGGGACACTCCCGGTACTCCAGACCCAGCTCCCGGTCGACGGGCACGCTGGTCCGGGTCGAGGCGGCCGTCACCGCCGCCCAGGAGCCGTACTTGGCGTACAGCTGATCGGCCGTCGGCCCCAGCGGATTGCCGTACTTGGCGATATTCCGCTCCTCCAGGCGCCGGACCTCCTCCGGGCTCATCCCGGCCCGGGTGATCTCCTTGGCGTCATTGCGGAGCTGCACCATCCGCCGGGCGATCTCCTCCTCGGACGCCCCGGCGGCCCGCATCTCGCACTCCTCGCGGTCCATCTCCACCAGCAGCCCGTGGTACATCATCCGGATATCGCGGGACTTCTCCCGCTGTTCCGGGGTCTGGGCCCGGATCTGGCAGACGACGGGCTCCGGACTGTCGCAGGGCCCGGTACTCGGCGGCTCCTGCGACACGGGCGCGACGACGACGGACCCGCAGGCGGCGGTGGACGGCGCGCAGACGGCGGCCCGCGCGACTCCGGCGCCGGGCAGCAGTACGGCCTGCCCGGCGAGGACCACGGCGAGGGCCGCGCCCAGCGTCAGACGGCGGAAGGATCGGTTTCGGATGCTCGACATGGACGGCATGGACGGCATCCTGAGCCCGTACGGACCCCGGGAGCGCGCGTAACACCCCCGATTCCCCCGTCCGAATGACGGCGTACGCCCCGGAAAACCGAACGCGCCCGCCACCCGCCCCCGGCTACGGTCGCCCCATGGCGAACGAGATCTTCCAGGACCCCCGGCTGGCCTCGCTCTACGACCCGCTCGACCCGGACCGCTCCGATCTCGACGCCTACCTCGCGACGGCGGACGAGTTCGGGGCCCGCCGGGTCCTCGACATCGGCTGCGGTACGGGGGTGTTCGCCCTGCTGCTCGCCGACCGCGGGATCGAGGTGACGGGCGTCGACCCGGCGGGCGCGTCCCTGGACGTGGCCCGCGCCAAACCCGGCGCGGACCGGGTCCGCTGGATCCACGGCGACGCGACGGCGGTCCCGCCCGCGCGCCCGGGCTACGACCTGGCGACGATGACGGCCAACGCGGCCCAGCAGATCCTCACCCCGGCGGAGTGGCACGCCACCCTCGAAGCCGCCCACCGCGCCCTCCGCCCGGGCGGCCGGCTGGTCTTCGAGACCCGCGACCCGGCGGTCCGCGCCTGGGAGTCCTGGACGCGGGAGCAGTCGTACGAGGTCGTGGACATCCCGGGCACGGGGGAGGTCGAGAGCTGGTACGACATCCTGGCCGTCGACGGACCCCTGGTGACGTTCCATCAGACCTGCGTCCTCCGCGCCACGGCCACGACGCTCACCTCGACGTCGACCCTCCGCTTCCGCACCCGCGACGAGGTCGCCGCCGACCTCCGCGCCGCGGGCTTCCCGTCCTACGAGCTCCGCGACGCCCCGGACCGCCCGGGGCGCGAGTTCGTCTTCCTCGCGGAACGCCCGGAGTGACATAGCCCACAGGGGCGGGAGTAGCCGTTCTTGTGGACGGCGTACACAGATGCCGTAAACGGCGTAGAAACTCTACTCGCCCCCCGGCCTGGTATGGACCAATTGATTGTCTGCTCGGCCGTATGTTCGCAGCTCAGGGGGCTCAAGGCCGGGCTTAACCGGAATTAATGCCTATTCACTGGCCGAGGCGTCGTCAGATTGCCGTGGAGTACCGCGATTGGCGGCGACAGCGGACGTCCTGGTGTACCCGGTAAGGTAATCCCAACATCTTCTTCGAGACGTCACCGGTCGATCGGTTTTCCCGATCGGGGCCGATCGTGCTCCGTCGTCAAAGGGAAGGTGCCGCGTATGGCCGATCCGCCGAAGGGCGGAGAGCGAACCAACCGGAAGATCGTCAAGAAGGCCGCCGTATGGCTGGCGCTTCAGGCACTGGGTGCCTGGTTGCGGCGTCAACTGTTCGATGGTCACCTCTAGACGCGTAAGGCCCCCTGCTGGAACAGAGGGCCTTTCCGGGAGATAGCTCCCAGACGCCGACCCTGTGCCTCCGCCGACGGCTTCATGAACCGTGGAGGTACAGGGTCTTTCCTTACCAATACACGTGGACCGAAGTCCTTTAACCGTGCGGTCAGCGATTCCTAACATCCCGTGTTTCAACGAGCACATCCAGCAGTTCTGCCGCTTAAAAACACGGCAGACCAGGTCGCGCTCTCCAGGAACACGGGGAAGCCGGGCCCGCTTACTCCGGATGGTACCCCTTAATCGGTCCCGCTGACGAGAAAGAGCAGGTTAATGGCACGGGGCCTCAGCGATTTCGATCCGGCCGCACTGCGCACGCACAGGACCAACGCCGACGGGGACTCCACCCGGGAATCGATCACGGCGGACGCGCTGGCCCGGGCCGTCGGGGCGACGAAGGCGCAGATCCTGGCATACGAGAACGGGCACCGAGTGCCGGATCCACCCCGGGTACGGGCCCTCGCCGAGGCGCTGGGGATCCACCCGTGGCAGCTCATGAACACCGAGTCCAGGAGCTCCTGGACCCTCGCCGACCTCCGCCGGGCCGCCGGGCTCCGCGCCCAGGACGTGGTGGAGCGGCTGGAGGTCTCCCCGAAGAACTACCGCCGGTTCGAGACGGAGGGCATCGTCCCGAGCCGCCGTCCCCGGTTCGTGGACGACGTCGCCGCGGCCCTGGGCATGTCCCGGCGGACGGTGGAACGCGCCGTCGACCGGACGCCCGCCGTACAACTCCGCCAGGCCCGCGCCTTCGAACTGGTCGTCGCGATGGCCGAACGCTATGTGCCCCGCCCCGGACCGTGGCACGGCCCCCCGATCGACGACGACAACCTGATCGAGCTGGCCGCCGCCTACGGCCGGGCTCCGCAGCGCATCAGACGCGTACTCACCTACGAACTCGGAGAGCTGCGCCGGAAACTCGTCCGCGCCCAGCGGGAACGGGTCATCGCCGACTACGACGCCGACCGCAAACGGCAGGACGGCGCCCGGGAGGCCCTGTACCGCTGGAACGAGATGTACATCCGGAGCCTGCACCGCATCCCGGGCCGCCTGGAACGCTTCCACCGGACCGCCCAGCCGTCGGACGTCTGGCAACTGCTGGTCGACCTCAACAACACGGACGCCACGGTCCGTTCGGACACCGGCGTCTGGGCGGTCACCGTACTCCTCCACCGGGACTCGCGGGTCCTGCCGCCCCACTTCGTCGAGCAGTCCACCATCGACGGCATCCCCGTCTGCCGGCTCTCCGTCCCCGGCGCCCACCATGTGGCCGCCTTCGCCGGGCTGTACGCGTCGCTCTACCCGGGAGTCCGCCGCCCGTTCAGCACAGCGGCCCGCTCGGGCACCAAACCCCGCACCCCCGGCGGCACCGGTGACACCTTCGCCCTCCCGGGCCGCACCGAACGCATCGCGGTCCCCCAGCCGTTCCTGGAGAAGGCCCGCACGGTATCGGCCGAAACCAAGAGCCTCATCTCGGTGGGCCTGGGCAACCGGTTCGTCCTCATGGTGGGCAAGCAGTCCCTGACCGCGCTCTCCGCCGAGGAACTCCAATCCGTCGAACCACTGGACTGACCCCTGACCCCTGACCCTTGCTCCCTGACCCCGCCGCCGTCGGCTCCGGCGGCGGCTTTTCGTCGGGTGTACAGACCTATTGCCGCGTGATTGACGCGTCGGTAATCGGGACCGAGGGGGCCGTACCGGGCTCCGGATCGGCGCGGCGTGATCGGGGGCGGTTGAAGGGACTGGTGAGTTATGGCCAATCGGGCACCCCTCCTGTCACACGGATACCTCGGATGCCACGCTTCCCCTTAGCCCCTCTCGCAACCCGGCGGCGCGCCGAGCGTGCCTCTGTGGATACCCGTGTGTCCGGCCGAGGGGGCGTACAGCCACCGGGCGTTTCGCCGTCGGTGCACCTCGCCGACGGGGGTCGGTCCGGACGGGACTCACCGTCGAAGCAGAGGAGTTCATTCGATGGCGCCACTTCCTCGCAGAGCGGCAGCCGGCACGGCGCTGCTCACCGGTATCGCGCTCTTCGCGGCGGTTCTGCCGCCGGGGGTCGCCGGAGCCGCGCCCGGGGCCGCCCCGGGCACCGCCTCGGTGACACCCCGCGCGGGCGCGCTGCCCGCGTATCTCGCCCCGGCCGAGCAGCGCAGGCTGCTCCAGGAGGCCACCGCCGACCGGGAGGCGACCGCGGCCCGGCTCGGGCTGGGGAGCAAGGAGCGGCTGGTGCCGCGGAGTGTCCTCAAGGATGCCGACGGCACCCTGCACACCCGCTATGAACGGACCTACGACGGATTACCCGTACTGGGCGGCGACCTCGTCGTGCACACCGCCCCGGCCGGGGGCCTGAAGGGCGTCGACAAGGCGACCAAGGCCCGGATCTCCGTACCGTCCACCAGCCCGGCCCGGAAGGCGGGCTCGGCCCAGGCGCTCTCGCTCGGCGCGGCGAAGGCCGCGGGTACCGAGGGCGCGGCGATCGGCCGGGCGCCCCGCAAGGTCGTCTGGGCGGCGAGTGGGAAGCCGGTGCTGGCCTGGGAGACCGTCGTCAAGGGCACCCAGGCCGACGGCACGCCCAGTGAGCTGCATGTCGTCACCGACGCCACCACCGGCGCCGAACTGAACCGCCGCGAGGCCATACGGAACGCCCTCGGGACCGCTGCCGACAAGAGCACCTCCGACAAGGCCCGGGACACCGGCAAGGGCACGCGGGCGGAGGCCAGGGGGGTCGGGCACAGCCGCTACAGCGGCCAGGTCGATCTGGGGACCTCCCGCTTCGGCACCCTCTACAACATGACCGACAGCGCCCGGGGCGGACACCGGACGTACGACCTCATGAACGCCGGCGACTTCAACGGCGGGGGCGGCCGTCTCCTGACCGACACCGACAACGTCTGGGGCGACGGCACCTCGGCCAGCCGTCAGACCGACGCGGTCGACGCCGCCTACGGGGCCCAGGTGACCTGGGACTACCTCACCGATGTGCACAAGCGCTACGGCGTCCGCAACGACGGTGACGGCGCGTCCAGCAAGGTGCACTACTACAACAACTACCGGGGCGCCTATTGGAAGGACGGCTGCTTCTGCGTGGTGTACGGCGACGGCGGCACCACCCCGTACACCTCCATCGACATGGCCGCCCACGAGTTCGCCGCCGGACTCGTCGCCAACACCACGAACTTCGGGTACTACGGCGAGTCGAGCGGGATCGGGGAGGCGACCAAGGACATCTTCGCCGCCGGCGTCGAGTTCTACGCGGACAACCCGCACGACCGCGGCGACTATCTGACCGGTGAGAAGGTCGACTACGGCGGCCTCAACTACCGGCACCGCCAGATGGACCGGCCGTCGAAGCAGATCAGGGGCACGGACTACTGGCACCCCCGGATCTCCTCCGGCGAGAACGGCACCTACACGTCCGGTCCCGCCACGCACTGGTTCTACCTCGTCTCGGAGGGTGACGGCCCGAAGACGATCAACGGCGTCTCCTACGACAGCCCCACCCACGACGGCCTTCCCGTCACCCCCATCGGGCGCGCCGCCGCCGAGCGGATCTGGTACCGCGCCCTGACCGTCTATATGACCTCCACCACCAACTACCTGGGCGCGCGGGCCGCCACCCTCGCGGCCACGGCCGACCTCTACGGCGCCTCCTCGCCGACCTACCGCAAAGTCGAGGAGGCGTGGGGCGCCGTCAACGTCGGTGTCCGGCCCGGCGGTTCCCCGCGTCCGGTCGGGCCCAGCTTCGAGAACACCAGCAACTATCCGATCCCGGACGACACGTCGCCCGCCGACTCGCCGATCACCGTCACCGGCGTCCCCGGGAACGCCCCCACCATCCTGGTCGTCGATACGAATATCGCCGACGCCGGACAGCGGATGGAGCTGGTCGCCCCGGACGGCAGTACATATCCGCTCGTCAGCGGCTTCGCCCTGGAAAACGGCCCCAGCATCGCCACCACCGGCGTCGACGCGTCCGCCGAGACCGCCAACGGCACCTGGAAGCTGCGTGTCCGGGGTTGGGGATACAACGTCGGCCGGTACATCGACAGCTGGAAGCTGACCTTCTGAGCCGCTGAGCTTCGGATCCGATGACCTGGAGACTCTTCGCCACCCGGACCCCGTGCCGGGTGGCGAGGGGCCGACCGGACGAAGGGCGGACGGACCCAGCCTCGCGGCCGGAACCGCCCGCCCCGGTGTGTGCGGTCGGCACGCTGGGGAAGATTGGAGCCGGTACGCCGACCTACTCGCCCGCGACACCTACGACCTCGGCTACCGGCCGGTGATCGCCGACCTCTGTCCGGCGGGCACGAAGATCCGACCCGATGCCATCAGGTAGCACCGAGTGGCACGCCTCGGCTACCGTGGGCGCATGGCGTCTCAGCCGGAGATCACCCAGCGTGATCTACGTACCAGGTCGAAAGAGATCATGGACGCCGTCCAGAGCGGCCAGACCTTTACCGTTACCCGCGACGGTCACAGGATCGGGGAACTGATCCCGTTGCGCCGACGTAGGCGCTTCGTCCCCCGTGCCGAGTTCGCGGCCATGTCCCGTACAGCTCCCGACATCGCGCTGGAGGCGTTCCGGGCCGACCAAGAGGCGGCTGTCGCCCAGGAACCGGACGACCCCTATGCCCGCTGAGTACCCGCAGGGTCTGATCGACACCAGCATCATGGTCCTGCGCAGGTGGGTGGACCCCGACGAGCTTCCGGCAGAGATGGCGATCAGTGCCATCACTCTGGCCGAGCTGTCCGCCGGACCTCACGACGTCCACAGTGGTGAACCGGGCTATGACGAGTACGCGGAGCGTGCGCGTCGTATGGACGTGCTCCAGCGCGCGGAGAACGAATTCGATCCGATCCCTTTCGACGCCGAAGCGGCGAGGATTTACGGCAGGGTCTGCGCGGCGGTCATCAGCGTGGGGCGCAAGCCGCGTCGGCGAGTCGCCGACCTGATGATCGCCGCCATCGCGATCGCCGAAGGGCTCCCTCTCTTCACCACCAATCCGGATGATTACAAGGGCCTCGACGACCTCCTCGTCGTCGTACCCGTGACCCGGCCCGGAACACCGCACGACTGAGTGCCGAGAGGCAGATGCCCGCCCCCGGGCTACGCGTACTCCCGCCGCAACCGCTGGAAGCGGGCCAGTTCCGCCTCGGCCGCCTCCCGGTGGCCCAGGTCCAGGGCCATGGCCGTACGGGTGTGGAGGTAGAGCGCGTCCTCCCGGACCTCGGGCGGGAGGGGGCGGCGGAGGAGTTCGCGGAGGCCCACCGAGAGGAAGAGCCGGACCGTGAAACGCCACTCCGGGGCCGCGCCGTCCAGGGCTTCGCGGCGGATGTCGGCGACGTAGTCGCGGGTGCGGGCGTCCGCGTCCGAGGGGCGGGGGGTGTCCGGCTGGTGGGGGTGCGGGGTGAGGGCGTCCGCCCGGGTGCGGAGGGTGTCGACCGCGTCCTGTGCCTCGTCCAGTTCCGCCGGGGTCGCGGCGAAGACCTGGGCGGAGAGCCGCAGCGCCTCCCGGGCGGTGTCCGGGTCGGCGGTGGCGTAGGCGACGAAGGGGGCCAGGGCGTTGGCGTCCCGGCGCAGGGCCGCCAGGCGCCATATCTCGTAGGAGTCGGGCAAGGAGTTCCTGCTCTCAGTGGTCAGTGGTCAGTCGTCCTTCGGGGGTTCGTGGAGTTCGAACCAGATGCATTTGCCCTCGCCCCGCGGGTCGACTCCCCACGCGTCCGCCAGCATCTCCATGAGGACCAGGCCGCGTCCCGATGAGGCAAGTTCGCCGGGGCGGCGCTTGTGGGGGAGTTCGTCGCTGGTGTCGGCGACCTCGACGCGCAGGACGCGGCGGGCCTCGGCGCGGTCGTGGGCGGCGGGGCCGGCGCCGTTGGGGGTGCTGACCCGGGCGACGAGGTAGGCGTTGCCGTCCGTGTGGACCAACACATTTGTCACCATCTCGGAGACCATCAGGACCGCCGAGTCGACCTGTTCGGGGTCCGCCCAGTCGTGGAGGAGTTCGCGTACGGTGCCCCGGGCCGCCGCGATGCGTTCCGGTTCGGCCTGGGCGATGGTCATCGCGGTCCGGCGCGCCGCTTCCTCGGCCGGGCCCGGTTCGCCCTCGCGGGAGAGCAGGACGAGCGCCACGTCGTCCTCGCGGCGGTCGGCGAGCGGGCCGACCGTGTAGTGGGAGACCGGGCCGTGGACGGCGGAGACCAGGGAGTCGGCGAGTTCTTCGAGCGATCCGGTCGACGGGTGCCGTTCCAGCACCTCCCGGAGCCGGGCCCAGCCGGTGTCGAGGTCGTGGCCGCCGGTCTCCAGCAGGCCGTCCGTGCAGATCATCATCGTCTCGCCCGGTTCGAGGGTGAGCCGGGTCGTGGGGTAGTCCGAGTCGGGGTCGATCCCGAGCGGCAGGCCGCCCTCCGTCGGCCGGATGATGACCGTGCCGTCGGCCATCCGTACGGCGGGTTCCGGATGTCCGGCCCTGGCGATCTCGATACAGCCGTTCGCCGGGTCGTACTCCATGTAGAGACAGGTCGCGAACCGCAGCCCGGAGTGTTCGGCGCCGTCGTACGCGTCGGTGACGCCGTGCAGGAAGCGGGACGCCCGGGAGAGCACCGCGTCGGGGCGGTGGCCCTCGGAGGCGTAGGCCCGCAGGGCGATCCTGAGCTGGCCCATCAGCCCGGCGGCCCAGACGTCGTGGCCCTGGACGTCGCCGATGACGAGGGCGATCCGGCCGGACGGCAGCGGGATCATGTCGTACCAGTCGCCGCCGATCTGGAGTCCGCCGCCGGTCGGGACGTAGCGCGCGGCGACCGCCATACCGGGGATCGCCGGGCCGATCACCGGCATCATCGTCCGCTGGAGGCCCTCGGACAGCTCCCGTTCGGTCTCCGCGACCCCGGCCCTGGCCAGCGCCTGGGCCAGCATCCGGGCGACGGTGGTGAGCACGGACCGTTCGTCGGGGGTGAAGACGACCGGGTGGCGGAAGGCCGCCAGCCAGGCGCCCATGGTCCGCCCGGAGACGATCAGCGGGAGGTACGCCCACGAGCGGCGGCCGAGACGCTGGGCCAGCGGCCAGCTCGTGGGGTAGCGGCGGGCGTAGTCGCCGGGGGAGGGGAGATAGATCGCCCGGCCGGTCCGGACGACCTCGGCCGCCGGGTGGTCGGCGTCGGCCCGCATGTCCGAGAACGGGTCGCCGCCGGCGCTCTGGTGACCGTGCTGGCCGATGATCGTCAGCCGGTCCCCGGCGGCCGTACCGAAGACCGCGAGGCCGTCGGGGGAGAAGCCGGGCATCGACAGGGACGCGGCGACCCGCAGCACTTCGGCGGTGGACCGCGCCTCGGCCAGCGCCCTCCCCGCGTCCAGCAGGAACGCCTCGCGGGAGCGCCGCCAGTCGCCGGTGACGGGGGTTTGCGCGGCGGTGCCCTCGGCGGGTTCGGCGACCTCCTGGAGGATGCCGGTCATCTCGAAGCCGCCGCCGTCGACGGTGGTGGGCCTGGTCCTGGTGCGTACGGTGCGGAGCACCCGGCCCGAGGTGTCGACGACCCGCAGCCTGCCCTCGGCGACCGTGCCCTCGGCGACGGAGAGGGAGACCACGCCGTTGATCTCGTTCCAGTCGACGGGGTGGATCCGGGCCCGGACGGCGGATTCGGGGTACGCGACCCGGGCGCCGGGCATCCCGCAGACGGCGGGGTCGGCGGGCGCGGCGGAGATCTCGGGGTCGCCGGGGTCGGCGGAGGCCCCGGGGGCGGGCTCGGTGGGGTCGTCGGGCAGGCCGAGCAGACGGGCGGCCTCCGCGTCGAGGGTGACCGTGCCGTCCGCGTTGTCCCATCGCCACAGGCCCGTCGCGATGGCGGCCAGGACGTCCTCGGTACGCATTTGCTCACTTTATTCCGATCCGGAGGCCGCGAACCCACCGGGGCGGGGGCGCCGGACCGGGCCCGGACCCGGTTCGGACCCGGTTCGGTCCGGGCGCCGGGCCCGGCCCGGATCCCGCCGGGGGCGTGCGCGGGGCGGCGCCTCCCGGCTCGCGTCCGGCTCGCTCCCGGGGCGCGTAGGGGCTTCCGTACCGGCTCCCGTACCGGCTTCCGGGCGGACTCCCGTACGGCCCGGGAGGCGTCCGGGGCGCGTACGGCTCCGTACGCCTCCCCGCCCCTGCCCGCCCCTCCCCGGGCCTCCCCCGGCCCCGCGCCACCGTCCCGCGCGGCCGGTTCCGGCGCCTGGCATGTATAAGCCAATGAGTGTCGCGAGGGGCGGGCGGTAACCTTTGAAGGTCGCATGCTCGGCCCTGCCCTCGCGTGCGGCGCGTATGCGGCTCCGCACCACGCGCCCCCCGGCGCCGCCGCCTACCGGCCCGGCGCCCGTCACCGGGCCCGGACCAGGCCGCCCGGACCGGGCGCACCCGCCCCGACCACCACAAGACTGGATGAACGACGATGCATCGGTACAGGTCCCACACCTGCGGCGAGCTCCGCGCCTCTGACGTCTCCACGGACGTCCGGCTGAGCGGCTGGCTGCACAATCGCCGAGACCTGGGCGGCATCCTCTTCATCGATCTCCGCGACCACTACGGGATCACCCAGCTCGTGGCCCGCCCCGGCACCGCCGCGAACGAGGCGCTGAGCCACCTCACCAAGGAGACCGTGGTCCGGATCGACGGCAAGGTCGTCAGCCGGGGCACCGACAACATCAACCCCGAGCTGGCCACCGGCGAGATCGAGGTCGAGGTCGCCGAGGTGGAGGTGCTGGGCGCCGCCGCCCAGATCCCGTTCACGATCAACGCGGAGGACGGGGTCAACGAGGAGCGCCGGCTGGAGTACCGCTTCCTCGACCTGCGCCGTGAGCGGATGCACCGCAACATCATGCTGCGGACCGCCGTGATCTCCGCGATCCGGCACAAGATGACCGCCCTCGGCTTCAACGAGATGGCGACCCCGATCCTGGCCGCGACCTCCCCCGAGGGCGCCCGCGACTTCGTCGTCCCGTCCCGGCTGAACCCCGGCAAGTTCTACGCGCTGCCGCAGGCCCCGCAGCAGTTCAAGCAGCTGCTGATGATCTCCGGCTTCGACCGCTACTTCCAGATCGCGCCCTGCTTCCGCGACGAGGACGCCCGCGCCGACCGCTCCCCCGGCGAGTTCTACCAGCTCGACCTGGAGATGAGCTTCGTCGAGCAGGAGGACGTCTTCCAGCCGGTCGAGCAGCTGATGACGGAGATCTTCGACGAGTTCGGCGGCGGGCGGCACGCCACCTCGCCGTTCCCCCGGATCCCGTTCCGCGAGGCGATGGCGAAGTACGGCTCCGACAAGCCCGACCTGCGGGCCAAGCTGGAGCTGGTGGACATCACCGATGTCTTCGAGGGCTCCGAGTTCAAGGCGTTCGCGGGCAAGCACGTCCGCGCGCTGCCGGTGCCGGACGTCGCGGCCCAGCCCCGGAAGTTCTTCGACCAGCTCGGCGACTACGCCGTCGAGCAGGGCGCCAAGGGCCTGGCCTGGGTCCGGGTCGGCGACGACGGTACGCTCTCCGGCCCGATCGCCAAGTTCCTCACCGCCGAGAACGTCGCCGTCCTCACCGAGCGCCTCGGCCTCGCCGCCGGGCACGCGATCTTCTTCGGCGCCGGGGACTACGACGAGGTCTCCAAGATCATGGGCGCGGTCCGGGTCGAGGCCGCCAAGCGCGCCGGTCAGTTCGAGGAGAACGTCTTCCGGTTCTGCTGGATCGTGGACTTCCCGATGTACGAGCGCGACGAGGAGACCGGGAAGATCGACTTCTCCCACAACCCCTTCTCGATGCCCCAGGGCGGCATGAAGGACCTGGAGGAGAAGGACCCGCTGGACATCCTGGCCTGGCAGTACGACATCGTCTGCAACGGCATCGAGCTGTCGTCCGGCGCGATCCGGAACCACGAGCCCGAGGTCATGCTGAAGGCGTTCGAGATCGCCGGTTACGCCCGGGAGACCACCGAGGAGGCCTTCGCGGGCATGCTGCGCGCGTTCCGCCTCGGCGCCCCGCCGCACGGCGGTATCGCCCCCGGTATCGACCGGATCGTGATGCTGCTGGCGGACGAGCCCAACATCCGCGAGACCATCGCCTTCCCGCTCAACGGCAACGCTCAGGACCTGATGATGGGCGCGCCGACGGAGCTGGACGAGACGCGGCTGCGGGAGCTGAACATCCAGCTCCGCAAGCCGGTCGCGAAGCCGTCGGCCACCGCCGCCGAGTAGTCGCGTAGGACACCCGGTAGCGCTGAAGGGTCCCGTACCGCCGTTTCGCACGGTGGTACGGGACCTTCGGCGTTCCCGGGGCCGTACCGAAGGCCAGGGGCCGTACGGGGGCTCCTACGGGACCCGGTGACCGTGGCGCGGTCGTACTACCGCCGCCGGAGCCCTCGTACCGGCCGGTTAGTCGTACTAATCGGCTACGGGTCCGGCCCCGGCCGCGCCGCTCTCCGCGCCGCCCGCCGGCTCGTCCGCCCGGCCGTACCGCTTCCGCAGCTCGCCGATGATCCCGAACGCCGCCGCCGTCACCGGGACCGCCAGCAGCATGCCGAGGATGCCCGCGACCGCAGCGCCCGCCGTGATCGCCAGCATCACCGCCGCCGGGTGCATCTGGACGGTCCGGCTCTGGATCATCGGCTGGAGCAGATGGCCCTCGATCGCCTGGACCGCCAGCACCACGCCCAGCACCCAGAGCGCGATCACCCAGCCCCGGTCGGCCAGCGCCACCAGGACGGCGACCGCGCCGGAGAGAAAGGCGCCGAGGTAGGGGATGTACGCGCCGACGAAGACCAGGGCGCCCAGGCCGACCGCGCCCGGGACCCGCAGGATCAGCAGTCCGGCGGTGATCAGTACGGCGTCGATCAGGGCGATCAGGGTCGTGCCGCGCATAAAGCCCTCGACCGCCTCGAAGGCCCGGCGGCCCATGGCCTCCACGGTCTCCCCGGCGGAGCCCGGGATCACGGAGCGGGTGAATCCGGCGGCCTTGTCGGAGTCCCGGAGGAAGAAGAAGATCAGCAGCAGGGCGAGTACGGCGGTGGCGATGCCCTGGCCGACCACGCTCAGTCCGGTGATCACACCGGAGGCGGCGGTTCCGCCGAATTTGGCGAGCAGGTCCTTGGCGTTCCCGGCGACGTCGGAGAGCGATGTCCCGGCCGCGCCGAAGTGCTCGGTGACGCCCTGGGCGGCGTCCCGCAGCGACGACACGATCTGGGCGCCGTTGTCGATCAGCGCCACCACGATGATGTACATCGCCCCGCCGACGACGGCGACCACGGCGACGCAGGTCAGCGCCGCCGCGAGCGACGGGTGGACCCGCATCTTCACCAGCCGCCGGTAGAGGGGGCCGAGCAGCGCCGTACCGAGGATCGCCAGCAGCAACGGGGTGACGGCGGCCCGGAAGGTGGTGATCAGCCAGATGCCGACCGCGACGACCCCGGCGACCAGCAGCAGGACCACGCACCAGGCGGCGACCCGCCGCACCGGCTCGGGAAGCAGGGTATGCACGCTCCCAAGCGATCACGGGCGGGGGAGCGGGGCGCGCGATGGGCGGCCGGACGGGTGAGCGGGGCGGCCGGGGGCGTACGGCGCGTCTCCCGGGCCGCCGGGCCTCAGGGCCCGCCGCGCCTCCGGAGCCGTACCCCCGGAACGAAAAGAAGCCGCCCGTCCGGCGGGGGACCGGGCGGGCGGCCGGGGCCGCCGGGCTGTCGGGGGGAACGGCCCGGCGGCGTCTGGGACGGGACGAGGTCCGAAAAACCAGGTCCGTCAGTGTCAATCATTGCAGACAATAGGAATCCGGTACGAATCCGGCCGCGCCACGCGGGTGCGCGGCCCGGCTCCCGGGCTCCGGGCCGCGTCGCGTCACGCGCCTCCGGGACCCTCGGACCCCATCCCGTGGACCGCCGGGACCGTGCCGAGGCGGCCCTTCTGGAAGTCCTCGAACGCCTGCCGCAGCTCGTCCTGGGTGTTCATCACGAACGGCCCGTAGTGCGCCATCGGCTCGCGGATCGGCCTGCCGCCCAGCAGGACGATCTCCAGGTCGGGTGCGTTCCCGTCCTGGCGTTCGTCGGCCCGGACGGTCAGCGAGCCGCCGTCGCCGAAGACGGCGGT
Organism: Streptomyces sp. NPDC006798; assembly: GCF_040635975.1. Taxonomy (NCBI): domain Bacteria; kingdom Bacillati; phylum Actinomycetota; class Actinomycetes; order Kitasatosporales; family Streptomycetaceae; genus Streptomyces; species Streptomyces sp. NPDC006798. The sequence goes on from NZ_JBEYIS010000010.1 coordinate 167,866, forward strand.
CTGGCCGAGGCGGATCGGGCGCCGCTCGGCGCCGACGGTGCCGCGTCCGGCCATGACGTAGGCGAGGCCGTTGAACTCCGGCCGCCACGGCAGGGTGATCTCGGCACCCGGCCGCAGGGTGGCGTGGATCATGGTGATCGGGGTGTGGGTGGCCCCGGGGCCCTCGTGTCCGTCCAGCTCGCCGGCGATCACCCGGAGCAGCGCGCCGCCGTCGGGCGAGGTGAGGAGCTGGACCTGGCCGCCGCGGATGTCCTGGTAGCGGGGGGCCATCATCTTGTCCGCCGCGGGCAGGTTGACCCAGAGCTGGAGGCCGTGGAAGAGGCCGCCGGAGACCACCAGCTCCTCCGGCGGCGCCTCGATGTGGAGGAGTCCGGAGCCGGCGGTCATCCACTGGGTGTCGCCGTTCTGGATGGTGCCGCCGCCGCCGTTGCTGTCCTGGTGCACGAAGACGCCGTCGAGCAGGTAGGTCACGGTCTCGAAGCCGCGGTGGGGGTGCCAGGGGGTGCCCTTGGGCTCGCCCGGCGCGTACTCCACCTCGCCCATCTGGTCCATCATGATGAACGGGTCCAGATAGCGGTAGTTGATCCCGGCGAAGGCCCGGCGGACCGGGAAACCCTCGCCCTCGACGCCGCTGGGAGCGGTGGACACGGCGAGCACCGGGCGGGGCGCGGCGTCGGCGGGCGCGGCGACGCGCGGCAGGGTGAGCGGATTCTCGACAGTCACTGCGGGCATGGGGACTACCTCCTCGTACGGCTGGTGACCCATGTACTGGCTGTTCTGGCGCCAGTTTAGTTGAATACTGAACTTCCTGCTACCGGGAACGACGAAGGGCCCGGGGATGTTCCCCGGACCCTCGGGTCCCGCGCTGTGACGTGCTGTGCTTTTGCCCTGCCGCTGGTGCGGGGCGCCTCAGCCGTACATCCGCCGCATCGCGAAGTCGACCATCTGCTCCACGGCCTTGGCGTCGAAGACCATCCGGTGCTCGCCCTCCATGTCGAGGACGAAGCCGTAGCCGGTCGGCAGCAGATCGATCACCTCGGCGCCGGTGATCACGAAGTACTTGGACTCCTTGCCCGCGTACCGCCGCAGCTCCTTCAGGGACGTGAACATCGGGATCACCGGCTGCTGGGTGTTGTGCAGCGCCAGAAAGCCCGGATTGTCGCCGCGCGGGCAGTAGACCTTCGAGGTGGCGAAGATCTGCTGGAAGTCCTCGGCGGCGAGCGATCCCGTGGTGAAGGCCCGTACGGCGTCGGCGAGCGACGGCGGGGACGGCTCCGGGTAGAGCGGCTGCCCCGGCACCGAGCCGTGCTGCCCGTGGGGCGGCTGGCCGTGCGGCTGGGCCCCGTAGGACTGCTGGGACGCGTACTGCTGCTGAGCGCCCTGACTCTGGTCGTAGCCGTACATGACCGTAAGAGTAACGAGTCACAGATGAGCGTTAGGGGGTTGCGCCTTATTACCGATGGGTAGCATCATGCGTAGCTACTCACCGGTACTGCGTTTCGATCTTTACGGAGCCGTCGCCATGGGCCACTACAAGTCGAATCTCCGCGACATCGAGTTCAACCTCTTCGAGGTCCTCGGACGCGACAAGCTGTACGGCACGGGTCCGTTCGCCGAGATGGACGCCGACACCGCCAAGAGCATCCTGGAGGAGCTGGCCAGGCTCGCCGAGAACGACCTGGCCGCCTCCTTCGCCGACGCCGACCGCAATCCGCCGGTCTTCGACCCGGAGACCGGCACCGCCCCGGTCCCGGCGTCCTTCAAGAAGAGCTACGACGCCTTCATGGACTCCGAGTACTGGCGGCTCGGCCTGCCCGAGGAGATCGGCGGCACCACCGCGCCCCGCTCCCTGATCTGGTCCTACGCGGAGCTGCTGCTCGGCGCCAACCCCGCGATCTGGATGTACGCGTCGGGCCCCGCCTTCGCCGGGATCCTCTACGCGGAGGGGAACGAGGCGCAGAAGAAGGTGGCCGCCCTCGCGGTGGAGAAGCGCTGGGGCTCCACGATGGTGCTGACCGAGCCGGACGCCGGTTCGGACGTGGGCGCGGGCCGGACCAAGGCCGTGGCGCAGGACGACGGCAGCTGGCACATCGAGGGCGTGAAGCGCTTCATCACCTCCGGTGAGCACGACATGGCGGAGAACATCTTCCACTACGTGCTGGCCCGCCCCGAGGGCGCCGGACCCGGCACCAAGGGCCTCTCCCTCTTCCTCGTACCGAAGTACGAGTTCGACTGGGAGACCGGCGAACTGGGCGAGCGCAACGGCGTCTACGCCACCAACGTCGAGCACAAGATGGGCCTGAAGGCGTCCAACACCTGCGAGATGACGTTCGGCGACCGGCACCCCGCCAAGGGCTGGCTGATCGGCGACAAGCACGACGGCATCCGCCAGATGTTCATGATCATCGAGTTCGCCCGGATGATGGTCGGTACGAAGGCCATCGCGACGCTCTCCACCGGCTACCTCAACGCGCTGGAGTACGCCAAGGAGCGTGTCCAGGGGCAGGATCTGGTCAACTTCGCGGACAAGTCCGCGCCCAAGGTGACCATCACCCACCACCCGGACGTCCGCCGGTCCCTGATGACGCAGAAGGCGTACGCGGAGGGCATGCGGGCGCTGGTCCTCTACACCGCCTCCGTCCAGGACGAGATCGCGGCCAAGGAGTCTGCGGGCGAGGACGCGGCGGCCCTGGTCGCCCTCAACGACCTGCTGCTGCCGATCGTCAAGGGCTACGGCTCGGAGAAGTCGTACGAGCAGCTCGCCCAGTCGCTCCAGATCTTCGGCGGCTCCGGCTACCTCCAGGAGTACCCGCTGGAGCAGTACATCCGGGACGCCAAGATCGACACGCTGTACGAGGGCACCACGGCGATCCAGGGCCAGGACTACTTCTTCCGGAAGATCGTCCGCGACCAGGGCCAGGCGCTGAACACGCTGGCCGAGGAGATCAAGAAGTTCCTCGCGGTCGGCGAGGGCGGCGAGGAGCTGGCCCCGGCCCGCGACGCGCTCGCCAAGGCGGCGGTCGACCTGGAGGCCATCGTCGGCACCATGACGAACGACCTCATCGCCACCGGCGAGGACGTCAAGAACATCTACAAGGTCGGCCTCAACACGACCCGGCTGCTCTACGCCTCCGGTGACGTCGTGGTCGGCTATCTGCTGCTGCGCGGCGCGACCGTGGCGGCGGAGAAGCTGCGGACGGGCGCGGCGTCCGCCAAGGACGTGCCGTTCTACCAGGGCAAGGTCGCCGCGGCGAAGTTCTTCGCCGCGAACGTCCTGCCGGGCGTCTCGGTGGAGCGGGCGCTGGCGGAGTCGGTCGACGGGTCGCTGATGGACCTGGACGAGGCCGCGTTCTGATCCCCTGCGCTCGCCCCCGCTGAGCTGCCGGGTTGCCCGCTCGTGGCGATCCTGTAGCCGAACGCGTACGCCGGTCCGGCCCCCTGGCATTCCCCGGGGAGCCGGACCGTTCGTATGATCGCGCCAACGAGCTGGGGGGATCATGGGTCCGGTGGGGAACAGGCGTTTTATCGGCCTTACGGCGGCGCTGACGGCCACGGCCGCCCTGCTGGCCGGCTGCTCGTCCGGGTCCGGCGGGGACGGCGACAAGAGCGCAGGGCCGAAGCCGGGCTGGACCCATACCGACGAGGGCAAGCCGCCCGCCGGCCTGGCGCCCCGGACCAGCGCGCCCGACGCCGAGGTCACCGGCCCCCCTCTTACCGAGGCGCAGATGGTCTCCGTCATCCCGTCCGACACGGAACTCCCCGGCTGGCGCCGCACCGCCGCGCCGGCCACGACGGACCTCGCCCCGGCGGCCCGTACCTGCAAGGGCGCCGCCTGGTGTACGGACGTCCTCCGGGTGACCGACGGGTTCTTCGTCCACGACGACGCGGGCACCCTGCACTTCTCGGTCCAGGCGTACAAGACGGGCAAGGCGGCCAACGCCGCGTACCCCCAGATCACGGCCCGGACCGCGGACGCGGAACTCCTCCCGCGGGGCGTCGCCGATCTCGCCCTGCCCGTCCGGGTCGGCGACGCGGCCACCGCCAGGACGGGCACCACTCGTCTCGGCGGCCCCGGCTCGGCCGTGGTGAGCGTCGTCGGCTCGACGGTGGTCGCGTTCTGCACCGGCGGCATGAAGCATCACGCCAAGAAGTACACGGCCGGTGAGCTGGCGGCCCTCGGCACCCTGATCGCCGACCGCTCCCGCCAGGCGCAACAGGGCAAGCCCCTGACGGCGTCCCTGCCGGAGAACGCGCTGACGTACCAGAAGCGGAGCTGAACCCGGCGGGGCCGCTGAGCAGGGGATCCGCACCGCCACCGTCAACTCCGGGCGGGTACGCCGCTCTTTCGGGCGACGGTTTCCTCGTATCAACTGGGTACGCTGAAATCCAAGACCGTCCCGGAGCCCGATCTGATCGTCGTGACGGCCGAGAGCGACGGCGCCGACGAGCAGACCCGCTACCGGGCCGAGGACGTCGTTCTGGCCGTCGAGGTCGTCTCCCCCGACTCCGAGTCCCGCGATCGCGAGACCAAGCCGCTCAAGTACGCCGCCGCGGGGATCCCCCACTTCTGGCTCGTCGAGATGGACCCCCGTACCAAGCGGCCCGTGGTCCACACACACGTCCGGTCCGCCGACGGCCGCGGTTACGAGTCGACCGGGGTGCACCGCGACCGGCTGAAGGTGGACGGGCCCTTCGCCGTCGACGTCGACCTGGGCGAATACGACCGGCTCTAGGTTTTCCACAGGTCCCGGGGGCGTTCGGGCGGTGGTCGTTAAAGTGGGTTCATGAGCAGCAGCCCGCAGAGCACCAGCAGCGCGGCCGGGTCCTTCGGTCCCGCGCACACCGACGACATGATGTCGTTCCTGGCCGCGTCCCCCTCCCAGTACCACGCCGTGGCGAACACGGCGGAGCGGCTGGAGAAGGCAGGGTTCCGCGAGGTGCGGGAGGCCGACGCCTGGGACGGCGAGACCGGGGGGCGCTATGTCGTCCGCGGTGGCGCGATCATCGCGTGGTACGTGCCCGCGGGCGCCGAGCCGCACACCCCCTTCCGGATCGTCGGCGCGCATACCGACTCGCCGAACCTCCGGGTCAAGCCGCTGCCGGACGCGGGCTCGGCGGGCTGGCGGCAGATCGCCGTCGAGTTGTACGGCGGGACGCTGCTCAACACCTGGCTCGACCGCGATCTGGGGCTGGCGGGCCGGCTCACCCTCCGGGACGGCTCCGAGCGTCTGGTCAATGTCGACCGCCCTCTGCTGCGGGTGCCGCAGCTCGCGGTCCATCTCGACCGCTCGGTCAACACCGAGGGTCTGAAGCTCGACAAGCAGCGCCATATGCAGCCCGTCTGGGGCCTCGGCGAGGTCCACGAGGGCGATCTGATCAGATTCCTGGAGGAGGAGTCCGGGCTGCCCGACGGCTCCGTCACCGGCTGGGACCTGATGGTCCACCCCGTGGAGCCGCCCGCCTATCTCGGCCGGGACCGCGAGCTGGTCGCCGGTCCCCGGATGGACAACCTCCTCTCGGTACACGCGGGCGTCGCCGCCCTCACCGCCGTCGCGGCCCGGGGCGATTCCCTGCCGTACATCCCCGTCCTCGCCGCCTTCGACCACGAGGAGAACGGCTCCCAGTCCGACACCGGCGCCGAGGGCCCCCTCCTCGGCACCGTGCTGGAACGTTCCGTGTACGCCCGGGGCGGGGCCTACGAGGACCGGGCCCGCGCCTTCGCCGGGACGGTCTGCCTCTCCTCCGACACCGGCCACGCGGTCCACCCCAACTATCCCGAGCGCCACGACCCCACCCACCACCCGCGCGCCAACGGCGGCCCCATCCTCAAGGTCAACGTCAACCAGCGGTACGCCACGGACGGCTCCGGTCGGGCCGTGTTCGCGGCCGCCTGCGAGCGGGCGGGCGTCCCGTGGCAGACCTTCGTCTCCAACAACGCGATGCCCTGCGGCACCACCATCGGCCCCATCACGGCCGCCCGGCACGGCATCCAGACCGTCGACATCGGCGTCGCGATCCTCTCCATGCACAGCGCCCGCGAGCTGTGCGGCGCCCGCGACCCCTATCTGCTGGCCAACGCGCTGGCCGCATTCCTGGAGGGCTGACCAGGGGCAACAGGGGCCCCCGGTTTGACTTTTACCTTCCCTTTACGGTTGTCTGCGGGCTCTGCCGATCGAGACCCCGGGGGTCCCTCACCATGCGACGCAACCTGCGCCACACCGCCATCGCCGCCTTCGCCACCGCCGGACTCGTCTTCGGCCTCTCCGCCTGCTCCGAGGTGGAGGAGGCGGCGAAGGACAAGGCGACCGACGCCGTCGACAAGACGGTCAACAAGGAGTACCAGGTGACCTACGAGGTCACCGGGGCGAGCATCGACTCCATCGAGTTCGCCAACGGCGAGGGCACCGCCCTCAAGCCGACCCTGGAGACGGTCAAGAACCCGAAGCTGCCGTGGACCAAGACGGTCACGCTGCGCGGCATCATGGCCCCGACCGTGATCCCGTCCGCCGTCGACCTGACCGCCTCCGCGAACATCACCTGCAAGGTGACCCACGAGGGCAAGGTCCTCGTGGAGAAGAAGAGCGAGGGCGCGGCGGCGATCAGCGCGTGCGTCGCGGTCTCCCCGATCGCGGAGAGCAAGCTCCCGTAAGCAGGCGTTTCCCTTCCTCGGCACGTCGAAGCGTCCGTGGCACGAGGACCACTCCGCTCGGCGCCACCGCTGACCGTCCCGGGCCGCGCGGGCGGGCCGGTTGAGTAGCGGGCCGGGTCCGGCCTGAGCACGAGTGCTCAGGCCGGGGCGCCGGACTCCCCGTACCGTCGGGGCGGTGGTCGAGCGGACCGGACGGCGGGGAAGCCATGAACGCACTCATGCAGCACGCGAGCGGTGGTTCCGGCGCGTCGGAGGCTTGGCCGATGCTCTACCTGGGCGTGGTAACCGTCCTCACGGGCTGCGGGGTCCTGGTCAACGTGATCGCGCTCTATGCGTGCATGAACGTCCAGGAGCCGGGCAAGGCGGGGGTGGTGGTGATGCTCCTGCTGCCGTGGATCAGCCTGGTCGTGGCGTGGTCGGCGTCCATGAGGCTCGGCCTCGACGCGGTGGACCGGGGCGAGTCCCCCTGGTGGTCCCTGCTCGCGGGAGCCGGGGCGCACCTGGGGGCGCTGGCCGTGGTGGTCTTTCTGACCTGGTCCACCGAGCGGAGGGCCGACCGCGCGGGCAGCCCCGCGCCGTACACCGCCGCGCGGAGGCGTAGGGCCAACCGTGACAGCGGCCCGGCGCCGGACGCGGCAGCGCCCGGCGCGCGGACCGGTGGGACACGTGCCCCGTCGGAACCGGCACGGTCGCGGTCCTCCGCCGTCCCCGTCGACTCGTCCCCCTCGCAGGAGGAGTGGCGGGCCCGGGTGATCCGCACGCCGGACGACGTGGGATACGGGGTCCTGCTGCCGCGGCTGGCCGAGAAGTACTTCGAGCACCACCACCGTCTGGTGGACCGGCACCTGCCCTCCGGCTGCCACCCCGGAGAGACCGCCACCGCGGACGACGCGCTCGCGGTCCTCGCCCTGGGCGAGAGCATTCACCGCATGCTCTTCCGGGACCGCTGCTGGTTCGTGTACGACGCCATGAGCTGGGGTGCCACCTGGAACGAGGTGGCGGCCGCGCTGGACGTGACGACGGCCCGGGCCCGGTCCGTCCTCCGGACCTACGCGGAGACGCAGCGGGAGCTGTACGAGGAGACGGAGGAGACGGGCGACCGGCCCTTGGGCTACTCCGCCGAGAAGTACCGCTCAGCGCTGGCACTCATCAGGCTCGCCGACGACGCCCGGTCACCGTCCGCCGCGTAGCGGGACGGACGGACTCGGTCCGGCTCGCCCCGCTCGAGCCCGTAAGCGGCCCCGTCAGTCCAGCCCCGCCAGGATCAGCGGCAGCCGGGCCGTGCCGCCCTCCGTCACCACGACCGGGACGCCCCAGTCCTGCTGGTGCACATGGCAGGCCGGATACTCGTTCGCCGGGTCGTCGTCGCAGGACGCGGCCATCGCCGAGACGTGCAGCACCCCGGTCCCCACCGCCGGATCGATCTCCAGCTCCCGGGACAGCTCCGTCCCCGTCCCCGCCCCGGACCGCAGCAGCTCCGGCGGCGTCGCGGAGACCAGCAGCCGGGTCGACGGCCCGTACCGGTTGTCCAGCTTCTGCCCGGTCGGCGCCTCGAAGACCACATCGAGCCGGAGCGCCCCGCCCGCGATCTCCGTCGCCGCCCGCCGCGTCCGGTGCGCCACCTCCGGTACCCGTACCGCCTCCTCCGGCAGCCGCAGCCGGGTCAGCCGGTGTGCCGCCGACTCCACCACCACGATGTCGCCGTCCACCAGCACCGCGTCCGACGGCTCCCGCAGCCCGGTCGCGAGCGTCGTCACCCGCTCGCTCGCCGGGTCGTAGCGGCGCAGGGAGTGGTTGTACGTATCGCAGACCGCGACGGACCCGTCGGGCAGGGCGGTGACCCCCAGCGGATGCTGGAGCAGCGCCTGACCGGCGTCGCCGTCCCGGTGCCCGAAGTCGAAGAGCCCCGTCCCGACGGCCGTCCGCACCTGTCCGTCCCGGTCGATCCAGCGCAGCGCCGAGTTCTCCGAATCGGCGATCCACAGCCGGTCTCCGGCCGCCGCGAGCCCCGAGGGCTGGGCGAACCACGCCTCGTCGGCGGCCCCGTCGACCAGCCCCTCATTGGTGGTCCCGGCGGCCCGCCGCACGGTCCCGGCTTCGGGGTCGTACGTCCAGATCTGGTGCGTACCGGCCATGGCGATCCACAGCCGCCCCTCCCACCAGGCCAGATCCCACGGCGACGACAGATCGACCTCACGCGCGGGCCCCTCGGTGGGGGATCCCTGCCACCACTGCCGCCCGGTCCCCGCGACGGTCTCGATCGCGCCGCTGACCGGGTCGTACGCCCGGATCCGGTGGTTCACCGTGTCGGCGACGGCGATCCGTCCGTCGGGCAGCGGCGCGAGCCCCTGCGGCTCGTTGAACTCCCCGGCCCCGCCGATTCGCCGGACCACGGTCTCCCCGTCGTCCGCCAGCTCGACCAGCTCGTGCCGGGTGGAGTCGGAGACCAGCAGATTCCCCGACGGCAGCCGCAGCGCCTTCCCCGGGAACCGCAGATCCCCGGCGACCGGCTCGGGCGCCACATACGGCCCGTCGCCGCGCCGCAGGGTCCCCTTTGCCGCGTGCTCCGCCTCCAGCTCGGCCACCAGCCGGGCGATGGCGTGGGCATGCCCCTCACCCGCGTGCTGGGCGACCACGTACCCCTCGGGATCGATCACCACGAGCGTCGGCCAGGCCCGTACGGCGTACTGCTTCCAGGTCTCCAGCTCGGGATCGTCCAGTACGGGATGCGCCACCTGGTACCGCTCGACGGCGTCGACCACGGCCCGGTGGTCGGCCTCGTGCACGAACTTCGGCGAGTGCACCCCGACGATCACCAGGGTGTCGCGGTGCTTCTCCTCCAGCTCGCGCAGCTCGTCGAGGACGTGCAGGCAGTTGATGCAGCAGAAGGTCCAGAAATCCAGTACGACGATCTTGCCGCGCAGCTCGGCGAGGTTCAGCTCCTTGCCGCCGGTGTTCAGCCAGCCACCCTTCCCGACCAGCTCGGGAGCACGGACACGGGCACGTCGGCGGGGCGCGGGGGCGGTGTCGTTCATGCTCCAAGCTTGCCATTTCGCGCGGGCGCGCCTGAGCGGGGACCGATGAGTCTCCGCGTATCACGGGGTCCGAAGGGGTGGACCGCCCGAGCCCCGCCCGTACCGAGGAGTGATGCGCGATGAAATTGGTGTTGCAGGAGTTTCTGTCCCTGGACGGTGTCTCCCAGGGCCCCGGCGCGCCCGACGAGGACACCAGCGACGGCTTCACCCGGGGCGGCTGGCTCGTACCGCACCTGGACGACGCGTTCGAGACGGTGGTGTCGGGCTGGCTCGCGGAGGCGGACGCGTTCCTGTTCGGCCGCCGGACGTACGAGAACTTCGCCCGCGACTGGCCGGGCATGACCGACCACCCGAACGCCCGGATCCTCAACGGCCTGCCGAAGTACGTGGCGTCCCGGACCCTCTCCGAGGCGGACGCGGCATGGAACCCGACGACGGTCGTCTCCGGCGACGTCCTCGCCGGAGTCGCCGAGGTCAAGCGCCTCCCGGGCCGCGAACTCCAGATCCACGGCAGCGCCCGCCTCGGCCACTCCCTGCTGACGGCGGGCCTGGTCGACGAGATCCGCCTGGCGATCGCCCCGGTGGTTGTCGGCACCGGCCGCCACCTCTTCCCGGCCGACGGCGCCCCCACGGGCCTGCGCCTGCTGCACCACGAGACGACCCCGGCCGGAATCGCCATCCATACGTACGAGCCGACGGGCGGCGCGCGGTACGGCACGTACGGCGGCGCGGAGTAGCCCTGGACCGGGCGGGCCGCCGCGACGGCGTCCCGCCCCGTGCCCGGTGTCCTACGCCTCAGCCCGCGTCGTTGCCACGGGCGAGGGCGACGAGCCCGGCGAAGGCGGCGACCGATACGGCGAGAACGGGTCCGTCCGGGCGTTTGCTGTCCCGGAGGGGGACTATGCCAGTCGTGCTGGCGTGGTCGGGCGCCCATTCGACGCACTCGCCGCCGTTTGGGGCGCTATAGCTTGATTTGGCCCAGTGCAGAGCAGCAGAGCTGGAGATGAGGGCCATGGATACTCCTTCCGCTCAGGCGCCGGATTCCTTGGCGAGGGCGACGAGCCCGGCGAAGGCGGCGGGGGACACCATCAGGACGGGTCCGTTCGGGTGCTTGCTGTCGCGGACGGGGACTATGCCGGTCGCCGACGTGCGGTCGGGTGCCCATTCGACGCAGGAGCCGCCGTTGGCCGTGCTGTAGCTGGACTTCACCCGGCGCAGGGAGGCGGAGTTGTTGTTCGTCACGTGATGCTCCTTCGTACCTCATTGATCATGGCTACGGAATCGGCTTGCGAGGCAGCTTCGGTCTGTAGTTGATGGCAGTTCTTCACCAGCGGTAGCACGGAGGTGAGTTCGCGGTTGAGGTAACCCTGCGTCTGCGAATCAACGTAGGACATCAGTGACCTGTCGGGCAGGGTCAGCAGATGTACGAGCTGGTTGAACGGATTTCGCCCGCCCATGGAGAACGGCGCGATCTGTAACGCTGTGTTAGGCATCCGAGCGAATTCGATCAAGTGCTCCATTTGCGCAACCATGACGTCGCTGTCGCCGATGGGGACGCGGATGCAGCTTTCGTCAAGTACGACGAATATCATCGGCGGTGGAGTTCGCAACAGCGCCGATTGGCGCTCTATCAGGAACTCGACTCGTTCGTCGGCTTGTTCGGAAGTAATGTCGCCTCGCACGACTGCGCAGTTGGCGAGCACCTGCGCGTATTCTCGCGTCTGAAGCGGTCCAGGGACGTAACCCGATTCGAACATCCGGATCTCCGCCGCCCGCGCCTCCAGGCCCAGATACTCCGGAAACCCCTCCAGCAAGGCACTGTTCGTGATCTCGCGGTACGCGCGTTCGAAGGATTCGGTGGTTCCGGTGAATCCGAAGACGGCGTCCGCGCTCTGCGCCACTGGAAGGGTTGGAGGCTTACGGGCGGTTTCCAGGGCCGAGATGTGCTGGCTTGAGTAGCCCATGAAGTTGGCCAGTTCGTCCTGCGTCCAGCCGCGTGCCTCCCGTGCGCTGCGTAAACGTGCCCCGAACGCCTGTACAGGACCCGCGGTGGGGTCCAGCTCCTTGCGATTCACCACGAGATTCCCAACCCTTCCTTCGTTGCTGCCCAGTTGATTGGTATTTGACTCTAAGCCGCGCTGGCCCGTGCTTGGTAGTGGATTCGCTGCGAAGAGGAGAAGGCCGTGGGTGCTGATTCACCGATCAACTTCCGGAACTCCGGAAGCGGCCCGCCTGCTGAAAGCAACCCGCACACGAATAGCCGCCGTACGGCGCGCGACGGCGGGCGTGACCGGGAGTTGAGTTCGTTTTCCGATGCGGTGTTTCGATGGCCGCCGTGTGAGTGCGGCCATCCGAAGTGCCCCGATGCGGAAAACCCGGAGCCCGAAAGCGTCCGTGACGACGACCGCTCCCAGAGCGCGGCCATGGCCCGGCTGCGGCCCCGCGTCGCGGAGGCGAATCAGCGGGCGGGAGGCAATCCGTGAACCCGCGCGATGAGTGCCGCGAGTGCGCGCGGCTACGGGCCCTGCTCGCGGACGCGGAGGCCGTACGGGATCGGAGTCTCGCCGCCGACTGCCGCGTACTGCTCCGGCGGCATCCCGCGCACGACGGCGTACCCGTGGCGGCCGCCGAGCGGGACGGCTAGCGACGACAACGCCCCGACAGACCGGTTAGGGCCGGTCCATCGGGGCTCCGCCGAATCAGCTTTCGAGGAGCTGAACCGACATGCGGGACCTTATCGTCCAGGCGTTCACCCGGGCTCTGAAACTGTTACTTCCGGCCAGGGGCCGCCACCGCGACCACCGCCCCGAGCCGGGCCCCGGGCCCGTACCGCCGCATCCCCCTTCACCGTGGTCCCGGCCTTGGCACGGGCCGTCCGCCGAGACCGCTCGGGCGGTCTTCACGGCCGACGAGGCGTGGTCGCTGCCGCCGGAGCAGCGGGAGTGGTTCTATGCCAGGGCCTGGGCCGATCTCGGCTGGGAGTATCCCGTTCCCCCCGAGGCGAACCCATGACTCGGGAAGCCCTGCTCGGCGCCCCCGAGCCGTTCACCCCACCCTGTGCGCACTGCGGGCGGGAGACCGCCGCGCCCGTTGTCGTCGGGGTCGTGGAGCGCATGGTGACGTACGGGTGTCCCGGGTGTGCCGCACGGTACGGGGCCGGGCCCTCGCCGGACGACGAGGTCGAGGCCGAGGCCGAGTAGGGGCGCCCCGGGGCCGGGACCCGTACGACGCTGACCGAAGACCCCCGCTATGACACCGCGTCCTCCCACAGGTCGGTGCTGTGAGCACCGACCAGCGCGCCGATGCGGGCGAGTACGTCACCGGCCGGCCGCGGGTCGAGTCGGCGGCCGTCCCGCAAGCGCAGGGCGACACGGTCGCCGGCGGCTTCCCTGGCGCCGATGACGGCCTGGTAGGGGACCAGGCGGGCGTCCCGGATCCGGGCGCCCAGGGTGCCGCGTTCCGGGGCCGAGATCTCGGTACGCAGGCCGAGCCGGGCGCAGCTTTCGGCGAGGGCCGCGGCGGGCGGGAGTTCGGTGTCGGAGATCGGGAGGATCACCAGCTGGGTGGGGGCGAGCCAGGCGGGGAAAGCGCCGCCGTGGTGCTCGATGAGATGAGCGACGGCTCGCTCCACACTGCCGATGACGCTGCGGTGGATCATGACCGGGCGGTGTTCGGCGCCGTCCGGGCCGATGTAGCGCAGGTCGAACCGCTCGGGCTGGTGGAAGTCGATCTGGACGGTGGAGAGGGTGGATTCCCGGCCGGCGCCGTCGGTGACCTGGACGTCGATCTTGGGACCGTAGAACGCGGCTTCTCCCTCGGCGGCCTCGTAGGGCAGGCCGGAGCGGTCGAGGACGTCGGTCAGCAGGGCGGTGGACCGGCGCCATTTCCCGGGGTCGGCGACGTATTTGCCACCGGGCCCCGGGAGGGAGAGCCGGTAGCGGGTCGCGGTGATCCCGAGTGCCTCGTAGGCCCGGCGGATCATCTCCAGCGCCGCTTCCGCCTCCTCGGCGACCTGGTCCGGGGCGCAGAAGATATGGGCGTCGTTGAGGTGGATGGCCCGGACCCGGGTCAGCCCGCCGAGGACGCCGGAGAGTTCGGAGCGGTACATGCCGCCCAGTTCCGCCATCCGCAGGGGCAGTTCGCGGTAGCTGTGGGAGCGGGAGCGGTAGATCACGGCATGGTGGGGGCAGAGGCTCGGCCGCAGGACGACCTGCTCGCCGCCGAGGTCCATCGGGGGGAACATGTCGTCGCTGTAGTGCGCCCAGTGGCCGGAGATCTCGTACAGCTCCCGTTTGCCGAGGACCGGCGAGTACACATGGCGGTATCCGGCGTGCCGTTCGGCGGTACGGATGTACTCCTCCAGGGCGTGCCGGACGGCCGCGCCGTCCGGCAGCCAGTACGGCAGGCCGGCCCCGATGAGCGGATCGGTGTCGAAGAGGCCCAGTTCGCGGCCGAGCCTGCGGTGGTCGTGCACGGTGGTCATCGCGGTCCCCTTGCTGGTGGCGGGGCAAGTGACCGGGCCGACGACGAAGCCCCGGGGCGCTTGCCCCGGGGCTTCGGATCAGATCGTCTGTCAGCGCGCCGGGACACTCTCCGGCGTCGTCGTCATAGCGGCGCGCTTCATGGACGGGACGCTAGCAGGACGTGGCGATGCCCGTACGGGAATTTCCCCCGCTCGTGCCGGGCCCGGTCCGTGCGCCGTCAGAGGGCGAGGTCCCGTTCCTCCCTCGGGTGGAACATCAGCGACGCCTTCTTCTCCGGGAGTTCGATCCGGGCGACCTCGTGGAAGCCCGCCGCCGCGAAGGCCCGCAGCGACGGCTCGTTGGTGAGATCCGGTTCCGCGACCACGCGGCGGCAGGACGGGTCCGCCGACAGCAGGCCGTCCACCAGGGCGCGGAGGAGTTCACGGCCGAGGCCCCGGCCCGTGCGGGACTGCTCGCCGATGGCGATGTGGAGGCCGAGGTCCCGGGGCCAGTAGGGGTAGTAGTCGGCCAGCCGGTCGCGGGCGACGCGGTAGACCTCGATATAGGCGAAAGGGTCGCCGTCGAGATCCACCAGTACGGGGAGGATCGCGTCGCCCGCCAGATGGCCGGAGATCTCCTCCTCCCAGCGCTCCACGGGCCACGCCTGGTGCCAGAACGCCTCGATGTGCGGGGAGTGCATCCAGCCGTGCACCAGGTCGAGGTCCGCGCCCTCCGACCGGGCCACTCGGGCCGTCCACCGGCCGCCGAGCCGGGGCAGCGGCGGGCCTGGGACCGTCGTCGCGGTATCGGTGGGGGCTTCCTGGTGTAACGACGTCATACGGTGGCCTCCAGCAGCGGGTTGGGCGCGTCGAGATAGACGGACTGGGCGTCCAGCGGGGCGAGTACCTCGTCTATGCCGTGCAGCCGGGTGAGCAGATTGCCCTTGCAGGGCAGGGTGGGGGCGGTGAGCCAGCGGCGGGCGAGCCGGTCGCCGTCGGGCGCGGCTTCGGCGAGGGCGGGGAGCGCCGCCCGGAGTCGGGCCGCGAGGACGGCGAGGAGGTCCCGTTCGTCGGCGAGGCCGTCGACGGCGAGCGCGCCGATGACCGAGAGGGCCTGGTTGCGCAGCAGATAGTAGGAGAGCCGGTCGTCGACGAGTTCGTCGGGGACGACGGCGAGGGTGGAGACGTCCACACCGAGCCGCCGCAGCAGGGCGGGGAGCCGGGATTCGGCCAGGTAGTAGCCCTGGTTGTCGCGGAACGCGGAGCCCGTGACGCGGCCGTCGCCGTCGAGCCGTACGAGGGTGTTCTGCTGGTGCGCTTCGAGGCCGATGCCGGTGGTGGCGTAGAGGTGGAGCATCGGGACCAGGACCCGGTCGGTGTAGTCGGCGGTCCATTTCTCGGCCGTGCCGGGGCCGAGGGCGGCGACGGTGTCGCCGAGGAGGCTGCGGCCGATGCCGGGCCTGGGGGCGACCAGGCCGACGAGGCAGCGGTACGCGCCGATCCCGTCCGGTACCTCGCGGACGGCGACGTCGAGCCCGGTGATCTCGGGGCCCTCCGCCCGGCCGGGTTCGTCGACGGCGAGCCATGCCGGGTCGCGGGTGACCGAGAAGCCGGGGTGCGCGGCGAAGGTGGCGTCCGCGTGGCCCGCGTCGAGCAGCCGGTTGATCTCCAGGCCGCGCAGGAGTTCCGTACGGGTCGACTCGCGGCGGGAGTTGGTGAGCCGCAGCCCGAGGGAGAGCTTCAGCATCACCTCCGTACCGGGCCGGTAGAGGGTCCGCACACTGGAGGTGGGCCACCAGGGGTCGCCCAGTTCGCCGAGGGGTTCGAGGGCGCCGGAGGCGACGAGGGCGGCGATCCGGGGGCGGTGGAGTACGTCCCTGGCCTGCCACGGGTGGGCGGGGACCAGGATCCGGCCGCCGGTGTCGGGCCGTCCGGCGAGGTCGGCGAGGAGGCCGACGGCGTCCCGGCCCCGGAGCGAGGGCGCGCCCGCGACGGCGTCGTGCGAGACGACGGCCGGGTCGGCGGCGAACCAGTGCAGCCGGAAGGAGCCGCGCAGCTCCGGCGAGTAGGCGGTGGTCTCGTGGTCGGAGAGGCCGTCGCGGGATTTGGGCGCGGGGTGGTGGAGATGGCCGAGGAGCAGGGCCTGTTCGGAGTCGAGGAAGGCGTCGGTGCCGGGCGGGGGTTCGGGGTGGGCCCGGCGGTCGGCGATGAACCGGGTGACCCGTCGTACGGATTCGGCGGTACGTTCCACCAGGTCCGCGACCTCGCCGGGCGGGACCGCGCCCCGGCCGCCGGGCCGGGCGTTCGCGGCTTCGGCGGACGCTTCGGCTGCCGCTTCGGTGGCGACCAGCGCGACGGCCGTGACCGGGTCGGCGGTCGGTCCGAGCGGTCCGCCGGGTCCTTCGAGCCGGACCGGTCCGAAGCGGTGCCAGCCGGTCGGGGAGCGGTGGACGACTTCGGTGACCAGGGCGAGCCCGGCGGCCGGGAGTTCGATCCGCAGCGGTCCTGCGGCGGGTTCCACCCCGGTCTCCCGGAGCCAGCAGCGGAGCAGCGCTTCGAGGTGGGCGTGTTCGGCGGCGCCGCGCGGGTCGAGACCGTGCAGTACGTCGGTGGGCGCGGCGGGGACGGTCACAGTCGTGGCGGTCATGCGCCGCCCTCCTCGGCGAGCGGGTTGGGGTGGGTGCCGTTGGGGTAGAGGGCGTGCCGCAGGGCCCGGTCCCCGTACCGCGTGACGACGATCCGGTCGCGGTTGAGCCCGTACCGGGGGATCCGCTCCGACAAGAGGTCGTACTCGGCGAACCGGCCCTCCAGCTCCGGGAACCGCTTGCGGAAGTCCTTCTGGAAATCGAGGATCGTCCGCCGCACCAGCCGCCAGAAGGTCTTCTCCGGGACCCCGAGCTGTTCGGCGCAGAGGGGCGCCAGATAGCGGAAGTGGCCGACGAAGACCTGGTCCACGACGTGCTGCCGGATCACCGAGGGGTGCTTGCGGGGCAGTACGTGGTGGTGGCCGTCGGGCTCCGGGCCGCGCTCGGGGACGTCGGTGAAGGAGACGCAGACGTCGTCCACGAAGTCCTTCAGATAGAGCCGGACCGGGACGTCGTTCTCGTCGTAGCCGATCAGGGTGTTCTGGCCGTGCGGGTTGAAGGTGACCCCGTACCGGTAGAGCACATGCGTGATCGGGACGAGGAGGGTGTCGAAGAGCTTCCGCAGCCACTTCTCCGGCTTCAGCCCGGAGGCGCGGACGAGTTCGGCGACGAAGGCGTCCCCGGCGGTGTCGGTGTGGAGCAGGGACGCGAAGGTACGGACCCGCTCGTCCGGGTCCTTACGCGCCGACACCGACTCCCGCCAGATACAGCCCAGGGTCTCCAGATGCTGGTACGGCGCCTGGTCGAGGTCGGAGAGATAGGGGTGGTGGACGGTGACGGACGCGACCTCGCCGAGGAAGACGGTCCGGCGCTCCTCGGTCAGGAACGGGTCCCGGTCGACCAGTCCGCGCAGCCACTGCGTGACGACCGGCGCGCCGGAGGTGCAGTGCGGCGGGATACCGCGCCACACCAGCGTGTTGAGGATCTTGAGCGGCAGTTTGACGTCGTACCGCTCGGGCGTGCCGGCGTTGGCCATGGTCCGGATGGACTGGCCGGGAAGGTAGAGGTCGGGGCTCTGGCCGAGGGGGATGATCCGGCGCTGCGCGACATCGGCGGCGTGCAGGATCTGCACGGCGTGGTCCCACTGCCAGGGGTGGACCGGCATCCAGACATAGCCGTCGGGGTCGACCCCGGCCGCTGTGAGGACGGCGGTGAACCGGGCCCGGGTGTCGGAGTCCAGCTCCCGCTGGAGGACGGTGTGCTCGGAGAGTTCGGAGGTGCCCCGGAACTCGGCGAGCCCCCGGTGGACCGCGACCCACTGGAGGGTGAGCGGCCGGGCGGACTCGGGGGCGTACTTCCGTACGTCCTCGGCGGAGAAGCCGATCCGGCCCTTGTTGGCGACGAGCAGATTGTGGCCGGTCATCCGGCACTCCAGCTCGGTGTGGCCGAGGGCGCGGAGTTCGGCGACGGTCTCCCCGCCGTGGGTGAGCCGGGCCGCGTCGACGGCGAGCGTCGCGGACAGCTCGGTGAGGTAGGTGGCGATCGTGGAGGCGTCGCTGCCGATGGTGGTGGCGGCCTCGATCAGGAACTGCTGGGCGTCCCAGGCGGGCTGGGCGATGGAGTTGCCGAGCATGCTGGTCGCGGTGCGGGTGATCGAGTCCGGGTCGACCCGGAGCCAGTCGAAGGCGCCGGTGGTGGCGCGGAAGGCGTAGGTCGTACCGGATTCGAGGTCGACGCGGTACGCGGCCGTACCGTCGTCGCCCGGGTCGTTCGGGCCGTCCGTACGGACCGCCTTCAGCATGTCCTCGAAGCACCACTCGCCGAGCGCCTTGGCGAGCAGTCGGCGGTTGGCCTCGCGCCAGTCGGCCGGATCGGTGTCGGCGAGGGCGGGCACGGGGTGGTCGAGCGGATCGGCCCGCCGAGGATCGGCCTGGTCCCCACGGTCGAGCGGATCGGCCGGGTCCGGCTGGTCGAGCTGGTCCGGCTGATCGGGCTGTTCGGGCATCGAACGACTCCGGGTTTCGGTGGTACGGGGCGCTGAGCAGCATTGAACAGTTCAAGCCTTAGGTAAGCCTCACCTAAGACGCAAGCGCTACTTTCGGCCACGGGAGTCGCTTTGACGTCGGGTCAGAAGGCGGAAGTAAGGCTACCCTTACTTTTCGGAGCCGGGTGTTCCGGCGACCCGACCGTCCGGTCCGGGCCGGTGTTCTCCCCCCGCATTCCCAGCACCTTCCCGCGACCGTTCCGGTGTTCCGGTGTTCCCCTGTGAGGAGTACGTGTGACGGCAGCAGTAGCGGCGGCCCGCCGCCCCGCCCCCGGCTGGACCTTCGCGCTCGTCAGCGCCGGTGGTGTGGTGATGACCCTCGACGTCACCGTGGTCAATGTCGCCCTCGCCGAGATCGCCCGCGACCTCGACACCGGCCTCGGCCAGGTCCAATGGACGGTCTCCGGCTACTCCCTCGCCTTCGGCGCCCTGCTGCTCACGGCGGGCGCGCTCTCCGACCGGATCGGCCGCCGGGCCGTCTTCACCGCCGGTACGGCCCTCTTCACCCTCGCCTCCGCCGCCTGCGGGCTGGCCCCCGGCGCCGCGTCCCTGGTCGCCGCCCGCGCCGCCCAAGGGGTCGGCGGGGCACTGATGTTCGCCCCGGCGCTGGCGCTGCTCGCCGCCGCCTACCGGGACGAGGAACGCAGACGCTCCGCCATCGCCGCCTTCGCCGCGATCGCCTCGGCCGCGGGCGCGCTGGGCCCGGTCGTCGGCGGCGTCGCCGTCGAGGCGGCGGGCTGGCGGTGGATCTTCCTGGTCAATGTGCCCATCGGGGTACTGGTGATCGCCGGGGCGCTGACCCGGATGCCGGAGTCGAAGGCGGCGGACGGGACGGCCGGGTCCGGGGCCGACGGTGAGACCGGCTCCGGTACGGCTCCGGAGCCCGGCGCCGCTTCCCCCGCTCCGGCCGGCCGCCGCCGGATCGACCCCCTCGGCGCGCTGCTCGCCGCCGGCGCCCTGCTGGCCCTGCACTATCCCCTGGTCGCGGGCCCCGAACACGGCTGGACCTCGGCCGGAGTTCTGGTCCCCGCCGCCCTCGGCGTACCGCTCGCCGTCGCCCTCGTCCTCAGCCAGCGGCGCGGCGACGGACTCCTCGATCTGTCGCTGCTCCGGATCCGCGCCTTCGCGGGCGCCGCCGTCCTCGGCTTCCTCGCCCGGCTCACGGGCCTGGGCACCCTGGCCCTCACGACCCTCTGGCTCGCGGGCACCCACTCGTACTCCCCGCTGGAAACCGGCCTCCACCTGCTGCCGCTCACCGGCAGCCTGCTGATCACCGGAATATTCGTCGCCCGCCTCCAGCGCGCCTTCCCCGCCTCGGCCCTGGTCGCCACCGGCTTCGCCCTCATGGGCGGCGGGCTGCTCGCCCTCGCATGGGCGGGCGCGGGCGCGCCGGGCGCGGTGACGGTCACCGGCTTCGTACTGCTCGGCGTGGGCGGCGCGCTCGTCTTCCCGCCCCTGATGGGCATCGCGGTCGCCGTGGTCCCCCCGGACCGGGCGGGCATGGCGTCCGGACTGACCAACGCGGCGTACCCCCTGGGCACGGCGGCGGGCGTCGCCGTCTTCGGCGCGGTCTTCGCCTCCGTACTCACCGCCCGCCTCGGCACCTCCGACGGCCTCCGCGCCGCCGCCGAGACGGCCCGCTTCGACCTGGTCCCCGGCGCGTCGAGAGCCGCCGCCGAATCGGCCTTCTCCAGCGCGTTCACCCTGGTCTGCCTGCTGGCGGCGGCGATCTGCGCGGCGGGCGCCCTGCTGGCCGTCCGCACCCTGCGGGCTTCGGACCCGGCGCTGGATCCCGTGCGGCCCGTACGGGAGAAGTCGGCGGCTTAGGGCGTTCTCTACGGACTTCGCCGAGCCCCTCGGTCTCTGGCGGGATTCCCATCTGGAAGATCGGATCTGATCTAGGTTCGCAACATGACAAGGAGTCACTTTCCCCTCGTTGCGGCGCTTCTGGCTTGCCTGGCGCTATCCGCTTGCTCTGCGGACCAGGCGCCTCCGGACGCCGCTGGAGCGCCGCGAGCGAGCGGAACCGGCGAAGCGAGACCACCCAAAGACGGCACCGACCTGCCGCTGACGAAGCAGTTCAGCCGGGGGGAACTCACACAGGCGATTCCCGACGCTGAGGACTTGGTCCCCGGTTACCTTCCCGGCAGTCTGCACAAGCGCATGCCAGGCGAACCGGATGACTGTGCTCCGTCAGACACCCCGCCGCCGGCCGGTTGGCAGCGAGCGGGTAGTGGCGACTATGACTATCAGGGATCCACCGTTTCGCGGGGCATTGATCTAGACGTCTGCCAGTTCGACAATGTCGCGCACGCGAAGGCGGCATACGACCAGTGGCCGAACACGGATGGAACGGCCCCCCTCAAGACCGGTCGAGTCGGAGAGGAGTCGGCCTTCCTCGCGCACAGCGGATCGAGTGGCACGGTCTACGGCTATAGCAGGTCCGGCACCGTCATGGCCCGAGTCAGAGTGGAGGACGCGGGCGCGGATCCCACTGACGCCCATGACGTGCTGGCTGCCACTATCAGACGACTCCAGCAGGTTCAGGCCGGCCAGCGGGCCACGGCGACGGCGCCCGAGATCCCCGCGGCGGAACAGGTTCGGCCCTGAGGGCTGTCCCGTCATCCGCGGCGGATCGGCGCCCGGCGTCGGATGCGGTGCGTCGCACGGCGGAGAGCCGTCCTCGTACTGGGCGTATTCGGGCGGTTCGACAACGCGGTGAAGTGCCGTAGCCGTCGTCGTGCGCCCGCCGGGGATGACGGGACAGCCCTCAGGCAGGTTCGTCTGGTCACCGGACGGACAGGGGAAGACGCCCGGGAAGTGGAGTCCGGCCAGGTTGACGGTGGCGGATCCGGACGGGACTTCCGCCGCCGCAGCTCTAGTCGCAGATCTCGACCTCGCCCACGTAGTCGAGCTTCCGCCGCAGGACATAGCCCGTCGCGGACCCGGAGATGACCTCGTCCACGGTGCCGTAGAACCGGTCGTGCACAGGCTCGGGATAGCTCGCGGTCTCCCGCCGGAAGAAGAGGGTGCCCGCGGCCACGTCGCCGACGTGGTGTCCCCGCGCGTCCCAGATCTGGCCCTTCTTGTTCACGCGGTACTGCTGTCGCGTCGCGCAGTTCCGCTTCGGCGGCGGATCGGGCTTGCGGAGCGTCGGCGCCGGTGCGGGTACGGGGGCGGGCGCGGGCTCCCGTACGGCGGGCGGTCGCGGGGCGCGGGCCGACGGCGGCTCGGGGGGCGGCGTACGCGAACCGCCCGTCGCCGGGCTCCTCGGTACGGAGACCCCGACGGCCCCCGGCGCACTCGGCGCGGCGGCCCGTACCGCCCCCGGGCCTCGCGACGGATCCCCGGCCGCCGACGCCGACGCCGACGCCGAGACGGACGGCACGGGCCGGGCGGGCTCGGACGTCTCCCGGCTGCCGATCAGCAGTACGCCCGAGACCAGCAGCAGGACGACCGTCGCGCTCTGCGCGGCGGACCGCGACGGCCGGTGCGAGTAGCAGTTGTACTGGGTGGCGTTGTCACCGACGAGGGTGCCGTTCCCCGTGATCGCGCACTGCTTGCGACCGCATTCGCCGGAGCAGTTCTCCGTCACCGGCCGCGGAAGTGGTTCGTCTGGCTGATGTTGTCCCCGAGCGCGATGCCCTCGCCCGAGTTCACCACGACGTGGTATTTGCCCGCCGAGGGCCCGGGTCCGCCCGGCACCGGAGCGCCCGCGATCCCGTCCTCACCCTCGGCACCCTCGTCCGGGGTCGCGGCCCGCCGCCCGCCGGATCCCAGGGACACCAGCCGGTCCCATACGCCGCGCGCGGCCCGGCGTCCCGTCTCGGTCAATCCGCCCGCAAGACATGTGGCCAGGAGACCGGCCACCAGTTCCGTCGTCGGCACTGTCCCTCCTATGTCGACCCGACAGCCCGGAGAGCGAAATGGCTCAACCGGGCCGAGTATGGCCGGTGATGCCCCCGTCCGTGATGCGGGTCGGGCCGGCCCGACGGCCTTGACCTCGAAGGCTCCGGACGCGCTCTCACTCGCACGAGTGAGGCCGACGGGACGGCGGACCGCCGCCGGGGGAAGTGGCGTCGGGGGAAGTGGCGTCGGGCGGGCCGTGAACTAGGGCGTGTCCGGAAAGTAGCGCCGTCCGCCCGGAGGGCGGGGCCTGCGGCGTCCGGTGCGTGCAATCGCAAGGCGGAGGGTTTCCCTCGTAC
>NZ_JBEYIS010000011.1:0-186316 GCF_040635975.1 Streptomyces sp. NPDC006798
CTGGGGCATGCGGGCCCGTACGGTCTCCGACCAGGTGAGCTTGTGTCCGGCCTGGGCCAGTGCCGCGTAGATCTCTTCGACGGGGGCGCCGGGATTCTCCGTGAGGGCCTGGGCCTGGTCGGCGGTGGCGAACGGGATCAGCAGCCGGTGCGTGGCCCGGGTGCCTGTATCCGGGTCGATCAGGGCTCGGTCTACGCCGAACGCCGCTTCGCCCTCGGCCAGTCCGAGGAGCGGCGCGTTCTCCGCTGTGGTCCGCGTCCGGTAGACGGTGGCCTCGTGTGCCTCCTGCCATGAGGGGCCACCGGTCGTGTACGTGGTTCCGGCGCGGGTGAGGGTCCGGTCGATCGCCAGGTGGGGCGCGGTCACTCCCTTGACGAAGCTGCCTTTGCCGTGCCGTACCTCGATGAGCCCTTCGGACCGAAGTGCGGCGACCGCGTTGCGCACGGTGGGGCGGCTGACCTGGTACTCCTCGATGAGCTGAGCCTCGGAGGGAAGAGGGCTTCCGGGCGGGTACTCCCCTTCCTCGATGCCTTGCCGGATCGCGTCGGCCACCTGCTGGTACAGGGGTCCGGGGCGCTTGATGCCTGACATGTCGGCCTTCCGTCGTCGGATCGATTCAGAGTCACTTACGTCACTCGTCAGCATAAGTGCTTGCCTCCGCGAGTCAAGACATGCATATTCTTCACTCGTAACGACAAGTGACGTCAGCCGACTGATGTCCGCGAGGTCAAGGAGACCACCACACATGCAGTCCATCCCTGTGGACACGGCGCGGCTGGGCGTACTGCGGTGCGCCATCCCGCCGGAGGTGAAGTACAGCAACGCGGAGACCAAGGAGGTCAAGAAGGACCGGGAGGGCAACCCGGTGTGGACCGTCGCGGTGATGGTCCGTCAGGAAGCGCGTCGGATCTCGGTGATCGAGATCGCGGTGCCGGGCGACCAGAAGGGCGTCACCGAGGGTACGGAGGTCCGGGTGACCGGCCTGGTCGCGTTCGCCTGGGCCATGGGCGACCGGCACGGAATCAGCTTCCGGGCCAACGCGATCACCCCCGTTCCGACCGGCACGGGCAAGTCCGGGGGTGCGGAATGAGTGCGGCGCTCCTGGTCCTGGCGGCCGTCGCGCTCGTCTGGGTTCTGGGCGGGGGAGAGCTGTTACGGCGCCGCTGCCCTGTCGGGCACTGGTACATCGCCGGGTACCCGCTGGCGGCGCTGAGGGTCTGGTCTACCTGGCGGCGGGTGACTCCCCTCAACGACCTGACGGTGAACAGGCGTCCGCCGCGCGCCCTGCTCGGGGACCTGGTGGTGAAGGGTGAAGCGCTGCGCCCGGTCATCCCCCGGGTCTCCTTCCCCAGGGCGACACGGCTTGGGCTGTCGGTGACGGTACGGATGTGTCCGGGGCAGACCCCGGCCGTCTACCGGGCGGCGGCCGACGCTTTCACCCATGCGTGGAAGGTGCACGCGGTCCGGGTCACCTCCCCGGAACGGGGCCTTGTGCGGCTCACCGCACTCGGGACCGATCCGCTGGCGCGCCCCGGGCTGGCGACCGCTCCGAAAGCGCTGCTGTCCGCCCTGGTGGGGATCCGCGAATCCGGCCGGGCCTGGGTGCTCGATCTGCTGGTGGTGCCGCACTGGCTGATCACGGGGGCCACCCGGTCGGGCAAGTCCACGCTCCTCGCCCGGCTGATCGCCGAACTCGCTCCGCAGGATGTTGCGCTGGTAGGGATCGACTGCAAAGGCGGCATGGAACTGGGGCCCTTCGGGTCCCGGCTGTCGGCCCTGGCCACCTCGCGCCGGGAAGCGGTCGCCCTCCTCGGCGGGCTTCTCATCGAGCTGCATCAGCGGGCACGGCTGTGCCGGGGAGGGGATGTCCGCTCCATCTGGGAACTGTCGCCGAAGGTGCGGCCCGTCCCGATCGTGGTCATCGTGGACGAGGTGGCGGAGCTGTACCTCTCCGATGGCACCCGCACCGGCCGGGCCGAAGCTGAACAGTGCTCCACCATGCTTCTGCGCCTGGTCCAGCTCGGTGCCGCACTCGGCATTCACCTGGTGGTCGCCGGGCAGCGTGTGGGCTCCGATCTCGGCCCGGGGGTAACGGCCTTGCGGGCTCAGCTCGGCGGCCGGATCTGCCATCGGGTCCATGACCCCGGGACGGCTGAGATGACCTTGGGTGACCTCGACAAGGATGCCGTAGCCGCCGCTCAGTCGATCACTTCCGGCGAACCCGGCGTGGCGATCTGCACCGGTCCCGACGGCGGTTGGGAACGCGCCCGCTCCCACCCCCTCACCCCGGAAGAGGCAGCCGCCACCGCGGCCCGGTACGCCGTTCTCACCCCCCGTCTGCGCCACCTCGACCGCGCCATGACCGGAGAGCAGGAAGGGGACGACATATGAGCGAGCAGGCGGCCATCCCCTTCGCCCTGATCTTCGGAATCGTGACCGTCCTCCTCGTCCGCTCGCGCGACGTGAAGGTGTGGCAGGCAGTCTCTATCGGCCTGTTCGGCATCTACCTCGGACAGACGCCGGTGGTCTTCACCGTCGATTCCGTCGTCACCTGGGCCGTCTCCGGCTTCACCGGCACCTGACAGGAGGTCGCATGCCGATGCGCCCCGTGCGCTGCCCCATCTGCAAGGGGGAGCGTCACCGCACCACCCGTACCGGACGTCTGCGGCGCTGTCGCTGCTGCCGGGGCACAGGAACCATCCGCTGACTCACCGCCCATCCGCTCATCGACCAGAGGAGCAGCCATGAACGATCACCCGCCCTCCATCACCCTCCGCGCCGCTAGAGCGGCCCACCCCGAAAGGGCCCCACCATCACCACCCCCAACCACACGACCCCGGCGGGCAGGCGCGCCGAACTCGACCACTCGGCGCGCCTGCGCCACCTCACCGAAACAGACCGCGACGCCATCCGGCTCGCCCGGGACCCGCAGTTTCCCCGCTGGCTCGAACAGGTCACCGCCACCGGCGGATGCTCCCACCCGGTCCATCTCTCCGGCACCACCACCACACGCGACACCACGACCGGTGAAGTCCTCCACCACTACACCACCCGCGACGAACCCGGCGAACGTCTCCTCATCCGCTGCGGAAACCGCCGAGCCACCGTCTGCGCGCCCTGCTCGCGCCTCCACTCCGGCGACACGTACCACCTCGTCCGCGCGGGCCTCACGGGCGGCAAGACCGTCCCGGTATCCGTCAGGGACCGCCCCCGCCTCTTCCTCACCCTCACCGCCCCCTCCTTCGGAGCCGTCCACCGAGCCACCGACGACCAGCCGTGCCGCCCCCGCCGCCCCCCCGATGTCTGCGAACACGGGCGCCCCCTCGGCTGCGCCGCCCGGCACTCCGCCACCGACCCCCGGGCCGGACAGCCCCTGTGCGCCGACTGCTACGACTACCCCACCCACATCCTGTGGCACGCACACGCGGGGCAGCTCTGGGACCGCTTCACCCGTGCCGTTCGGCGCCACCTCGCCACGATCGCCGGCGCGGCCCAAGCCCGATTCCATGATCACGCCCGGCTCTCCTTCGCGAAGATCGCCGAGTACCAGCGGCGAGCAGCCATTCACCTCCATGCCGTCGTACGCCTCGACGGCCCCGGGGGACCCGACGACCCACCGCCCGCCTGGGGCACCGCCGACACCCTCACCCACGCCGTCCGCAGGGCCGCCCACAGCGTCGCCGTCCGCACCCCCTACAGCCGCGCTGTTGGGGAACTGGCCTTGGGCTGGGGGCCTCAGCTCGACGCCCGCACCGTCACAGAGGCGGACACCGACAGCGGCCCGAGTGACGACGCCGTGGCCGCCTACATCGCGAAGTACGTCGCCAAAGGCGCCCGGGACACCGGAGCCGGAGCAGACCACCCCATACGCCACCGCGCCGACATCGACACCGTTCCCGCCACTGAACACGCCCGCACCCTCATGCACACGTGCTGGCGGCTCGGCGCACTCCCCGAATACGGACCCCTCCGGCTCCGCCCCTGGACACACACCCTCGGATACCGGGGCCACATCCTCACCAAATCCCGGGCCTACTCCACCACCTACACAGCCCTACGCGCCGACCGCGCCGAACACGTCGGCCCCACGGCCACCCCTGGTACCGCCGTCGAACACCACTGGCGGTACCTCGACTCAGGCCACACCCCCGGCGCCGCGCTCATCGCCACGGAAATCGCAGAAAGCCTCTCGCTGACTCGGGAATTCTTCCGCGAGGAAATAGAGGCGGAAGCATGCCAGTAGATCAGAGGGAAGACGCGGATTGGGAATGGGCCAAGAGGCAGGCGCAGGGCGCCCCAAAGTGGTCCGAAACTCGCTGGCGCCAAATGAACGCCATACTCGGCGTCAAGGTGCAAACTAAGAAGCCCCGTCACGGAAAGTGAATTCCGTGGCGGGGCTCCCGTCTAGATTTCTTCTCTATATACGGGGGTTAGGCGTTCCCTCACCGGACGCCCCCGCCCTACAGCTGGAGCAACCAGAACTGTGGTGAGAGTGCGCTCAATGTAGGCCCTCTTCTCGGCGATCGAGAGATCTTCCCAAATCGCCGCGAGATCTACAGGCTTACTCTGACTCACCTTGACTTTCCTTAGATACGTCGCGCGTTCGCGAAGTAGGTTCCGTTCCTTAACCTCCGCTTCCGCGAGGAAGCTAAAGAAAGCCTCTTTACCGATTTTCCGTTCCGCCCGCTGCTCCTTCCAATCCTCAATATCTTCGCGTAGCCGCGTGAGCTCTAGCTCGCCAGACCACGGTTCGGGTTCTTGCGTGGCAGATCGACGGGTTGCCTCCAGCTCGTATTTTGCTATTACGAGCTTCTTTACGACTTCGTCAGTCTCGGGACCAGGGATTGTGGCGCCGCCGCATCCGACACCGGATGACCGTGTTGGGCAGACGTAGTAGAAGAACCCTTCCGGCTTTTTCGCTCTCTTGGGTGCTTTCATTGCTCGCAAGCGCGCGCCGCACCCTTCCTTGTCGTGTCGCAGAGTGCCGGTGCTCAGGTACTTGCGAGCGTTGTGCCCATCACCGGGCTTGGGATTGTCTCCGAGAATTACTTTCAAAGCCTCCCATTCCTCAACGCTAATGATGGGTTCCCAGAGGCCTTTAACCGGCTTCCCGTCTCCATCTACCACGACCTCGATGCGCCTATTTTCGGCATCAGTCAGGGGGTCGAAAGTAGATACGTACCTATAGCTGAATCCGCAGATTCGCGGATTGCGGAGAATGGTTTTGAGCGCATAACCAGTCCACCGGTTACCCTTCGGCGTGGTGAATCCGCTACGATCCCATCCGGCAGCGATCGTGAAAGGTGAGGCGCCTTCAAGGATTTTGCGCGCTGCATCCTTTAGCTCTTTTGCCTCTTTGGGGTGGAGGGTGCGCTTGTCCGCGTTCCAGCCTGTAGGACGCGGCCCGCCTGTGGACAGGCCCGCCGCCTTCATAGCTCGATGCTTTCGCTTTACGCGGCGGGCGATATTTGCTGACGACTTGTTGCTCCCTGCCACGACAACACGGGCCACGTTTCGCCCGTTATCGGTAAGGAGATCCAGCGTGCCAGTGATGTCAAGGATCGGCCTCTTGAAGTTCTCCACAACTTCAATCGCATCCTCAAGGTGACGATTGTCTCGCGTGAGGCGGTCGATATCGTAAACGATCAAACCATCGAGGGTTTCACCATTGGGCGCCTTCCCGATCTTGAGATCCCCGAAGGCTCCTTCCAGTACGGGGCGAAGTACTCGATAGATGATGCTTCCATCTGGCTGACGGATACGCTTACGCTTCCATGCTGACGTGTCGGGCTCCTCGTAGGTGTAGACGTAGATTCCGCCCCGACTCTCTACGAACTCCCGAACATCCTTTTCCTGCTCCTCTCGTCCCCGGATGTCATATCCCGTTAACGGCACCCGTTGGCCCGGCATATCTGCGATCGGCGTGATGTCGACCTCGAAAGACAGACGGACCAGTCCCGCCATCCGCATACCTTCGAGGTTGCCCCAGTGCGCACGCTCGATTAGGTCTCTTTGGCTCATGCCCTTAACATACATTCATCCGTGTACTGATATCCCCATAAAACCGCCTACCGTCCGCTGGGCGACGACCGTCCGGCGCTGCGCGAGCTGTGGGCCGGGGAGCGCAAGGACGCGCTCTCCCTCTATCTGCACATACCGTTCTGCGAGATCCGCTGCGGATTCTGCAATCTCTTCACCCGGATCGGCGCCCCCGACGAGCTGACCACGCGCTATCTGGACGCTCTGGACCGGCAGGCGACGGCGGTACGGGACGCGCTCGGGGACGACGGGCCGGTCCGGTTCGCCGCCGCCGCGTTCGGCGGCGGTACGCCGACCTTCCTCACCGCCGACGAGCTGGAGCGGCTCTGCGATATCGCCGAGAAGCGGATGGGCGCCGATCTGGCGGCGGTCCCGCTCGCGGTGGAGACCTCTCCGTCGACGGCCACCGCCGACCGGCTGGCGGTGCTCGCCGCCCGGGGCACGACCCGGCTCTCCATCGGGGTGCAGAGCTTTGTCGCGGAGGAGGCCAGGGCCGCGGTCCGCCCCCAGCGGACGGCCGAGGTGGAGGCGGCACTGGGGCGGATCCGGGAGAGCCGGATCCCGGTCCTCAACATCGATCTGATCTACGGCATCGACGGTCAGACCGAACGCAGCTGGCGCTACTCCCTGGAGACGGCGCTCGCCTGGCGGCCGGAGGAGCTGTATCTCTATCCCCTCTACGTCCGGCCGCTGACCGGCCTCGACCGGCGGGCCCGGGAGAGCGACCGGGAGTGGGACGCCCGGCGGCTGTCGCTCTACCGCCGGGGCCGGGATCTGCTGCTCGGCCAGGGCTACGAGCAGGTGTCGATGCGGATGTTCCGGCGGACCGACGCCCCGGGCGCCGGAGCGGCGCGCGGCCCCGACGACTACGCCTGCCAGACCGACGGGATGATCGGCCTGGGCTGCGGGGCCCGTTCCTACACCTCCCGGCTGCACTACTCGTTCGACTACGCGGTGGCCGCGTCCGAGGTCCGGGGCATCATCGACGACTACACCGGGACCGAGGACTTCGGCCGGGCCGAGGTCGGTTTCGCGATGGACCCGGCGGAGTCCCGCCGCCGCCATCTGCTGCAGTCGCTGCTCCAGGCCCGGGGCCTGGCCGTGGCCGACTACCGGGAGCGCTTCGGCCGGGACCCCGGGGACGACTTCGGCCCCGAACTGGCCCGGTTCACGGCCCTGGGCTGGCTGGACGGGTCGGCGCCCGCCGGTCTGCTGCGGCTGAGCCCCGAGGGGCTGGCGCATTCGGACGCGCTGGGCCCCGAGCTGTTCTCCCCCGCCGTACGGGCGCGGATGACCGCGTACGAGCCGAAGTGAGGCCGTCGTCATGGATCTGACGCTGCTCTACCGGGGGCCGCTGGCCTCCTGCGACTACGACTGTCCTTACTGCCCCTTCGCCAAGCGCCGGGACACCCCGGACCAGCTCCGGGCCGACCGGGCAGCGCTGGAACGTTTCTCCAACTGGGCCGCCGAGCAGACCGGGGACCGCCTCTCGGTCCTCTTCACCCCCTGGGGCGAGGGTCTGGTCCGGTCCTGGTACCGGCGGACCCTGGTGGAGCTGTCCCGGCTGCCGCACATCCGCCGGGTGGCGATCCAGACCAATCTCAGCTGCCGTACGGAGTGGCTCGCCGACGCCGACCCGGAGAAGCTGGCGCTCTGGTGTACGTACCATCCGGGTGAGACGCCGTACGACCGGTTCCTGGCCCGGACCCGTGAACTGGCAGGCCGGGGCATCCGGTTCAGTGTCGGGATCGTGGGGCTGCCCGAGCACCGCGAGGACGCCCTGCGGCTCCGCGCCGACCTCCCGGACCAGGTCTATCTCTGGGTCAACGCGGCGGAGGGCCGCGGTTACGAGGACGCGGAGGCCGACGCCTGGACGGCGGTCGACCCGCTGTTCCCGTACAGCAGACGCCCCCACCGCTCGGCGGGGCTGCCCTGCCGTACGGGCGAGTCGGTGATCTCCGTCGACGGCGAGGGAACGGTCCGGCGCTGTCATTTCGTCCGGGCCGAGCTGGGCAATCTCTACGACGGCTCCTACCGGGCGGCGCTCCGCCCGAGGGCCTGTCCGCTGGCGGTCTGCGACTGCCATATCGGCTATGTCCATCTGGAGTCGCTGCCGCTGTACGACGTCTTCGCCGGTGGGGTGCTGGAACGGATTCCGGCGCCGGGGATCTCGCCATCCGGGACATAAACCCCGAAAACATGGCCCGATTTCCGGCCATGTTCCGATCATGGGCGGGATCTCCGGCGCCGCCGCTCCACCGAAGGATCTTCATATTCACCCCGCCTTCACGACAGAATCTTCACCGCGGCGGGTGACGGCTCAGGGCGCCGGGCGCCGAGAAGCACCGGCTGCAACGTGATGACCTGCGAAGACATGACCCAATGGCAGCCAACCGACCTCGGCGCCCTACTGCGAAGCCGACGGCCCGGGTAGTCATGGCCGCGGCGTCCTCGGGACATCCCCGGGGCCGCCCTCCACCACGATTCCCGGAGGTCGTTTCGTCATGTCCAGATTCACCCGACGCCAGGTCATCGGGGCCGCCGCGGGCGCAGCCGCGGGCACGGCACTGATCGGGGTCGCCACCGCGACCGCCGTCGGTTCCTCCGGCGGCCACACCACGCACGGCCCCGCGAAGGGACTCGACTCCTTCGACGAGGTCTTCCAGGGCCGCCGCATCCAGGGGCTGCCCGCCGAGGGACACGCCGCCAAGTCCCATGCCGCCCACGGCGGCTACCAGGTACTGATCGACGGCCGCGAACTCCACATCATGAAGCACGACAAGTACGGCTGGAGCAGCGCGGTCAACCACTACTCACGGTTCAAGACCCCGCTCGACGCCGCGCGGGGCGCGGTCGAGAGCCTCAAGGGCGCCCAGCTCGTTCCCTTCATGCCCACCGTCTGAGCCGGGGAGCCCGCGACATGACCGTACGCAAGAACCAGGCGAGCCTCACCACCGCCGAGAAGAAGAAGTTCACCGACGCCGTGCTGGAGGTGAAGCGAATAGGCGTCTACGACCAGTTCGTCGAGGCCCACCGGCTCCGCTTCGCCCTCGATATGAACACCAGCGTCTACGTGGGCCACTTCGGGGCGTCGTTCCTGCCCTGGCACCGCAAGTACCTGATCGACTTCGAGGCCGAGCTGAAGAAGGTCGACGCGACGGTGTCGATCCCCTACTGGGACTGGACGGTCGACAACACGCCCGCGTCGTCCCTCTGGGCCCCGGACTTCCTCGGCGGCACCGGCCGCGCCCTGGACGATCAGGTCATGGACGGCCCGTTCGCCTACTCCACGGGCAAGTGGAACATCACCGTCGGGGTCGATACCGGGGTGTTCCTCAAGCGCTCTCTCGCCAGCTGGGTCCCGACGCTGCCCACCGCGGCCCAGGTCGCCGACGCCCTGGCCCTGACCACCTACGACTCGGCGCCGTTCCGGGACGGTTCGAGCGGCTTCCGTGCCCGGCTGGAGGGCGCGGACGGCTACTACGCCATGCACAACCGGGTCCACCGGTGGGTCTGGGGCCACATGGAGACCGCCACGTCCCCCAACGACCCGGTGTTCTGGCTGCACCACGCCTATGTCGACAAGCTCTGGGCCGACTGGCACGCGCTCCACCCGGCCAGCGCCGAGTACCTGCCCAGCACCAGCACGACCGGCGCGGTGGCCCTGAACGAGAACATGGCCCCGTGGACCAACACCACACCGGCCAGTCTGCTGGACCACACCCAGTGGTACACCTACGCCTGACGGTCCCGGTGTGACCGGATGACCGGATGACCGCGTCCGAGGGCCCGCTCCCGGTACGGGCGGGCCCTCGGACCCGGCGTCACAGCGGCAGCAGATCGGGCCGCTTGGCCTCCACATGGTCGCCGGAGCTCTCGCCCCGCAGCCGCCGTCCGATCCACGGCGCCAGGTACTCGCGCGCCCACTGGATGTCGTCGCGCCGTACCTCCAGCGTGCCCCGCAGCGGAGTCGGCGGCCACGGCTGGTCGGGGTCGGCCGGGATGTCGAGCCCGAGCACCTGACCCGCCCGCAGGGCGACCCGGGTATGCCCCTCCGGCGACAGATGGAGCCGGTCGGGGTCCCAGGCCCGGCGGTCCTGTACGGACCGGAGCGACCACAGGTCCAGCACCGGGCAGTCGTAGCGGTCGGCGATGGCCCGGACATGGGCCGTATAGGTGGCGATCTTGCCGCGCAGATGGCGCAGTACCGGAATGTCACGGGTGTCGAAGCCGGTGGTGACCATGACGGTGCCGACGGCCCCGGTCAGTTCGGCGACGGCCCGCTCGAACCGCTCCGCCACGTCGTCCGGGTCGCTGCCCGGGCGGATGATGTCGTTGCCCCCGGCGCAGAACGACACCAGGTCCGGGGCGAGCGCCCGCGCCCTGGGCACCTGCTCCGCCACGATCTGGTCGAGGAGCCGGCCGCGTACGGCCAGATTGGCGTACCGGAAGGTGCCTTCCGGTACGCGGTCGGCGAGCAGTACCGCGAAGCGGTCCGCCCAGCCGACGTAGGTTCCATCGGGTCCCGGGTCCCCCACGCCCTCGGTGAAGCTGTCACCGATCGCCGCGTACGACCCGATCCCGCCGGTCATCACTGTGCTCGAATCGTCTCCCACGGCAACCATCCTCCCCTCCCGGATGTGACCTACGCGACCGTAGGGAGGGGTTGACGGGCCGTGATCTATCACACCGTGATCCCGCGACCGGCCGGGAATACACCGCGTCCCCCACGACAGGGGTGTCGTGGGGGACGCGAGTTCGGCGGGCTCGGCCCGCCCGACGGGCTCAGCAGGTCGAGCCGGGCCCGGCGCGCTCAGCGGGCTCAGAGGTCGACGCCGTGGCTCCGCAGATGGGCGACGGGGTCGATGTCGGAGCCGTAGCCCGGTCCGGTACGGACCTCCAGGTGCAGATGCGGGCCGCTGGAGTTGCCGGTCGAACCGGCGAGGCCGATCTGCTGTCCGCCGCTGACGGTCTGGCCGGCGGCGACGGAGAGGGAGGAGAGATGGGCGTACTGCGAGTAGGTGCCGTCGGTGTGCTGGATGACGACCTCGTTGCCGTACGCACCGGCCCAGCCGGCGGAGACGACGGTGCCGGGGCCGATGGACTTGATGCTGGTCCCGGTGGGCACCGCGAAGTCGACACCGGTGTGGTAGCCGCTGGACCAC
Organism: Streptomyces sp. NPDC006798; assembly: GCF_040635975.1. NCBI lineage: Bacteria > Bacillati > Actinomycetota > Actinomycetes > Kitasatosporales > Streptomycetaceae > Streptomyces > Streptomyces sp. NPDC006798. Next base: position 11,205 of record NZ_JBEYIS010000011.1, read on the forward strand.
ATGGCGCCGGAGGCGCGGTACGGGGTGCTGACGGCGCCGTCGACCGGGGCGGACCAGCCGCCCGTGGCCGGGGCGGACTCGGGGGCGGGCTCCGCGGCGGCGGGCTCGGCGGCCGGGGCCGGGGCGGCCTCCTTCGCCGGGGCGGGCTCGGCGGCGGGGGCCGGGGCGGCGGCCCGGGCGCCGTCGCGGGAGGCGCGGTCGGCCTTGCCGGTCTCCGCCTTCTTCTCGGCCTTCTTCTCGGCCTTCTTCTCGGCCTTCGCCGGCTTGTCGCCGGTCCCGGACTGCGGGCGCTCGGCGCCGCCGCCGTTCAGGGTGAGCTTCAGACCGGGGTGGATCAGGGACGGGTCGTCGCCGACGGCCGTACGGTTGTCGGCGTACAGCTGCTGCCAGCCGCCCTCGACGTCGCGCTCGAACGCGATCCCGGACAGATGGTCACCGGCGACGACGACATAGGTCGTGGCTCCGGTGGCGGCCTTCCCGGCGGCGGCCGGGGTCGCGGGGGCGGCCGGGGCGACGGCGGCCGTCACCGGGGCGGCGGGTTCGGCGGCGTGGGCGCCGGTGGCCCCGATCAGGGGCAGGGCGATGGCGGCTCCGCCGGTGCCGGCGGCGACGATGCCGCGTGTGATGACCGTCGTCCGGGGACGGCGGTGCTTACCCTTTCCGGGCATGGCGCGATTCCTCTCCGGCGCCTGCGAGGTGAGCTGTCGGGTTCGGGCTGGAGTTGCCCGGCCGCGCCCGTCGGGCACGGCTTCACCCCGAGCCGTCCGGTCGCCCGGATCGGCGTACTACCTGGGTCCCCCGCTCCTGCCACGTGGTTCGGGTGAAGGAAAGTCCGGGCGGCGGCAGGATTCGGCGGTCCGTCCGGAGTCCGGTGAACCTAAACCGGCCATGTCGTCAGGAACAAGCCAAGCGGTACGGGAGCGGCCGGGGTCGATCTTGCGGGAACCCCGGGGCCGGTCACCCTCCGTGGAGACCCCGGGGTCAACTCCCCAGCGCCGGGGGCGTCACGCCCGGCGCCCCCCGCCACACAACGTCACGATTGTGATCCTGCTCATGACGACCACCCATCTCCCCATGAGACAGGGCATGTTCGACCAAGCACCTATTGGGCATGAATACGGACAGAACCCTACGATCCTCTGATGGCTCGGCCGCTCTCCGGCCCCGCCCGGACACCGTGACGGCACCGCTCCGGCCCGGTCGGACAAGAAGATTGCCCGAGGGAACCGATGTCGTATCGTCGGGTTCACGCCACCGTCGGCGTCCGAGCCGACGGCAGTGACGCCACAGGGAGCCCTCAGTGACGCAGCAGGTGCCGCAGGTTCCGTCCACCGAGCCCGAGCTGGCCGGGGTCCGCAACTTCCGCGACGTCGGCGGCATGCCGACCCTCGACGGGCGGACGGTGCGCCACGGCCGCCTCTACCGCAGTGGCCATCTGGCCCATGCCACCGGGAGCGACACCGCCTTCCTCGCCGGTCTCGGCCTCCATACGATCTTCGACTTCCGCAACGCGGCCGATATCCGGATCGAGGGCCCGGACGTGACCCTGCCGGGGGTACGGAATCTCAATCTGCCGCTGAGCGACCCCGCCGACGGCGCCGAGTTCTGGCAGGTGGTCCACCGGGGCGATCTGCCCCAGCTGCGGTCCCTGCTGGCGGACGGCCGGGCGGCGGACCGGATGACGGAGTCGTACCGGACCCTGATCGCGGGCCGGACCGGCGAGCACGGCCGGGTACTGCGCACCCTGGCCGAGGACAGCGTCCCGGCCCTGATGCACTGCGCCGCGGGCAAGGACCGGGCGGGTCTCTCGATCGCGGTGACCCTGCTGGCGGTCGGGGTGGAGCGGGAGGCGATCGAGGCGGACTATCTGAAGTCCAACGATCCGCACCGCCGCTATCTGGTCCGGCGGGCCGACGACGCGCCCGCCGGGACGTCCGGCGAGGTGATGGAGCTGCTGAGCCCGCTGTTCGACGCGCGCCCGGCCTATCTGCGGGCCGCGTTCGACACCATCGACACGGCCTGGGGCGGAACCGAGGAGTATCTGTCCCGGGGTCTCGGCCTGACCCCGGAGACCCGGGACCGGCTGCGGGAGCGGCTGCTCACCTCGGTCTGACCAGCGGCGCCCCGACACCCGACGCCCCCGGCGCCTGACGGGCCCGGGGCGTATTCCCGACGGCTACTTCGCGCCGACCTCGAAGAGGAGATAGAGGAAGCCCGCGAAGACATGTCCGGCCACGAGATAGGCGAAGAGCCGGATCCAGATCCCCTTGGGGAACTTGCCCTCCTCCTTCCGCTCGCGGACGGGCCGGTCGGCGGGGACTGCCGTGCCCTCGCCCGCGGTGGGGTTCTCGACCATGACGGCCTCTGCTTTCTCCGGCCCGGGGGCCGGGGCTGTCTCCCGGCCCGGCCGGAAGGGGTTCCCGGCCGGTCACCGGGACCGGTCGGGCGGTTCTGACGGTCGTCGGGGACCGGGCGGCGGAGCCGGACCGGCCCGGGGCCGTCAGAAGTGCGGATGGAAGATATCGGGGCTCTGGAGCAGCGTATGGACGAAGATCATCTCCGCTCCGTCCCTGGTCGCGGCGGTGATCCGGTGCGGGGTGAGGGAGTCGTAGTGCGCGCTGTCACCGGGGCCCAGCTCGTGCGCGGTGTCGCCGAGCGACAGCCGGACCCGGCCGTCGAGGACGTAGAGCCACTCCTCGCCGGGGTGCTGGCGGACCAGCTCGCCCTGGGCGCCGTAGGGCACGATCAGCCGTAGCGACTGCATGGCCCGGCCCGCTCCGCCGACCTGGTGGTACGTCCACCCGTCGGCCTGGGACGGCTCCCGGCTCCCGGCCCTGATGACCGGGTCGTGCTCCGGCGACGACTCCCCCAGCAGCTCGGAGACTGTCGTACCGTAGATCCTGGCGAGACCGAGCAGCATCGGCAGCGACGGCTGGCGGCGGCCGGTCTCCAGCCGGGAGAGATGCGCGGGCGAGAGCCCGGCGCGATGGGCCGCGGCCTCCAGGGTCAGTCCGCGCCGGCGGCGCAGATCGCGGAGCCTGGGCGCCACGTCGGGCAGCGACTCCGGCGCTTCCGGCCCGCCGGGCGCCGTGGATCGGGGGTCCGGGGGGTGGCCCCCGGGAGGACTCTGCATACGTCCATTGCGCCAGGAAAATGCCTCTGAGGCAACTTTCTTGCCCCAGAGGCAAAAAATTCCCGGACGCATGATCTTCGAACTGACGGTCAGCGCTGTGCCATGGCCTGCTTGACCAGGGTTTTCCCGAAGTCCCAGAGCAGTCCGCCCCCGCTGTGGGCCTCGTCCATGACCGCCGTGAAGGCGGTGACGAAGCGGTCCACCTCCGGCTCGCCGATGATCAGCGGCGGAATCAGCTTGATCACCTCCAGATGGTCGCCGGAGACCTGGGTGAGAATCCGGTGCTTGTGCAGCAGCGGTACCACCACCATCTGGGCGAAGAGGCCCTTGCGGGCGGTCTGCAGCATCGCCCAGCGGCCCCGCAGGGCCAGCGACGACGGGCGGCCGAACTCGATCCCGGTCATCAGGCCGCGGCCGCGGACGTCCGCCAGGAACTCGTACCGGTCCACCAGCCCGGCCAGCCGGGTACGCAGCAGATCGCCGGTGGTCCGGGCCCGGGCCACCAGCTTCTCGTCCTCGATCACCGAGAGCACCGCGAGCCCGGCGGCCATGGCCTGGGCGTTGGAGCCGAAGCTGGCGGAATGGACCAGGACCCGGTCCATGGCGGAGTAGACCTTCTGGAAGATCCAGTCCTTGCCGAGGGTGGCGCCGACCGGGACGTAGCCGCCGGAGAGCGCCTTGGCGACACAGATCAGATCGGGTTCCACCCCGGGTTCGTGCTGATGGGCGTAGAAGTCGCCGGTACGGCCGAGGCCGGTCTGCACCTCGTCGGCGATCAGCAGCGCCTTGTGCCGGTGGAGCAGTTCCGCGGCGGCCGCCAGATAGCCGGGCGGCGCCTCGTACACCCCCTTGCCCTGGACGGGTTCCACCACCAGGGCGGCCACATCGCCGCGGCGCAGCTCCCGCTCCAGGGCGTCGAGGTCGCCGAGGGGGACGGCGGTGTCGGGGAGCAGCGGGGCGAAGCCGTCGCGGAAGCCCGCCTCGCCGTTGACGGAGAGGGAGCCGGTGGTCAGCCCGTGGAAGGCGTGGTCGCAGTAGAGGACCCTGGGTCTGCCGGTGGCGTAGCGGGCGAATTTCAGGGCCGTCTCCACGGCCTCCGTACCGCTGTTGGAGAAGAACACCCGGTCGAGATGGGGGCTGTACGCGAGCAGCCGCTCGGCCAGCAGTCCGGGCAGCGGCTGGCAGTCGAAGCGGGTGAGGTCGGCCAGGGACGCGTCGAGGACGTCGTGCAGGGCCTTGCGGACGACGGGGTGGTGGCGGCCGAGGCCCATCACGCCGAAACCCGCGAGCATATCGAGGTAGTCGTGGCCGTCGGCGTCCCAGAAGTAGGCGCCTTCGGCTCGTTCGTAGACCCGGTCGAAGCCGATGGTACGGAGCATCCGGGGCAGCTGGTGGTTGAGGTGCCGGGTGTGCAGGGCGTATCGCTCGCCCCCGCGTTCGGCGAGCAGCCGGTTCAGGTCGAAGCCGCCGTCCGGGTGCGGGGGGTCGGCGGCCGTCCGGTGCTGCGGCGGCTGGGTCATCTGGTGGGGCTCTCCTTTCGGCGGCGGTGGCGGCGGGTGTACGGGCCGGACACCGGTCCCGCCGCCACCCGGCGCCCCGGGCCGCGCGGGGCCCGGGGCGGGTGTGCCGGGTCAGCCCCGGTTGCCGGTGACGGTTTCCCGGGCGGCCCGCAGCGACTCCTTGAGGGAGCCCATGGTGGCCAGCACGGCGGTGGGTTCGTAGCCGCAGTGGGCCATGCAGTTGGCGCACCGCGGGTCTTTGCCCCGGCCGTACTTCTCCCAGTCGGTCTCCTCGATCAGCTGGCGGTAGCTGGGGACGTATCCGTCGCTCATCAGATAGCAGGGCCGCTGCCAGCCGAAGAGCGAGTAGTTGGGGATCGCCCAGGCGGTGCAGGGGAAGTCCGCCTTGCCTTCGAGGAAGTCGAGGAAGAGGGGGGAGTGATTGAGCCGCCAGCGGGCGCGGTTGCCGCCGGAGAACGCCTTGCGGAACAGCTCCCGGGTCTGTTCGACGCCGAGGAAGTGCTCCTGGTCGGGCGCCTTCTCGTAGGCATAGGCCGGGGAGATCATCATCTCGTCGACCTTGAGGTCGTCATTGAGGTAGTTCAGTACCTCGATCACGGTCTGCGGGGTGTCGGTGTTGAAGAAGGTGGAGTTGGTGGTGACCCGGAAGCCGCGCCGCTTGGCCTCCTCGATCGCCGCCACGGCCTCGTCGAACACCCCCTCCTTGGCCACGGACTCGTCGTGCCGCTCGCGCAGTCCGTCGATGTGCACGGCGAAGGCGAAGTAGCGGGAGGGGGTGAACTTCTCGATCTTCTTCCGCAGCAGCACGGCGTTGGTGCAGAGGAAGACGTATTTCCGCCGGGCCACCAACTGCCGGACGATCTCGTCGATCTGTGGATGCATCAGCGGTTCGCCGCCCGCGATGGAGACCATCGGGGCGCCGGACTCCAGGACCGCCCCGACGGCCTGGGCGACCGGCATCCGCTGCTTGAGCACCCCGGCCGGGTGCTGGATCTTGCCGCAGCCCTCGCACTTGAGATTGCAGGCGTAGAGCGGCTCCAACTCGACGATGAGGGGGAACTTCTCCCGTCGGCGGAGCTTCTGTTCGAAGAGATAGGTCCCGACCCTGATGGACTGACGGAGCGGCATGACCATCTGGCTCACCTCCTGGGGAGCGACAAAGAACGGTGCCATTCATGAAAAGCGGGAAGTACGGCACGAAGAACACGGATGGCTGATATTCCACCGCGTACCGTGCCAATACGGACTAGTTCATGCTCCGGGGCGTCCACGACCACCCGGACGGCGGCAACCGGACGGGGCCCGGCCGCCAGCGCGCCCCGCAGGGTGGCCGCCGACTCCATGTCGACGGCGATCGCGCCGGTGGCCCGCAGTTCGGCCCGCTCGGGGCCCCGGACCACATGGTCGGATCCGGTCAGCGGGCCGGTGTGCACCCGGCGGCCGGGCAGCGCCCTGCCGACCGCGGCGGCCAGCAGGGCGGTATCCGTACACGGCGTCGCCGTGCCGTCGATCCTGGTCTCGTCGGCGATCACCAGATCACCGGGGTGCATCCCGGCGGCGAGACCGGCGCAGAACCCGGACGCCACCACGGCCGCGTGCCGCAGCGGACCGCCGTCCAGCGCGGCCCGGACCGCGCGCTCCGCGTTGACCGGGCCCATCCGGGTCCGCAGTACGGTGACCGGGCCCCGGGCGCCCCCGTGGTCGCCGCCGCGCAGGGCCAGCCGCTCGATGCCGAGCGCACAGGCGATCAGCAGCGGCGTCCCGGGGCCGTCCGGGGCCGCCGGGCGGGCCATCAACTCCCCTCGCCGCCGGTCGGGGCGCCGGCCGCCACCGGCCGCGCGCCTGCGGCCTCGCGGCCCGGGACCGGTTCGCCGTGGAGATAGCGCCCCAGGGCGGTCAGCGGGAACACCTGCCGGTACAGGTGGTAGTTGATCGAGAAGTCCCAGGGGAAGCCGGTACCGGTGAAGTACGGCTCGTCCCAGCCGCCGTCCTCCCGCTGGGTCCCGGCCAGCCAGCGCACCCCGCGCGCCACGGACTCGCTCTCCCGCTCCCCCGCGGCCAGCAGCGCCAGCAGCGCCCAGCCGGTCTGGGAGGCGGTCGACGCGCCCTTGCCGACCCATTCGTCGTGGTCGTACGAGCGCAGGTCCTCGCCCCAGCCGCCGTCCGGGTTCTGGACGGACCGCAGCCACTCGACGGCCCGCCGGACCGCCGGATGGGACGCCGGGATCCCGGCGGCGATCAGGGCCGGGACCACGGACCCGGTGCCGTAGAGGTGGTTGACGCCCCACCGGCCGAACCAGGCGCCGCTCGGCTCCTGGTGGGAGAGCAGCCAGTCGATGCCGCGCCGGGCCCTGGGGTGGTTCGCCCGGCCCTCGTACGCCAGCATCTCCACCACGTGCGCGGTGACATCGGCCGACGGCGGGTCGATCACCTCGCCGAAGTCGCAGAACGGCAGCCGGTTGGGGAAGGGGCTGGTGTTGTCGGCGTCGAAGGCGCCCCAGGCGCCGTCCCGGGACTGCATGCCGAGGGTCCACCGCCCGGCTCTGGCCACCGCCGCGTCGACCCGGGCCTGATCGGGATGCCGGACCCGGCGCAGCGCCAGGATCACCTCGGCGGTGTCGTCGATGTCGGGGTAGACGTCGTTGTGGAACTCGAACGCCCAGCCGCCGGGGGGCAGACCCGGCCGCCGCACCAGCCAGTCACCGGTCCTGACGACCTCCTCGCCGAGCATCCAGTCGGCGGCCCGGACCAGCGCCGGATGGTCGGCCGGGAGTCCGGCGTCGGCGAGGGCGATGGTGGCGAGACAGGTGTCCCACACCGGGGACTGGCACGCCTCGATCATCCGGACCGGCGCGCCGGTCTCGGTGGCGTCCCAGACCGCGAACCGGTCCAGGGACGCAAGGCCGGCCTTCATCACGGGGTGGTCCAGGTCGTAGCCCAGCAGATGGAGGGCGATCAGGGAGTAGACGGCGGGCGGCTGGATCCCGCCCCAGCAGCCGTCCTTCTCCTGCCGCTCCACGATCCACCGGGACGCCTCCTTGATCGCGGCCTCCCGCAGCGGCCGTACGGCCAGCCGGTGGTAGCGGTGCAGCATCCGGTCCGCGCGCTGGAAGAGACCGTCCCAGGTGTGCGCGGGCGCCAGGGGCCGGGGCGGACTGGGCACCCTGGGGTCGGTGTGCAGTTCGTCCAGCGGGAACGGCGCCGGGCGCACCGGGCGGCGGGCCGAAACGATGGTGAGCGGCACGATGGTCTGCCGGGCCCAGCAGCCGAAGTCGTAGATATTGAGCGGGAACCACTTGGGCAGGAAGACCAGCTCGGGCGGGACGACCGGCAGGTCCTCCCAGCGCCACCAGCCGAACAGCGCCAGCCAGATCCGGGTGAAGACCCGGGTCGCGGCGATGCCGCCCTGGTCCCGGATCCAGGCGGCGGCCCTGGCCATATGGGGATCTTCGGGCAGATCACCGGCGAGCCGGAGGGCGACGTACGCCTCGACGGTGGTGGAGAGTTCGCCGGGGCCGCCGTAGAAGCTGGCCCAGGTGCCGTCGGCGCGCTGCCGCCCCCGGACGAACCGGGCCGACGCCTCGGTGGTCGCCCGGTCCTCGATCCCGAGGAACTGCCGGAGCAGCAGATCCTCGGCGTCCATGGTCACATTGGTCTCGAGGTCGCCCTTCCACCAGCCCTCGGCGTCCTGCCGGGCCAGCAGATGGGCCACGGAGCGTTCGACGGCCCGGTGGGCCAGGGCGGGCGGACCGTCCGCGGGACGCTCCCCCGCGGCCGTACTCCCCGGGGCGAGTCCGTTCGCCGGGGGGAGGGCCGTCGCTGTCTCGGTCTCCGCGGTGGTACGGGCCCGGGCGGGCCCGCCGCTTCCGTCGGTCGTCGCTGTCATGGCTTCCCCTTCGGTGCAGTGATTCGTCTGCGCTGTGCTGGGGTATGCCGTCGGCGGGTGAACGGGTACTCAGGTCACCTGCCGGCGACTGCGATGCGTATCGGCGTGTAGGTGATGGCGATCATCTCTTCCGTGGATTTTCCGTCATAGTTGCCCGGGGCGGGTTTGTCGAGGGTTTCGCCGGGTGGATTGACCACCTATCGCCCCTCTCGCCCCGGTGAGCGGGCCCGGCCACCGGGCCGGTGCGGTCGGTGCCGCAGGCCGGTGGCCGCCGACGGGCCGTACGGCCGGATCGCGGCTACGGGCCGGGCCGCCCGCTCCGCGGGCCGCGGCCGGCGCTCGCGGTCAGCGCTTGCGGACGACCACGAAGTCGGCGAGGGCGACGAGCTGCTCCCGCACCCGGCCGGGCATGTCGACCGCGTCCAGCGCCTCGACGGCGATGGTGTGCTGACGGCGGGCCTCCTGCGAGGTCCACTCCCGGCCGCCCGCCTCCTCGATCAGCGCCGCGCGGGTGGCGAACTCCTCCTCCGAGAACGAGTCGAAGTCGGAGCTCTTGGCGTCGGCCGCGAGCAGTTCGCCGAGCCGCCGGGACGCGGGGCCGCCCTCGGCGAGCGCCGCCACGACCGGCAGGGACTTCTTCCGCTGCCGCAGATCGCTCCAGGTCTGCTTGCCGGTGGTGACCGGGTCGCCCCAGATCCCGAGCAGATCGTCGACGGCCTGGAAGGCGAGGCCGAGGTGGTAGCCGTACCGCTCCAGGACGTCGGCGGTCCGGTCGTCGGCCCCGCCGAGTACGGCGCCGATGGAGACGGCGCAGGCCAGCAGTGCGCCGGTCTTGTTGCCCTCCATCTCCAGGCACTCCTCGACGCTGACGCGCTCGCGGTGCTCGTAGGAGATGTCCTGGGCCTGGCCGTCGATCAGCTTGCGGGTGGCGGTGGTCAGCCGCCGGGTGGCCCGGCCCGCCTCCACCGTGCCCAGCTCCAGCAGCACCTCGTTGGCGAGCGCGAAGAGCGCGTCGCCGACCAGGATGGCCTGGGCGGGCCCGTGCACCTTCCATACGGTGTCCCGGTGGCGGCGCTGCTCGTCGCCGTCCATCAGATCGTCGTGCAGCAGGGAGAAGTTGTGCACCAGCTCCACGGCGACCGCGCCGGGGACGCCGACCTCGGGCCGGGCGCCCGCCGCCTCGGCGGAGAGCAGGGCCAGCGCCGGGCGGACGGCCTTGCCGCCGTCGCCGTCGGCGGGCCGCCCCTCGACGTCGATCCAGCCGAAATGGTAGGCGGCGACGGTGTCCATGGGCGGGGCCAGCCGTCCCACGGCGGCCCGCAGCTCCGGTGCCGACATCTCCCGGCCGCGCTCCAGCAGTGCGGCGATGTCCACACCGCCGGTGCCGCCCGCGCCCGGCGCGCCGCCGGGCGCTTGGTCTTCCGCCGGGTTCGCCGAGGGCACTGTCGGCACGGTCTCTCCCCTGATTTCGGTGGGTTCTGTCGGTTCGGTCGTCGCGGTGACGAGGCTCACGCCGTCTCCTTGAGCGGATGTTCGTGGGGGCGGCCCAGTTCGGTGAGGGCGGCGCCCGCGGCGGTCAGTCCGCTGCGTACGGCGCCCTCCATGGTGGCGGGCCAGCCGGTGGCGGTCCACGCACCGGCCAGATAGAGGCCGGGCGCGCGGGTGCGGGGGCCGGGGCGCAGCCGTCCGACGCCCGGCGTGGGGGCGAAGGTGGCGGTGCGCTCCCGGGTGACGAAGAAGTCGCGGACCTCGGCGTCCCGGGAGAGCGGCAGCAGCCGGGCCAGCTCGGGCAGATAGCGGGCGCGCAGTTCGGCGACGGGCGCGTCGATCTCGTGCTCGACGGCGGACTGGGAGAGCGCCAGGTACTGTCCGCCGCCGGTCAGCCCGGACGCCTCCGTACGGTCGAAGACCCACTGCACGGGGGAGCCCACGGCGGCGAAGAAGGGCTTGCGGAGCACCGGGCGGTCGTAGACCACATGGATGTTGAGAATGGGTGCGGTGCCGATGTCGAGCAGCCGGTCCGGGGCGTCCAGCGCGCCGTCCGGGAGCAGGGCGTGGGTCTCGCGCTGGGCGGTGGCGAGGACGACGGTGTCGGCGTCCAGGGTCTCGGTCTCGGTGCTGACCTGCCAGCGGCCCCCGCCGGCCCGGGTGACGTCCTTGACCCGGGTACCGGTCTCGGTCCGGACCCCGGCCGCCGCGAGCCGCTCGCGGACCAGGGTGTCGTGGAGCTGGCCGAGCGGTACCCGGGCCCAGCCGATGTCCGCGGCACCGGGCTCGGAGAGCAGCCCGGTCTTGAAGACCATGGCGGCCAGGCCCAGGGAGGCGTCGGCGGCGCGGGCGTTGAGGGTGGCCACGCCGACCAAGTCCCAGAGCGCCGCGACGGTACGCGGCGACTGGCCGTGGCGGGCGAGCCAGCTCGCGAAGTCGATCCCGTCCAGCGCCGGGTCGGCGGGGTCGAGGGCGCGCAGCGCGAGGGCCGCCCGTCCGACGGAGGCGCGTTCCGCGAGGGAGAGATGGGGGTACGTGGCGAGGCTGGCGGCGAGATGGAGGGGTACGGGCAGCGCGGCGCGCCGCAGCCGTCCCAGCCGCTTGCCCTCGGGGCGCGCGGGGTCCACCACGGGGACGTCCAGCCGGTCCTGTACGGGTGCCAGCTCCGTACCGCCGATCCGGTCCAGGAACCAGCGGTAGGCGGTACAGCAGCGGAGATAGACGTGCTGGCCGTTGTCGACGGTCAGCCCGCCACGCTGGAAGGAGAAGGCGAGGCCGCCCAGCCGGGGCCGCCCTTCGAGCAGGGTGACGCGTACTCCCGCGTCGGCCAGCCGGAGCGCGGCGGTGGCCCCGGCGAGCCCGCCGCCGACGACGACCGCGTCGCCTGTTCCGTCACGCCGGATGTCGTGGTCGCTCATCCGGTCTCCCCTCGGGTCGTCGAGCACAGGGACGCGCCGCGGGTACCGGCGGTTGCCCGCGGGCGGCCCCCGCGACCGGCCCGGGACGCTCCGGACACGCGCGAAACGGCCGTCGGGCCGCCCCGGATTCCGGCGCCGAGTGGCGCGTACGGCACCGGAGTCGTACGCGCGACGGCCCGGCGCCCGCCTCGTACCGGTACCGGGGAACAGCCCCGCACGCGCGGGGACGACGCCTCGGGCAGGCCGAGCCCGTAGCCGCCCGCCGGACCATCCCCGCAGGCGCGGGGAGCACATCGGCCCGGCCGCCCGGCGCGGGTACCGGCGGGGAACTCCCCCGCACGCGCGGGGAGGACCCGGCGATATCCGGCGTACGAGACATCCGCCCCGGCCCCCACGGGCGCGGGGTGCGCACCCGGCGCGTCGGCTGCTTCGATCCGGGCCGGGGACCATCCCCGCACCCGCGGGGAACACACTTCCCGACCTGCGGTTGCCGCTTCGCGCACGGCGGTATCCCCGCCCGGGCGGGGACGGCGCGTCGGGCGGATCGAGCCCGTAGCCCCCGGCGGGACCATCCCCGCACGCGCGGGGAGGAGCCGAAGGATCGCGCCCTCCGGGACGTGACGGCCGGAACAGCCCCGCGGGCGCGGGGAGCGGTACTCCGCCGCCCGAGCGGCCGGGGCGGGGGCATCGGGGTGACGGGGCATCAGGCGCGTCCCCTCGGGACGCGGCGGCCCACGGTGCGGGTGTCGAGGCCCGAGAGGCCGCGGACCGCGACGTACGCCTTCTCCCGGCCGGGGAGCGAGACCCGGCCGCGGAGGACCGCCTCGGGGTCGCGTTCGATCCGGTCCAGCAGCCGTCGGTAGATCCCGGCCATCGCGGCCACACAGGCGCCGCTGCGGCGGTCGAGCATCGGCAGCAGCCGGTAGCCCTCGGCGAAGAGGGCGCGGGCCCGCCGTACTTCGAAGTGGACGAGCCCGGCGAAGTCGGCGCCGGGCGCCGGGGTGGCCGCGTGGAAGCCCGCGGAGCAGCCGAACTTGGCCAGGTCGTCGGCGGGGAGATAGACCCGCCCGTTGGCCGCGTCCTCGCGGACGTCCCGCAGGATGTTGGTGAGTTGCAGGGCGAGGCCGAGGGTGTCGGCGTACTCGGCGGCCCGTTCGGTGCCGGGCGCGCCCGGCTGGGTGCCGAAGACGCCGAGGGAGAGCCGCCCGATGGCACCGGCCACACAGCGGCAGTACGCCCGCAGATCGTCCCAGGTCTCGTAGGTGCGCCCGCGGACGTCCATCAGGACGCCGTCGATCAGTTCGTCGAGGGCGTCGAGGGGGATCGGGAAGCGCCGGGCGGCGTCGGCGAGCGCGACGGCGACCGGATCGGTGTCGTCGTCGGGTACGTCGCCCCGCCGGATCCGGTCGAGTACGGCCCGGGTGGCCTCCAGCCGGTCCCTCTTCTCGTCGGCCGCGAGCGGCCCGTCCCCGATGTCGTCCACCCGCCGGGAGAACGCGTACAGCGCGCTCATCGCCTGGCGTTTCTCGGTCGGCAGGAGCCTGATGCCGTAGGCGAAGTTGCGCGCCTGTGCTCCCGTGACCGCCTCGCAGTAGCTGTACGCGGCCCGCACCGCCGCCGACACGCCGGTCGGTCCTTCCATCGTCCGGCTCACCCCTCTCCTCGTGCTCGATGCAACACGGCCCCCACGGAGCGCAGCAACCGCGGTTTCGCGGGCTTGGGCGGTCCGGGCAGAACGTCGAATCCGGCGGCGGCGATCGCGTCCACGGCGGCGAGTCCGCCGCCGACGAAACCGGCGAGCAGCAGCCGTAGCCTGCCGTGCACACCGCCGACCAGCGGAATGCCCTCTTCCAGCAGTCGCCTGGCGCGGTCGGCCTGGTAGGCGACGAGACTGCGGACGGACGCCGAGGCCGTCGGCGCGGCCAGATCGGCCTCGGTGACATGGAAGCGGCGCATGTCGTCGGCGGGCAGATAGATCCGGTCCCGGCCGAGGTCCTCACGGACGTCCTGGAGGTGCTCGACGATCTGGAGGCCGGTGCAGACGGCGTCGGAGCGGCGCAGCCGTTCGGGCGTCAGCGTGCCGCTGACCTGGAGGACGAGGTTGCCGACGGGGTTGGCGGAGAGTTCGCAGTAGTCGGCGAGGGCCCGGTAGTCGGGGTAGCGGCCGACGGTCTGGTCCTGCCGGTTGGCGGCGATCAGGCCGAGGAAGGGCTCGGGGGTCAGTTCGTGGCGGCGGATGACGGGGACCAGGGCGCGCAGCAGCGGATGGCCCGGCGGCCCGGCCACCGGGCCTGTGGCGTCGGATCCGGAAGCGGACCCGGTGCCGTCGGGGCCGGGCGTCACCGGGGCGCCGGGGGCCGAGCCGACTCGGCTCGCGGTCCGGCCCGGTACAGCGGCGGGCAGCGGGCGGCCCGCCGCGGCGAAGGCGCGCCGCAGATCGGTCTCGAAGGCGTCGAGTACGGCGATCCGGTCGTCCCGGTCGCCGGGGGCCACGCCGAGGGCGCGCAGGTCGGCGCCGCCCGGGGCGAGGTCCCCGTCGCCGATGTCGTCGACCAGGCGGGCGTAGCCGTAGAGCGCCATCAGGTCGTCACGCCAGGCGGCGGGCAGGAAGAAGGGCGCCACGGGGAAGTTCTCGGCCGCGGCCTTGTCGAGGGTGGAGCGGGTGACGGAGGCGGTCCGGGTGACGCGGGCCGGGTCCGCCGGACGGGGCACGCGACGGCGCGGGCGGCCGGTCATCCGGGACTGCCCGGTGCGGGGACGGCGAAAGCCTTACGGAGCTGGACATCGTCGATCATTGCCGTCACATCCCCCGTTCTACACTGCTGATCCAATCCATCCTATTTCGGACACGCCGCCGGGCTTCTCTGCCACGCGGTGACCGCCCTCCCGAAGGGGCGCCGGGGACGGATCGCCCCACTTGCCGTGATTCGGCACCGGTCCAGCTTACGTCGTACAACACGGGGCGCCGAGCCGGGGCCCCGTGGTCACCGTCATCACACCGCACCGGTGGTCGACCATCCTCTCACCACCACATTCCGAAACCGGTCCGGCCATGGTCGGCCGGACCGGGAAGGCGGGCCGCTCCGGGCCCGCGGCGACCGTGTCGCGGATCCGTCCGGGCGCGTCCGGGCGGGACTTCCGGGCGCGGCGTCGGCCCCGGAGACGTAGACGCGCGAAGACCCCCGCCCGGATGTCACCGCGGGGGCCCGGCCCGCCTCTTCCTGTCCTGGTGGATGCCGCCGCCGGCCCGCTATCCGCCGGTCTCGGCCTCGTACGCCGCGAGGACCCGCTCGGCGGGTCCGTCCATCGTCAGTACGCCCCGCTCCAGCCAGAGCACCCGGTCGCAGGTGTCCCGGACGGAGTCGAGGCTGTGCGAGACCAGGAAGACCGTACCGGCCTGTTCCCGCAGCTCACGGATGCGTTCCTCGGAGCGGAGCCGGAACCGGCGGTCACCGGTGGCCAGCGCCTCGTCGATCATCAGCACGTCATGGGTCTCGGCCGCGGCGATGGAGAACCGCAGCCGGGCGCCCATCCCCGAGGAATAGGTACGCATCGGGAGACTGATGAAGTCGCCCTTCTCGTTGATCCCGGAGAAGTCGACGATGTCCTGGTAGCGCTCCCGGACCCGGCGGCGGGACATCCCCGCCGCCAGCCCGCCGAGCACCACGTTGCGCTCCCCCGTCAGATCGGCCATCAGGGCCGCGTTCACCCCGAGCAGGGTCGGGCTGCCGTCGGTGTAGACCCGGCCCCGCTCGGTCGGCAGCAGTCCGGCGATCGCCCGCAGCAGGGTCGACTTGCCGGAGCCGTTCGAGCCGATCAGACCGATCGCCTCACCGCGGTAGGCGGTGAAGCTGACCCCGCGGACGGCGTGCACCGTACGCACCCCGCGCTCCTCGTCCCGGCCGAGCATCCGGCTCAGGGCGGCGGTCGCGCCGCCCCGGCCGGATGCCCCGCCGCGGACCCGGTAGACGATGTGCACGTCGTCGGCGACGACGGTGGGCACGCGTCCGCAGGGGCCGTCAGCCACGGCCGTAGCGCTCCTCGGCCTTCCAGAAGTAGACGAATCCGGCGACTCCGAAGAGGACCGCCCAGCCGAGGGCGAAGGCCCAGATGTGCGGCGGCAGGTACTGCGAGCCGTAGCCGTCGATCAGGGCGAACCGGATCAGGTCCATGTAGACGGCGGCCGGGTTCCACTGGAGCACCTCGGCGATCCAGGCGGGGTGGTCCTCCAGCATCACCGGGATGGAGAACATCACGCCGGAGGCGTACATCCAGGTCCGCATGATGAACGGCATCAGCTGCGCCAGGTCGGGGGTCTTCGCCCCGGCCCGGGCCATCATCAGCGCCAGACCGGTGTTGAAGAAGAACTGGAGCACCAGGGCGGGCACGATCAGCAGCCACGACAGCGACGGATAGCTGCCGAACGCCACCGCGACCAGGGCCAGCACGATCATCGAGACCAGCAGCTGCTGGAGCTGCTGGAGCGCGAGGGAGATGGGGAGGGACGCCCGGGGGAAGTGCAGCGCCCGGACCAGGCCGATGTTGCCGGAGATCGACCGGACGCCCGCCATCACCGAGCTCTGGGTGAAGGTGAAGACGAAGAGGCCCGTGACCAGGAAGGGGATGAAGACCTCGTCGGTCATGCCCCGGCCGGAGTCCAGGATCAGCCCGAAGATCAGGTAGTACACGACGGCGTTCAGCAGCGGCGTCACGACCTGCCACAGCTGCCCCAGCTTCGCCTGGCTGTACTGCGCGGTCAGCTTGGCCTGCGCGAACGCCATGATGAAGTGGCGCCGGCCCCACAGCTGCCGGATGTACTGGACCAGGGTCGGCCGCGCGCCGCTGACCGAGAGGCCGTACTTGGCGGCGAGCTGCGCCGCGGACAGTCCGTCGTCGACGGACGTACGACCGGTCGCCGTCGCGCCGGCGGGGGTTGTGTCGCTCACGAGGGGAACTCTCTCTTCGAGGTGCGGCGGGTGGGGCGCGGCCACGGGGCGGCCGGTACGGGGTCCGGCGCGCCCGGGATCCTCCGGGCCCCCAGCTTGTCAGATCGCGGCGGGGCGGGCGGCCCGGCCGGGACGGCGGCCCCGGGCCCCGGCCCGGGATCGCTCACCAGTTCGGCCGTACGAGGCGGCCGGAGCCCGCTCCCCCGGGGCGGGGGAGCGGGCCGGAGGTCACTTCAGTCTGCTGGAGGCGAGGATCGAGACCAGGTGCAGCAGGGTCTGGACGACGGCGATCCCGGCGAGGATCGCGATCCCGAGGCGGGTGAAGAAGAGATCGCCCTGGATCAGGTCGAGCACCGCGGCCGCCAGGATGAAGAGGCTGGCCTCGATCCCGCCGACGAGCCGGTGGAACTTGAGCGCCGCCGCCGCGCGGCGGGCCAGCGCCAGGCCCGAGGAGCGGGGCACGGACGCCTCGTCCTTGACCGCGGCGAGTCCGCTGCGGGTCCGGGCCACGTCGACCAGGTCCGTCTCGGCCTTGATCAGGATGGCGCCGAGCGCGGCGACCGTACCGAGGAACGCCCAGAGCCATTCGGCCCGGCCGTCGCCGAACACATCGGCGCCCCGGATGCCGAAGCCGACCAGCAGGGCGGCCTCGCACAGGTAGTGGCCGATCCGGTCCAGGTAGACCCCGGTGACGGAGGTCTGCTTGTGCCAGCGGGCCACCTCGCCGTCGACACAGTCGAGCAGCAGGTAGATCTGGAAGAGCACGGCCGCGAGGATCGCCCCGGTGAGTCCGGGGATCAGCAGCGCGGCACCGCCTATCACTCCCACCACGACCATGAGGTACGTGAGCTGGTTGGGGGTGATCCGGGTATTGACCACATAGCGGTCGACCCGCAGGGACAGCTCCCGCATGTAGAGGCGGCCGGCCCAGTGCTCTCCGCTGCGCCGGTCCTTCACACCCTCCGGGTGCACGACCGGGCGGAGCTCAGCTACGGATGGTCTTGGCATAGTCGGCGTACGCGTCCCTGATCTGGTCGGTGGCGAGGTCGAGGTGTTCGAGGATGGTGAAGCGGCCCGGCCGGGTCTGCGGCGCGTACGCCACCGCCTCGACGAACTCGTCGACGCCGAACCCGATGTCCTCGGGGCGGACCGGAAGCTCGTGGCGGCGGAGCACCTCGGCGAAGAGACCGGCCCGCTCGTGGTCGCCGCGGAGGTACATCGCGAAGGCGGCGCCGAGGCCGACCTGCTCGCCGTGGCTGGCGGCCCGCTGCGGGAACAGCAGGTCGAAGGCGTGGCTGATCTCGTGGCAGGCGCCGGAGGCCGGCCGGGTGTCGCCGCTGATCGAGATGGCGATCCCGGTCAGGACGAGGGCTTCGGCGAGGGTGGTCAGGAACTCGTCGTCGCCGATGCCGCCGGGATGGCGCAGTACGGACTCGCCCCCGGTCCTGGCCATGGCGGCGGCCAGGCCGTCGACCTTCTCGCCGTTGATCCGCTGGGACAGCTCCCAGTCGGCGATGGCGGAGATGTTGGAGACCGCGTCGCCGATGCCGGAGCGGATGTAGCGGGCCGGGGCGTTCCGGATGACATCGAGGTCGATCACGATGGCGATCGGGGTGGGCAGCCCGTAGGAGCCCCGCCCGTTGTCGTTGTCGAGGGTGGCGACCGGGGAGCAGATGCCGTCGTGGGCGAGGTTGGTGGCGACGGCGACCATCGGCAGGCCGACCCGGGCCGCCGCGTACTTGGCGACGTCGAGGATCTTCCCGCCGCCGAGGCCGACGACCGCGTCGTACCGCTTGCCCTTGATCTCGTCGGCCAGCTTGACGGCGGCGTCGATGGTGCCGCCCGCGACCTCGTACCAGTGGGCGCCCGGCAGCGCCGGTTCCAGCCGCTCCCGCAGGGCCCGCCCGGAGCCGCCGCTGATGGCGACCGCGAGCGTGCCCGAGGACGAGATCCGCTGATCGGCGAGGATGACCGCCAGCTCGTTGAGGGCCCCCGGCCGGATGTCGACGACGACCGGCGAGGGGATGAGCCGGGTCAGTACTGGCACGCGATCTCACGGCCCTTCGCGAGGTCGTCGTGGTTGTCGATCTCGACCCAGGTGACGTCCCCGATGGGGGCGACGTCGACGGTGAAGCCGCGGTTCACCAGCTCCTGGTAGCCGTCCTCGTAGTAGAGGTCGGGGTCGCGCTCGAAGGTGGTCTTCAGCGCGTCGGCCAGCTCCTCGGCGGCCTCGGGCTCGATCAGGGTGACGCCGATGTACTCGCCGGTGGCGGTCGCCGGGTCCATCAGCTTGGTGATCCGGCGGACGCCGAGGCCGTCCTCGGTGACGACCTTCATCTCCTCGTCGGCGAGGTTCTTCACCGTGTCGAGGGCGAGGATGATCTTCCGGCCCTCGCCCCGGGCGGCCAGCAGGGTGCGCTCGACCGAGACGGGGTGGACGGTGTCGCCGTTGGCCAGGATCACGCCCTGCTTCAGCACGTCACGGGCGCACCAGAGGGAGTAGGCGTTGTTCCACTCCTCGGCCTTGTCGTTCTCGATCAGGGTGAGCTTCAGCCCGTACCGGGCCTCCAGCGCCTCCTTGCGCTCGTACACGGCCTCCTTGCGGTAGCCGACGACGATCGCGACCTCGGTGAGACCGATCTCGGCGAAGTTGGCCAGGGTGAGGTCGAGGACTGCGAGCTCGCCGTCGACCGGCACGAGGGCCTTCGGGAGGGTGTCGGTGTAGGGGCGCAGACGCCGTCCGGCGCCGGCTGCCAGTACGAGGCCGATCATGCGGGTTCTCCTTCGTCGTGTACTGCGGGCGCCGCGGAGGACACCCAGAAGCGGATGCTCTCCACCAGCACCACAAGGGCGACGGCGACCGCGAGCGCCGTCAGCGCGATGGTGAGGTCGGTGGCCGTCAGCAGGGCTGCCAGCAGCGTGGTGACCAGGGTCCGGCCCTCGTGCCCGGCGGTCAGCCGGACCAGCAGGCGCGGGGGCGCGCCGGAGCCGCCACGGATGCGGTACACCGTGTCGTAGTGATGGTAGGCGACCGCCGCGATCAGGCCGAAGGCCGCGGGCAGCGCCCCGGGGGCGTCGGCGCGGACGGCGACGGCGAGGATCGTGCCGTACTCGGCGGCCCGGAAGACCGGGGGGACCAGCCAGTCGAGGGAGCCCTTGAGGGGGCGGGCGACGGCCAGGCCGGAGGTCAGTACGTAGACCCCGGCCGCGGCGACGGGGGCCCAGGAGCCGTAGTCGGCGAGGGCCGCCGTGGTGACCACGGCGGCGCCGCCGAGCAGGGCGAGCACTGGGGCGGCGAGGGCGGGCAGCTTGGCGACGACGCCCCGCCCGGCGCGGGCGACGGCCTCGGCCAGCGGCCCGGAGTCGGCGAGGTCGGCCAGCGCCTGGGCGGCCCGGTCGGTGCGGTGGGCCTTACGGGTCACCGAGCGCAGCAGCCGTCCCGCGGTGGTGTAGCAGGCGGCGAGCGCACAGCCGATCAGCAGGGCGTAGAAGACGATCCGGGGGGTGGTGACGGCGGTGAGGACCGCGATCATGGCCCAGCGCTCACCGATCGGCAGGACGATCATCCGGCGTACCCACACGGTCCAGCCGACGCTGTCGAGCCGGTCGGAGAGCGCGGCGGTGGGGCTGGTGTTGGAGACCGCGTCGTGGTTGGCCTCGTTGAAGGAGAAGTCGACGACATGGCGGACGGTCTGGAGGACCATCGCGGCCAGGGCCAGCGCCCAGACGTCGTCGCCGCCGCGGGCGGCGCCGAGGGCGAGCCCGGCGTAGTACGCGTACTCCTTGGCCCGGTCGAAGGTGGCGTCGAGCCAGGCGCCCATCGTGGAGTACTGGAGGGAGTACCGGGCGAGCTGCCCGTCGGCGCAGTCCAGCACGAAGGAGAGGAGCAGCAGCACTCCGGCGGCGACGAAGCCGCCGCGGGTGCCGGTGGCGGCGGCCCCGGCCGCGATCAGGGCGGTGATCAGGGACGCGGTGGTGACCTGGTTGGGGGTGAATCCCCGGCGGGCGCACCAGCGGGCCAGATAGCGGGAGTACGGGCTGATCGCGTAGGTGGTGAAGAAGCCGTCCCTGGCCTTGACCGCCGAGCGCAGCCGGACGGCCTCGTCGTCGACGGCGGCGACGGCCTGCCGGGCCTCGTTGCGGGCCTGCGGGTCCTCGGGGACGGTGGCGACCAGCGAGCCCAGCTCGGGCCGGTGGACGGCGGTGCCGGACTCCTCGATCGCGGTCGCGAGGGCGTCGGGGAGGGTGTCGGCCCGTTCCGGGGCGCGTACGGCTCCGTCCGCGCCGGCCGGGGCGTCGCCCGCGGCCCGGCCGGTCAGGGCCCGGGTGAGCGCGGCCCGGGCCTCGGGCTTGGCGGTGACGGCGCCGGGCACGGCGGCGGCGGGGAAGCGGGGGTCCGTGAGCGCGAGGCGCAGGGAGTGGACGTGCCCGACGAACCGGGAGTCCACGACCGCGACCCGGTCGGCGGAGGGGACGGCGGCCAGCAGCGCGGCCGTCTCGTCGGGTCCCGGCGAGACCCGGACGTCGAAGCCCAGCGACCGCAGATCGCCCTCGAGCGACGATCCGGGCACGGGCGGACCGGTGAGGATGGCGGTCGACAGACGAACTCACTCCTTGGAACCGAGGGTGTGGTTGCGCGGCGGCTCGGCCCGTGAGGCACGGGCGGCGGCTCGTCGGCAGAGGCTATCGGATGTACGGGAACGGGAGTTCACCCGGCCGATCGCGCCCCGCGCGGTACGTACCGGCCCCCCGCGGACCCCGTCCGGAGATCATCATTGTCGATCCCGGCCGCCGCGACAAACCGCGGCCCCCTCCTTCTTCACGCACCGGACACAAGCGGACGTCCGCGGGGGCGCCGGACAGCCGGGCGAAGCCCTCGGCGGAATGCCGCCACAGGCCCGGAACCACTCCCTCCGCAGCCGCGGCCTGCGATCTTCCGCCAAGCCGTACTGAACATCGTTTCCGCAGGTCAGAGGAATGACAACGGTGTTCAGTGCCGTGTTGCCCGATACCCCCCACCCGTAGTTCACTGAGGTTCGGCAGGGCGATTCCCACCACGATCTGGAGGCCGTTTTCATGGGGGCTGGGCACGATCACGGACATACCCACGGCGGGCCGCCGCCGACCGGGACGGCCGCGGCCGCGTACAAGGGACGGCTACGGATCGCACTGGCCATCACCCTCGGCGTGATGGTCCTGGAGATCATCGGCGGAGTCGTCACCGGCTCGCTCGCCCTGGTCGCGGACGCCGCGCACATGGCGACCGACGGCATCGGGCTGACCATGGCCCTGCTGGCGATCCACTTCGCCAACCGGCCCCCGAGCACCAATCGCACCTTCGGGCTGGCCCGGGCCGAGATCCTGGCGGCGCTGGCCAACTGTCTGCTGCTGCTCGGCGTGGGCGCCTTCCTGCTCTACGAGGCGATCCAGCGGTTCATCACCCCGGCCGAGACCAAGAGCGGCCTGACCATCGCCTTCGCCCTGGTGGGCCTGCTCGCCAACGTCATCTCCCTCTCCCTGCTGATGCGCGGCCAGAAGGACAGCCTGAATGTCCGCGGCGCCTATCTGGAGGTACTGAACGACGCGCTGGGCTCCGTCGCGGTCCTGGTGTCGGCCGTGATCATCCTGACCACCGGCTGGCAGGCCGCCGACCCGATCGCGTCCCTGGCGATCGGGCTGATGATCGTGCCCAGGACCGTGAAGCTGCTCCGGGAGACCGTGAACGTCCTGCTGGAGGCGGCGCCCCAGAACGTCGACATGGCCGAGGTACGCCGCCACATCCTGGAGCTGCCCGGAGTGGAGGACGTCCACGATCTGCACGCCTGGACCATCACTTCCGGGATGCCGGTCCTCTCGGCGCATGTCGTCGTCTCCCAGGACACTCTGGACGCGGTGGGGCACGAGCGGATGCTCCATGATCTCCAGGGCTGCCTGGGTGATCACTTCGACGTGGAACACTGCACCTTCCAGCTGGAACCGGTCGGGCACGCGGAACACGAGGCCAGGCTCTGCCACTGAGCCCTCGCGGGCGGAGGCGGAGAGCCGGGACGCCGGCGGGGCGGCACACCGGTCGGATGATCGGTTCATCAGTTCGACATCCGTCCCGGGGTTCCGACGGGCCGGGCCGGGGCACGATCCGGTTTCCGGGGGTCGCGGGCGCGCCCCGTACGGGCCCCGCGCGCCCGGCGCGGGTGTGCCGACAGGGACATGCCCGGTCGGCCGAAGTGCGGACAAGCCGCTTTTGTACGGCAGACTGGGCGGGCCTCCAGGGCCGAGCACCGATGCGAAGGATGGTTATGCCGACCTCACCAGCCACCGCCCCGAACAGCGCGTCTCCCGGAGCGTCGCCCGACGCGTCCGACGCGTCACCGGCGATCATGCTCGAACTGGTCGACGAGGACGGCACCACCATCGGCACCGCGGAGAAGCTCTCCGCGCACCAGCCGCCGGGCAGGCTGCACCGGGCGTTCTCCGTCTTCCTCTTCGACGAGCGGGGACGGCTGCTGATCCAGCGCCGGGCGCTGGGGAAGTACCACTCCCCCGGCGTCTGGTCCAACACCTGCTGCGGACACCCCTACCCGGGCGAGGCCCCGTTCGCCGCCGCCGCCCGGCGCACCCACGAGGAGCTGGGGGTCTCGCCGTCGCTCATGGCCGAGGCCGGGACCGTGCGCTACAACCACCCGGACCCGGCGTCGGGTCTGGTGGAGCAGGAGTACAACCACCTCTTCGTCGGCATGGTGCAGTCGGCGCCGGACCCGGACCCGGAGGAGGTCGGCGAGACGGTCTTCGTCACCCCGGCCGAGCTGGCCGAGCGGCATGCCGCGGCACCCTTCTCGGCCTGGTTCATGACGGTCCTGGACGCGGCGCGTCCGGCGATCCGCGAGCTGACGGGACCGGCCGGGGGCTGGTGAGCCCGGGTGGCCGGCCCGGCCCGGACGGGCCGGCCACCCTCCCCGCACCGGGTCCGAGGCCGCCCACCGGCGCACCCGGGCCGGGCCGCCCCGGCGCAGCTCCGCACGTACCCACGGCGGCCCGCGGCGCTCCTTACCCTGGAGCCGTGCCCGAATCCCCTCCGCACCGCGTCGCCGTCCTCGTGCTCGACGGCGCGAAACCGCTCGACGTGGGCATCCCCGCACAGGTGTTCACGACCCGGGCGAGCATGCCGTACGAAGTACGGGTCTGCGCCGCCGCTCCCGGTCCCGTCACCGGCGGCGACGGCCTCTCGTACGCCGTCGCCCACGGTCTGGAGGCGCTGGCCTGGGCCGATCTGGTCTTCGTGCCCGGCTACCGGTTCCCGGACCGGGACGATCCCCCGCCGCCGGTGGTGGCGGCGCTGATCGCCGCCCATGACCGGGGCGCCCGGCTCGCCGCCATCTCGACGGGCGCCTTCGCCCTCGCCGCCACCGGACTGCTCGACGACCGGCGGGCCACCACGCACTGGCACTACACCCGCGCGCTGGCCCGGAAGTATCCGCGGATCCGGGTCGACGAGAACGTCCTCTTCGTCGACGAGGGCACCGTACTGACCTCGGCGGGCGCCGCCTCCGGCATCGACCTCTGTCTGCACATCATCCGCGGCGAGCTGGGCGTGGCCGCGTCGAACCACGCCGCGCGGCGGCTGGTCGCCGCCCCCTACCGAAGCGGCGGCCAGGCCCAGTACGTACCGCGGAGCGTGCCCGAACCTCAGGGCGAGCGGTTCGCCGCCACCCGCGAGTGGGCACTGCACCGCCTCGGCGAACCGCTCGGTCTCGAAGTCCTCGCCCGGCACGCGGCGGTCTCCCCGCGGACGTTCTCCCGGCGGTTCGTCAAGGAGACCGGCTACACCCCGATGCAGTGGGTGACCAGGGCCCGGGTGGACCGGGCCCGGGAGCTGCTGGAGCGGTCCGAGCTGAGCGTCGAGCAGATCGCCGCCGAGGTCGGGCTCGGCACCGGCGCCAATCTGCGGCTGCACTTCCAGCGCGTCCTCGGTACGACTCCGAGCGAGTACCGGCGCACCTTCGCCGGGGGCGAGTGAGCCCGGGGCGGGTACGCAGGTCCGGGTGTCGCGATCCTTGCGGATCGTGGCGGTCGTGCCGCTGTCCGCGCCCGGTCCGGCAGGCGAGCCTGGACGGGACGACGAAGGACCCGACGGAGCCGCGGAGACAGCGGCGCCGGGGAACGAGGGGACACGGAAATGACTCGTATCGCCATCAATGGATTCGGCCGGATCGGCCGCAATGTGCTGCGGGCCCTGCTGGAGCGGGAGAGCGAGCTGGAGGTGGTCGCGGTCAACGACCTCTCGGAACCGGCCGTGCTCGCCCGGCTGCTGGCCTTCGACACCACGGCGGGCCGGCTCGGCCGCCCCGTGACCGTCGACGGCGACACCCTCGTGGTCGACGGCCGCCGGATCCGGGTGCTCGCCGAACGCGAGCCCGTGAAGCTGCCCTGGGGCGAGCTGGGCGTCGATGTCGTCCTGGAGGCCACCGGCCGCTTCACCTCGGCGGCGGCGGCCCGCGCCCATCTGATCGCCGGCGCGACGAAGGTCCTGGTCGGGGCGCCGTCGGACGGGGCCGACATCACCCTGGCGTACGGCGTCAACTCCGACGCCTACGACCCGGCGGCGCACACCATCGTCTCCAACGCCTCCTGCACCACCAACGCGCTCGCCCCGCTGGCCGCCGTCCTCGACGGACTCGCCGGGATCGAGCACGGCTTCATGACGACGGTGCACGCCTACACCCAGGAGCAGAACCTCCAGGACGGCCCGCACCGCGATCCGCGCCGGGCCCGGGCCGCCGGGGTCAACATCGTGCCGACGACGACCGGTGCCGCCAAGGCGATCGGACTCGTCCTGCCGAACCTCGACGGCAAGCTGTCCGGCGACTCGATCCGGGTCCCGGTACCGGTCGGCTCGATCGTCGAGCTGAATACGACCGTGGCCCGCGAGGTGACGCGCGAAGAGGTCCTGGCCGCCTATCGCACGGCGGCCGAGGGCCCCCTGGCGGGAATCCTGGAGTACTCGGAGGACCCGCTGGTCTCCTCCGACATCACCGGCAACCCGGCGTCCTCGATCTTCGACTCGGCCCTCACCCGGGTCGACGGCCGCCACATCAAGGTGGTCGCCTGGTACGACAACGAGTGGGGCTTCTCGCACCGGGTGATCGACACCCTGGAGCTGCTCGCCCGGGGCTGAACCCGTCCGGGCCGCGGGCTGTCGCCGGGACCGTGTCGCCGGGGCGGGTCAGACCCGGCCCAGCGGCAGCTCCGCCCAGATCACCTTGCCGCCGGACGCGGTGTGCTCGACGTCGCAGCGCCCCCCGGCCTCCCGGGTGATCTCGCGGACCAGCAGCAGCCCCCGGCCGCCGGTCTGGCCCCACTCCGCTTCCAGCGCCGTGGGCCGGTAGGGGTGGTTGTCCTCGACCGAGACCCTGACCCGGTCCCGGCCGAGCGCCACCTCGACGGCCAGCTCGGGCGAGAGCAGTACGGCGTGCTTCACCACATTGGTGACCAGCTCGGAGACGATCAGCAGCAGCCCCTGCACGGTCTCGCCGACCGCGCCCCACAGGGGGACGCCCTGCCGTTCGAGCAGCTCCCGGACCGCGCGTCTGGCCTCGGGGACCGAGGATTCGACGGTCGGCGCGGTGAAGCGCCAGACCCCTTCCCCGACCTCGGGGCCCCCGTACGGTTCCGCGGGCCGGACCGGCACGCTGCCGCGGCTCTCCATCGATCGACTCCCACCCATGGCGCTCGGCCATGTCCGCTGCCCACTGACTCCGGGGGCCAGTGTCGCGGGGTACCGGTACCCGCCGCCGGGCTGACCGGAAGTCATTGCCAATCGACGGCTTTTGACCGGGTCGGTACGAGCCCGGCGGCCCGGGGGCCGCCGCTGACCGTTCCCCGGTCAGAACGTCCGCGGGCCGTCGGGATCGCCGGGTTCGGTGACCAACTCGACGATCCGGCGGCCGCCGACTCCGATGGCGATCAGGCCCAGACCGTCGAAGAGGAGCGCGAGGGAGAAGAAGAGCCCGAGCACATAGCGGCTGCTCTCCGGCCAGTTCGCCAGTACGAGAATGCCCAGGACCAGGCCCACGGCCCCCTGGAAGAGCATCCAGCCGAACTGCGGGCCCCGGACCACCAGACTGCCCATCAGCCGGAAGAGCCCGCCGGTGAGGAAGAGCAGGGCCGCGAAGAGGGTCAGGGTCTCGGCGGAGCCGGTGGGATGGCGGATCACCACGATCCCGGCGGCGATGTTCAGGGCGGCGACCACCACGGCCAGCCAGAAGTAGTCGCTGCCCCGGGACTGGACCGCGTGCACCAGGCCGACCAGCCCGCCGATCAGCAGCAGCCAGCCGAAGAGCAGCATCGACGTCAGGGTCGCGACGCCGGTGTAGACGAGCCCGACGATCCCGGCGATGACCAGGATCGAGCCGAGCACGGTGAGCAGACCGAAGCTCCGCTTCAGCTTCCGGGGCTCCGTCGGCCCGGGATCGCGGGTGGTACCGGACATGGCGTTCCGCCTCCTCGCACCCCTTCCTGATCGTAGGCCCGGCCGGGGTGGATAGCATCCGGCGCATGGAGACGACCGGCTCGGTACCGGGGCCCCGGATCGGGTGCGAGATCGCCGACGGCGTGGCGACGGTCGTGATCGCCCGCCCGGCGAAGCGGAACGCCATGACGACCGGAATGTGGCGGGCGCTGCCCCCGCTGCTGGAGCGGCTGGCGGCGGATCCCGCCGTACGGGTGATGGTGCTGACGGGTGAGGGCGGGACGTTCTGCGCGGGCGCGGACATCGCGTCCCTGCGCGGCCCCGACGAAGCCGGAGGTGCCGGGGCGGCGGCCGGGGCGGAGCCGGCCCCGCAGGAGCTGGCGGTTCTCGCCGAGGAGGCGCTGGCGGCCTTCCCCAAACCGGCCCTGGCGGAGATCCGCGGCTACTGCGTCGGCGGCGGCTGTCAGCTCGCCGCCGCCTGCGATCTGCGGTTCGCCGCTTCGGACGCCCGGTTCGGGGTGACCCCGGCCCGGCTCGGTGTGGTCTATCCGCCGTCCGCCACCCGGCGGCTGGTGGAGCTGGTGGGCCCGTCGGCCGCCAAGTACCTGCTCTTCTCGGGCGAGCTGATCGACAGTGCCAGGGCGCTGCGGACCGGCCTGGTGGACGAGGTGCTGCCGCCTTCCGAGCTGGGCCTCCGGGTGGCCGCCTTCGCCCGGACCCTGGCCGCCCGGTCCCAGCTCACCCAGGCCGCCGCGAAGGAGTTCGCGGCGGGGCGTACGGACCGGGCGGACCACTGGGCCGCGATCGCGGCCGAACAGGCCCGTCCGGGCGGCGACACCGCGGAGGGTGTCGCCGCCTTCCTGGAGCGCCGTACGCCCCGCTTCACCTGGACGGTCTGAGGCCGGGGCCGTACGGCCGACCCGGCCGGGACCGGATCAGTTCGGTTCGGTTCGGCTCATCTCGGCGCTGAACTCCTCGCGCATCCGCTTGACGATGTGCGCGGGCGCCTTGTCGGGCGAGCCCGCGTCGTACGGCGGCTGCGGGTCGTACTCGGTGAAGAGCTGGATCGACTGGGCCAGGTCGTCGCCGCCGATCCGGCCGAGCAGATGAAGCGCCATGTCGATTCCGGAGGAGACCCCGGCGGCGGTGACGTACTTGCCGTCGAAGACGACCCGCTCCTTCGAGGGCTCGGCGCCCAGCCCGCCGAGGTCGTCCATGGCGAACCAGTGCGTGGTGGCCCGGCGGCCCTTCAGCAGTCCGGCGGCGCCCAGTACCAGGGAGCCGGTGCAGACCGATGTGGTCCAGGTGGAGGTCCGGTCGGCGGCGCGCAGCCAGTCGGTGATCTCCGTGTCCGCCATCGCGGCCCGGTCACCCGGGCCGCCGGGGACCAGCACGATGTCCGGATCGGTGACCTGGGCGAGGGTACGGTCCGCGACCAGGGCGAGGGAGCCCTGGTCGCCCCGCACGGGACCGGCCTCCTTGCCGACGAAGACGGTCTCGGCGCCGGGCAGCCGCCCGAGGAGTTCATAGGGGCCGACGGCGTCGAGGGTGGTGAAGTTGTCGTAGAGCAGTACGGCGATCTTCATGGCACAGCCTTTCGGTAGATATTGGCATATCAACGGCAGGCGTGGGCGCCTGGAGGGCGTCCCGCCCGAAGGAAGGGAAGGAATGGCGGAAGGGGTGGGAAGGGCCGGGGGTGCTCAGCGGGCGAGCGGGGCGTGGAACCGGCGCCGGTACTCCGCCGGTGGCGTGCCGAGGCTCCGGACGAACGCGCGGCGCATCGCCTCCGGGGTGCCATAGCCGCTGGCCCGGGAGACCTCCTCCACTCCGTGCGAGGTCTCCTCCAGGAGTCGCCGGGCGTGTTCCAGCCGTACGCGCTCCACATAGCGGCCGGGCGTGACCCCGGTCTCGGCGTGGAAGGCGCGGGCGAAGTGGCGCGGGGAGAGCCGGGCCCGGGCGGCGAGGGCGTCGACGGAGAGATCGCCGTCCGGGTGTTCGGCGACCCACCGCTGGAGGTCGCGCAGGGGTTCGCGGCGGGCGGTCTGGGCCGCCAGCAGGGCGCTGAACTGTGCCTGGTTCCCCGGGCGGCGCAGGAAGACCACCAGATGGCGGGCGACGGCGAGGGCGGCGGCCCGGCCGTGGTCCTCCTCGACGAGGGCGAGGGCGAGATCGATTCCGCTGGTCACCCCGGCGGAGGTGGCGATCCGGCCGTCGCGGACGAAGATGGGTTCGGGGTCGACGTCGACCTTCGGGTGGCGTCGGGCGAAGTCGTCGCAGAACGCCCAGTGGGTGGTGGCCCGGTGGCCGTCGAGGAGTCCGGCGGCGGCCAGCAGGAAGGAGCCGGTGCAGACGGACATCAGGCGTTCGGCGTCCGCCGCGCGCTCCCGCAGCCAGTCGACGACATCGGGGGCGCTGTCGACGGAGTCGGCGCCGCCGGGGACGACGAGGGTGTGCGGCACGGGCGCGGATCCGAGGTCGGTATCGGGGACCAGGGTCAGTCCGCTGCCGGTCCTGACCGGCCGCCCGCCGGGTGAGGCGGTGGCCAGCGGATAGGCCGACTCGTCCCCGACGGCCCAGCCCGCTCCGGCGAAGACCTCGACGGGGCCGGTCACATCGAGGCTCTGGACGCCGTCGTAGAGGACGACGAGCACGGGTCGCTGGCTCATGCGTCCATCCTTGTTACGGCCCGGGGCGGCCGCAATGACCAGTTCCCCACCTTTGCTGCCATCGGGGGTGTCGGGCCGCGCCCGGCGGCCTGGTGTCGTCCGTGGTCCGCGGACCGCGGCCGGCTTGTCGCGCAGTTCCCCGAGCCCCTGAAGGCTCTCCCGGGCGCTGCCCCTGAGGAGGGGCCCGGCCTCAGACCGCCGGACGCGGCCCGGGAGGGCGGGGGCGTAAGGCCCGAACAAGACATGGGCGGGGTCAGCGCCAGTCGGCGGGGTCGCCGCCCCACCGGCCCGGCGGACGGCTCCAGGTACGGGGCGCGCCCGCGTAGTGGACCGGGGACAGGGCGTGCCGCAGCGGGCCGTACGGCGAGGGGGTGACGGTCAGCCAGGGCGCGGGATCCGGCGGCGGGACCGCGGCCGGGGGCGCGTCGAGCGGCGGGCGGATACCGGTCAGCAGCCAGTCGGCGGTGGCCGCGAGGGAGAGGCGGATCAGCCGTCCGGCGCCGGTTGCCTGCCGGTCGGTCAGGGCGCGCAGTACGGCCGCCGCGAGGAGATAGCCGGTGCCGTGGTCGAGGGCCTGGGCGGGGAGGACGCCGGGGCGGTCGCCGCCCGCGCCCTCCACGGCGGCGATCCCGGTGGCGGCCTGGACCAGGCTGTCGAAGCCGCGCCGTCCGGCCAGCGGGCCCCGGTCGCCCCAGGCGTCGAGCCGGGCCACGATCAGTCCGGGGCGGCGGCCGGCGAGTTCGGCCGGGCCGAGGCCGAGGGCGTCGAGTGCGCCGGGCCGGTAGCCGGTGACGACGACATCGGCGGAGTCGACGAGTCCGTCGAAGACGTACCGGTCGCCGGGGTCGGCCAGATCGAGCAGCGCCGACCGTTTGCCGAGCCCGGTGTCGGCGTGGGCGTCGGGGTCCTCGGGGAGCCGGGGCGAGTCGATCCGCAGGACGTCGGCGCCGAGGAGGGCGAGGGTGCGGGTGGCGACGGGCCCGGCGATGACCCGGGTGAGATCGAGGACGCGTACGCCGTCGGCGGGGAGCGCGGCAGGCGGCAGGGGCCGGGGATCGCCGCCGGGCAGCCCCTCGATTCCGGCCCGGGGCGAAGCGGTCGGGGACGGACCGGCCGGGGGCGGACCGGCCGGGGGTACGGGACCGGGCGCGACGGCGACCGCGAGACCGCCCGCAGCGTAGACGGCCTCCTGGGTCTCCAGTGCCGTACGGGAGGCGAGCTCCGCCGCGACGGCCCCCTTCAGCGCTTCGTCACCGGTGCCCGGGTCGGGGATGCCGAGGGCGGTCAGCAGCCGGGCGCGGTGGTGGGGGTAGTCGGCGTGGGTGCGGACCCAGCCGTCGCGGGCGGGCCAGAACCCGGAGAGCGGGGCGAAGGACGCCGGGGTCCGGCCGCCGATCCGCAACTGCCGCTCGCTCACGAAAGCGGTGGCGACGGCGGCCTCGTGGATCCGGACGGCCGGGGCCGGTGTCCCGGAGCGCCGGGCCAGCAGCTCGGCCGCCGCCAGGGAGCAGACCCCGACGCAGGCCCGGGCCAGCTCCAGCACCGGCAGCCGGGCGGTGAGGGCGCCGGGGGCCGGTTCGTACGTCACCGGTTCCGTGAGCGGCCCGCCGCCGATCGCCGTCCAGGCGGCCGCGGTGGCCGGGTCCGTGGTCGTACCGCCGGCCCGTCCGGGCCGTTCCCGCCGATGAGTCGTCATGGCGTCCAGTCTCCCGCCCGGGTCTCCGGGACGGCCGTAAACGACCCGGAAGGGGCCTCTCCGGCGACGCGGGCCCGGCGAAAGCGGGCCGTTTGGCAGAATGCAGACGCAAGCACAGCCAGGAGCAGAAGGCGAGTCGGGGAACCGTGACGATGTCCATCGAAGGCAGGATCGCCGAGGAGCTCGGCGTACGGGAACGGCAGGTCAGGGCGGCCGTGGAGCTGCTGGACGGCGGGTCGACCGTGCCCTTCATCGCGCGGTACCGCAAAGAGGCGACCGAGATGCTCGACGACGCCCAGCTGCGCACCCTGGAGGAGCGGCTGCGGTATCTGCGGGAGCTGGAGGAGCGCCGGTCGGCGATCCTGGACTCCGTACGGGAGCAGGGCAAGCTGGACGAGGCGCTGGAGGCGCGGATCCTGGCCGCCGACACCAAGGCCCGGCTGGAGGACATCTATCTGCCGTTCAAGCCGAAGCGGCGGACGAAGGCGCAGATCGCCCGGGAGGCCGGTCTCGAACCACTGGCCGAGGGCCTGTTGACGGACCCGTCGGTGGAGCCGGCGGCCGCGGCGGCGGCGTTCGTGGACGCGGAGAAGGGCGTCGCCGACCCGGCCGCCGCGCTGGAGGGCGCGCGGGCGATCCTCACCGAGCGGTTCTCCGAGGACGCCGACCTCATCGGTGAGCTGCGTGAGCGGATGTGGTCCCGGGGGCGGTTGGCGTCGAAGGTCCGCGAGGGCAAGGGGGACGCGACGCAGGGTCCGGCGGCCAAGTTCGCCGACTACTTCGACTTCGCGGAGCCCTTCACCGAACTGCCGTCGCACCGGGTGCTGGCGCTGCTGCGGGGCGAGAAGGAGGAGGTGCTGGATCTGGCGCTGGAGCCGGACGCGCCCTCCGACGACCCGGGCCCGACGGCGTACGAGAACGCGATCGCCCACCGCTTCGGGGTGGCCGACCGGGGCCGTCCTGGCGACAAGTGGCTCGGGGACACGGTCCGCTGGGCGTGGCGGACCCGGATCCAGGTCCATCTCGGGATCGATCTGCGGCTGCGGCTTCGGACGGCGGCCGAGGACGAGTCCGTCCGGGTGTTCGCGGCCAATCTGCGCGATCTGCTGCTGGCGGCGCCCGCGGGGACCCGGGCCACGCTCGGGCTCGACCCCGGCTTCCGTACCGGGGTGAAGGTGGCGGTGGTCGACGCGACGGGCAAGGTCGTGGCCGTCGACACGGTCCATCCGCACGTACCGGCGAACCGCTGGGACGAGTCCCTGGCGACGCTGGCCCGGCTGGCGAAGGAGTACGCGGTCGAGCTGGTCGCGATCGGCAACGGCACCGCGTCGCGGGAGACGGACAAGCTCGCCGCCGACCTGATCGCCCGCCATCCGGAGCTGGGGCTGACGAAGGTGATGGTCTCGGAGGCGGGGGCGTCGGTCTACTCGGCGTCCGCGTTCGCCTCTCAGGAACTTCCCGAGCTGGACGTCTCCCTGCGCGGGGCGGTGTCGATCGCCCGGCGGCTCCAGGACCCGCTGGCCGAGTTGGTGAAGATCGACCCCAAGTCGATCGGCGTCGGCCAGTACCAGCACGACCTCTCCGAGGTGAAGCTCTCCCGCTCCCTCGACGCGGTCGTCGAGGACTGTGTGAACGGCGTCGGCGTCGACGTCAACACGGCCTCGGCGCCGCTGCTGTCCCGGGTGTCGGGGATCGGTGCCGGGCTCGCCGAGAACATCGTGGCGCACCGGGACGCCAACGGCCCGTTCCGCTCCCGCCGGGCGCTCAAGGACGTGGCCCGGCTGGGTCCGAAGGCGTACGAGCAGTGCGCGGGCTTCCTCCGGATCCGCGGCGGCGACGACCCGCTGGACGCGTCAAGCGTCCACCCGGAGGCGTATCCGGTGGTCCGGCGGATGGTGAAGGCGACCGGCGGGGAGGTGGCGGCCCTGATCGGCGATACGGGCACGCTGCGGTCGCTGCGGGCCGACGACTTCGTGGACGAGACCTTCGGTCTGCCGACGGTCACCGACATCCTGCGGGAGCTGGAGAAGCCGGGGCGCGACCCGCGGCCCGCGTTCCGTACCGCCACCTTCAAGGAGGGCGTCGAGAAGATCGGCGACCTGGCGGCGGGGATGGTGCTGGAGGGTGTGGTGACGAATGTGGCCGCGTTCGGCGCGTTCGTCGACGTCGGCGTCCACCAGGACGGTCTGGTGCATGTGTCGGCGATGTCGAAGACGTTCGTCAAGGACCCCCGGGACGTGGTGAAGCCGGGCGACGTGGTCAAGGTGAAGGTCCTCGACGTCGACATCCCGCGGAAGCGGATCTCCCTCACACTGCGGCTCGACGACGACGCGTCGGGCGGCCGGGCTCCGCGTCAGGGCGGTGACCGGGGCGGTCGCGAGGACCGGGGCGACCGCGGCGACCGGGGCGGGCGTCAGCAGCGGCGCGGCGGCGGGGGTGGCGGCGGCCAGAGCGGTGGGAGTGGCGGTGGCGGCCGGAGCCGTGACCGCCAGGCCCCGCCCCCGGCCAACAGCGCGATGGCGGACGCCCTCCGCCGCGCGGGCCTCACGGGCCAGGACCGCGGCCGCCGCTGATTCTCTCGCCACCGGTGCACCTGCCCGCCGCGCATGACCGGCCGGGCAGGTGCCCCCCCCTGACTATCGCCCCTCGGGAAGGGGGCGCCCTCCGGGGAGGGGGTAGTGCCTCCTCCGGAGGAGTTTCGACTGCATGCCGTCTGTGGCTTGTCGCGCAGTTCCCCGCGCCCCTGGGTCGCCTTCCTGACCGGCCTCGTGAAGCGGCAGGCCCCTCTTCAACGGGCCGAGGTCCTTTTCAGGGGCGGTGCCGGGGATAGCGTTCAGTGGCGCGGGGAACTGCGCGACCAGCTACAGGCGGGTCGCGGACCCGCTGACAACATCAGGCCGCCGGGCGCGGCCCGGGCAGTTCGGGGCGGCGCCCCGGAGGGCCGAGGCGCCGGGGGTCCCCCCAGCGCCGCAGGCACCGCGGACTGACGGGGGTCGGGCCGGGGAGCGGTCCCCGGCCCGGCGGGCTGCTGAAGCGGGCCCTCACTCGCCGGGCGGCCCCGACGCGCCCGGTCCGATCCGGAACTCGAAGTCGCCGTCGTACTTCTCGTGTCCGGCGATCACCGCCGACTCCACGGCCTCGGTGCCGACCTCCTTCCGGACGATCAGCGGGTCGTGCCGGAGGTCCCGCATCAGGGCGACGCACATCCCGATCATCACCACCACGAACGGCGCGGCGACCAGGATCGTCAGATTCTGCAGCCCGGCGAGCGCGTCGCCCTGCCCGTTGCCGATCAGCAGCATGATCGCGGCGACGGCGCCGGTGACGATGCCCCAGAACACCACGACCAGCCGGGCCGGTTCGAAGGTGCCGTGCTGGGAGAGGGTGCCCATGACCACGGACGCGGCGTCCGCGCCGGAGACGAAGAAGATCCCGACCAGGATCATCACCAGAATGCTGCTGGCTGTGGCGACCGGGTACTGCTGGAGCACGGCGAAGAGCTGGGCCTCGGGGGTGGCTTCGTCACCGATCCGCTTCCGCTCGGCGAGCTTCATCGCGGTGCCGCCGAAGACCGCGAACCAGACCAGGCTGACCGTACTGGGTACCAGGATCACCCCGCCGATGAACTGGCGGATGGTCCGGCCACGGCTGATCCGGGCGATGAACATGCCCACGAACGGGGTCCAGGAGATCCACCACGCCCAGTAGAAGACGGTCCAGCTGCTGAGCCAGTCGGCGACGGCCTTGCCGCCGGTCGCCTCGGTCCGCCCGGCGAGCTGGGGCAGTTCGGCGAAGTAGGCGGCGATGGAGGTCGGCAGCAGATCGAGGACGATGATCGTGGGCCCGGCGATGAAGACGAAGAGCGCCAGGATCAGGGCGAGCACCATATTGGTGTTGGAGAGCCACTGGATGCCGCGTTCCACCCCGGAGATCGCGGAGAGCACGAACGCGGCGGTGAGTACGGCGATCACACTCACCAGCAGCGCCGTGCCGACGGTGTCCAGCCAGCCGAGTTCGGTGAAGCCGCTGCCGATCTGGAGGGCACCGAGCCCGAGGGAGGCGGCGGAGCCGAAGAGGGTGGCGAAGATCGCCAGGATGTCGATCAGCCGTCCGATGCCGCCCTCGCAGCGCCGGGCGCCGATCAGGGGAACGAAGACGGCGCTGATGGTCTGCCGGCGGCGGCGCCGGAAGGTGCTGTAGGCGATGGCGAGGCCGACGACCGCGTAGATCGCCCAGGGGTGGAGGGTCCAGTGGAAGAGGGTGGTGGCCATGGCGATCTGCATCGCCTCGCCCGCGGACTGGGGCGAGGTGCCGGGCGGCGGCGAGAGGAAGTGCGCCAGCGGCTCGCTGACTCCGTAGAACATCAGCCCGATGCCCATACCGGCGCTGAACATCATGGCGACCCAGGAGACGGTACGGAACTCGGGCTCCGCGCCCTCCTCGCCGAGCGGGATCCGGCCGTACCGGCTGATGGCCAGCCAGAGGGCGAAGACCACGAAGCCGGAGGCGGCGAGGACGAAGGCCCAGCCGCCGTTCTTGATCAGACCGTCCAGCAGGGTGGTCGAGACGCTCTCCAGGGAGTCGGTGGCGACCGCGCCCCAGACGACGAAGGCGAGGGTGAGAACGGCGGTGACACCGAAGACGACCCGGTCCGTGACGGGTCTCCCGTGCGGCTGGGGCAGTCCGGGGGGCTCGGGCGTGACCGACCGGGCCCCCCGGTCGTCGGGCGTTGGTCCGTGCGACACAGGGACACCTTTCATGCGGTAGGCGAAGACTGTCCGGATAATCCGTTTCGCCTGGGATATGCCCTACCACAGGTGTCCCGTGCCGCCCGGGACGACGGGCCCCTCGGGCCCGGCCCGGTTCAGCAGTCGGTGACCGGCTGTCCCGGTGTCAGGTGATAGGTCGCACGCGCGTCCAGCAGCAGCGGTACCAGGGCGCGCTGCGACTGCCGCAGCGGTACGAACGCGGCGCCGTCCCGGCCGGGCAGCGCGACCACGCCGTGCAGGGCGAGTTCGTCCCGTACGTCCGCCCACTGGGCCGGGGCGAGCCGGTAGCCGCACGGCGGATCCGCCAGGGTCTCCGCCTCGGTCGCCGGGTCGTTGTCGGCGCCGCCGAGGTAGACCGGTCCCCGGTCGCGCAGTCCGGTGAGCCGGGCGGTGGTGGTGGCCGTCTCGATCCGGGCGCGCCGCTCGTCGGTGAAGGAGTAGAGCCCGTCGAGTGCGGCGAGCTGACTCGCCACCCGGCGCCGGTTGTTGACCGACTCGTCGGCCAGTTCCTCCGGGGTCATGGCGTCCACCCGGCTCTCGATGAGCAGCCCGACGGCGTTCTTCACCCCGGTGGCGTTGCGCAGTATGCGTTCCTGGCCGTCGCCCGCGACCTGCCGGATCGGCGCCCCGGTCTCGGGGTCGGTCCAGATGCCGTACGTCCCGGTGGTGTATCCCTCGTCGTGCGCGGCGGGGCGGACGTACGCGCCGGAGAGGGCCAGCGACTCCTCGTGGACCCGGGTATGGGTGTTGAGGTTGCGGGGCCAGAGGTCGAAGAGCTGCTTGTCGTAGTAGCGCGGAGTGGAGCCGTACTCGTGCAGGTCGTAGACGACGTCGGGGCGGTGGTCGCGGACGACGGCGGCGATCGCCCGGGCCTCGGCGGTCCTCAGGGCGAGATGGTCGCGGTTGACGTCCACGCCGTCGCCGTTGCCCCGGGTGTCGGCGGCCCGGCCGTCGGGGTTGGCGGTGGGGACGACCAGGATCCGGGTCCGGTCGAGCAGCCGCCGGGTCTCGCGGTCGCGGGCGAAGGCCAGATCGCGGACGGTGGAGAGACATGCCTCGCGGCCCGAGGGTTCGTCGCCGTGCTGGGAGCAGATCAGCAGGACCTTGTTGGCGGCGTGCCGGTTGCCGACGCCGACGAGTTGGATGGGCCGGTTCTGCTCGGTGGTGCCGATCCGGGCGATCGAGACCCGGTCGCCGGCGCGGGCGACGGCGGTGAGGAAGGCTTGCTCCTCGGGCTGACCGGTCCAGCGGGTGCCGCCGGTGGTCTCGAACTCGGTCCGGGGCGGGCGCGGGGTGTCGTCGTGGGCGGCGTGGGCGGGGGCGGCGAGCAGCGGCAGGGCGAGCGCGGCCGAGGCGGCTCCCACCACGAGGGCGCGGATACGGGGGTTCATCGGTGCTGGTCTCCGGGGATCGGGTCGACGGGGCGGGGGCCTTCGACGGAGTCGGACGGAGCGGCCGTACGCGGCGCGGTACGGTCGGCGGCTCCGGCGGTGGCGGCGGTGAAGGCGGCGGAGCCGCCGACGAACGGCAGCCGGGCGCCGGTGCGGGAGAGGTCGAGGGTGAGCGTGGGGGTGCTCGCGGGCGGTTCGATCAGATGGCGGTCGGTGCCCGCGATGATCAGGGCGAGCCGGTGTCCGGCCGGGACGATGTGGTCGGCCGTGTGCAGATCGAGGGTGATCGTGTGCTTCGCGCCGGGGGTGAGGGGTTCGCCGACGGCCGGGGACGCGTGGTTGCCGAGGTCGGCCCAGCCCCGGCTGAAGACGGTGAGGTCGACCTCGGCGGCGTCCGCCCTGGTCTCCTTGTAGCAGGCGCTGTCACCGGGGGCGCTCTCGCCCCAGCAGGTGCGCTCGTCGAGGGTGACGATGCCCTCGTCTGGTCCCGCGTAGTCGCGGATCGTGGCCGGGCCGAGGTCGACCAGGACGGCGGTGAGATGGGCGCTGGTGGTGGTCGGGGTGGCGGTCACGGTGACCGTGCCGGAGCCGGAGAGCCGCAGATCGCGGGTGAGGGGCGCGGTGATGAAGCCGGTCTTGGCGGTGGTGGTCCGGTCGATCGCCTTCGCCCAGTCGATCTCGTCCAGCCGGGGCGCGTCGGTGAAGGTCTCGGTGGCGCCGGGCCGGGCCGGGGTCCGGCTCAGGGTGCCGACTCCCGGCCGGGCGCCGTTTCCGGGCCTGAGCAGGGCGGCCCGGGTGCCGCGCGGCGGCCAGACGCGGTCGGTGGTCCAGCGGTCGGGGGCGCGTTCGACATCGGCCATGGGTTCGTCGTCGATGCCGTTGTCGTAGCCGAGGAGATAGTGGTCGAACCAGCGGTGCAGGGTGCGTACCCACTCGGCCCGGCGGAAGTCGAAGGGGTCGACATGACCGGCCTGGGTGAGCCAGACCTTCCGTTCGACCCCGGCCTCCGCCAGGGCGTCCCACCACTGGCCGAAGTGCTTGCTCCGGACGTTCAGGTCCTGCGCGCCGTGGACGGCGAAGACGCTGGCCCGCACCTTCGCGGCATCGGCCACGTAGTCCCGGTCGGCCCAGAGGCCGGTGTGATCGCCGCTCCGCGGGGCGCCCTCGACCAGCCGCTGTTTGACGGCTCCGCAGCGGCTCACGGCCTCGGGGCTCTCGACGGCGCGCGCCAGCCGGTCCGGGCCGGTGCCGAAGAGGGGGGCGCCCTTGGCGAAGTAGTAGTCGTACCAGCTGGAGATCGCGCCGATGGGCACGATGGTCTCCAGGCCCTCGACGCCGGTGGCGGCGACACCGTTGGCGACGGTGCCGTCATAGCTCTTGCCGATCATGCCGGTACGGCCGGTGGACCAGTCGGCCCCGGCCCGCTCGCCGCCGGTACGGGTGGTGTAGCCGCGGGCCCGCCCGTTGAGCCAGTCGACGACGGCCTTGGCGGACTGGACGTCGGACCGGCCGCCGATGTCGACACAGCCGTCGGAGCGGTTGGTCCCGGCCAGATCGACGGCGGCGAAGGCATAGCCGCGCGGTACGAAGTAGTTGTCGTAGTGAAGCGGGAACTGGACCGGCTTGCCGTCGGCGTCGTACGTCTTGCGCTGGCTCTCGTTCCCCCGGCCGCAGCAGGAGTAGTACGGGCTGGCGTCCATGATCACCGGAATCCGGCGGCCCTGGGCGGCGGCCTCCCGGGGGCGGACGATGTCGACGGCGACCCGGTCGGTCCGGCCGTCCCCGTCCCCGTCGATCCGGGTGTCGACCCAGACGGATTCCCGGATCGCGGCGGCGTAGGAGTAGACGGGTCTGCTCTCGCGGATCTTCCGGGACTCCCGGCTGTCCCAGGACTCCCGGGTTTCGGCCGCCCCGGTTCCGGCCCCGGATCCGGGGGCGGCCACGGCGCCCACCGGGGTGAGGGCGAGCGCCGTGAGGGCGGCGACGGAGGCGGCGAGCAGCGATCTGTACGTCAAGCGGGTTCCCCGCGCACGTATCGGCATGGCCGGACGGTACTCCCCGGAGCCGTGGAGCGACAGAGGGCGACGGTGAGGTCAGGGGGTCGTCAGAGAGTTCAGCGACGGGTGAGGCGGTGATTGATCCGTTTTTGTCGGGATAGCCGATCGGGACCCGGGATGCCGGGGGCCGGGGTGGGCGGCCGTACGACCGCCTGGCCGGTACGAGTCCTACGAGTCACCCGGCAGCCGGCGCCCGGCGGCGAGAGGCGGGACGCCCGGCCGGGGGTTCAACCCGCATCGCCCCGGAACAGCGCGACGCCCGCGCCGGGAACGTTTCCGTTCCCCGCGCGGGCGTCGCGGGTGAAGTGCGCCGGATCAGCCGTTGGCGCGGCCCTCGGACGGGGCCGGGACCGGCTCGCCGACGATGCGCTCGGCGAGCGAGTGGGCCCAGTTGTCGACATCGTTCCGGAGCGCGGCCTCGGCGACGACCTTCTCCGCCTCGATCGCGGCGGCGCCCTCGGCGATGATCCGCTCCTTCTCGCGCAGCCCCTCCTCGCGGGCGGCGGCGATCAGGGCGGTGCCCTCCTCGTGGGCCCGCTGGCGGGTGTGGGCGGCCTCGTGGCGGGCCTCGGCCAGGATCGCCTCGCGCTGGGCGCGGACCTCCTCGGCCTCGGTGCGGACCTCGTCGGCGGCGTCCATGACGCCCTGCGTCTTCGCCTCGCGCTCCGCCATGATCGCGGCGGCGCGCGGCAGCAGCCGGCCGGCGAGGACGGCGTAGACGATCGCGAAGGAGACGAATCCGATGACCAGACCCCAGCCCGTGGGGTTCAGCGGACCGATGTCGAGGGGAAGAAGCTTGTCGTTCAAGGGCTCGTCCTGCCTTGTCCGTAGGTGTCCGTCAGCGTGTCGACAGCGTTCGTCGGGTTCTCGGCTGCCCATCGGCGTGTGCCGGTGCCCTCCGAGGTCCGCCGGAGGGCGGGGCGGTCGGCCGCCGATGGGTTGCGCCGCACCCACGGGCGCGTGACGCGACGGCGGGCTGATCTCGATCCTACCTTTGCCCGCAAGGAACCCGGCACCTGGTCATTACCTGACGGTAACCACGGCTGATTGGATGGATTCGACGCCCTTCGCCCGCGCACCCCGACCCAGGAGTCATCGTGCCGCGTTCCCCTCGCCCCGCCGTCATCTCCTCTCCGTCTTCCTCTTCGTCTTCGCATTCCTCTCCGTC
Organism: Streptomyces sp. NPDC006798; assembly: GCF_040635975.1. Classification (NCBI taxonomy): domain Bacteria; kingdom Bacillati; phylum Actinomycetota; class Actinomycetes; order Kitasatosporales; family Streptomycetaceae; genus Streptomyces; species Streptomyces sp. NPDC006798. Next base: position 51,808 of record NZ_JBEYIS010000011.1, read on the forward strand.
CTCGTCTTCGTCCGGCGCTCCGGGCGCCCCCTCGCCCCGGATACCCCGTACGTCCCGTGCGCCCCGCCGGGCTCGCGGGATCCGCCGCGCGGCGGCCGGAGCCGTATCGGCCGTGCTCGCCGCCGGACTGCCGGCGACGGCTCCCCCGGCCGCGGCGGCGGCCGACACGCCCGCCGGGACCCCGGCCCTGAGCGTGCTCAGCTACAACACATTCCTCTTCAGCAAGGCGCTCTACCCCCACTGGGGTCAGGACCACCGGGCCCGGGAGACCGCCGCCGCGCCCTTCTTCCGCGACCACGACGTGGTCGTCGTCCAGGAGGCGTTCGACAACTCCTCGTCGGAGCTGCTGATGAACCGGGCGGCGGCGGAGTATCCGTACCGGACGCCGGTCCTGGGCCGGAGCCGGAGCGGCTGGGACGCCACGGGCGGGGCGTATTCGGCGACCACCCCGGAGGACGGCGGGGTCGCGGTCCTCAGCAAGTGGCCGGTGGTCCGCCAGGAGCAGTACGTCTACCGGGACGCGTGCGGCGGGGACTGGTGGTCGAACAAGGGCTTCGTCTACACCGTCCTCGACGTCGACGGCGCCCGGGTCCATGTGGTGGGGACCCATGCCCAGTCGACGGACCCGGGCTGCGCCCCGGGCCGGGCGGCGACGGTACGCGCCCGGCAGTTCCGGGAGCTGGACGCCTTCCTCGGCGCCAAGGCCATCCCCGCGGCCGAGCAGGTATTGGTGGCGGGCGATCTCAATGTGGACCGGCACTCCGCCGAGTACGCGTCGATGCTCGCCGACGCGGGGCTGGTGGCGGAGGACCGCAGGACCGGATTGCCGTACTCCTTCGACACCCGGGAGAACTCGATCGCGGCCGAGCGCTACCCGGACGACCCGCGCGAGGACCTCGACCACGTCCTCCTGCGCGCGGGGCACGCCCGGCCCGCCGAGTGGACCAATGAGGTCGTGGCGGAGCGGGCCGCGCCGTGGAGCGTCACCAGCCGGGGGCGGACGTACACCTACACCCATCTGTCGGACCACTATCCGGTGATCGGCTCCGGGCGCTGAGCGGCGCGCCACGGCGGACGGGGGCGGTCCCGGCACCGCGAGGGTTCAGCCGCCCGGGTGACGGACCGTCGGGCGCCCGGCGCTCACGGCCTCCCGTGAGCCCCATCCGCACCTCCACGCGCCCTTGTTGAAATGACAGGCCCATGTCACATTGATCCGGCGGCCCGGCCTGTGTCCGGTCCACACTGATCTTCGCAAACCCCCACATACCAGCCGAGGATCGCTGCGAAGGAGACTCCCCCCATGAGACGCACGTTCGGTGCGCGGATCGTTCTTTCCCTCCTGCTGGCCCTGCCCGCCGTCGGCGCCGGTACGGGCTCCGCCGCCGCGGAGCCCGTACCGTCACCGGGCCCCGGGGTCGCCGCCGGGGCCGCCGTCTATGCCCTCGACGCCCGGCTGGAAGGGTCGTTGGGCGACCGGGGCGCGGGGTCGTACCTCGACCGCCGTACGGGAGAGCTGGTCGTCGCCGTGACCGACGCCTCCGCCGCCTCGGAGGTCCGCGCGGCGGGCGCCCGGGCCCGGATCGTGGCGCGCTCCACGGCCGATCTGGAGGACGCGATGGGCGTCCTGGAGACCCGGGCGAAGATCCCCGGCACGTCGTGGGGCATCGACCCCTCGGCCAACCGGGTCGTCGTCGAGGCCGACCAGTCCCTCGACGCGGCGGAACTGAGGCGGCTCCGGACCGTCACGGCCGGTCTCGGCGACGCGGTACGCGTCGAACGCGTCCCCGGGGTGTTCACCCAGGAGGTCACCGGCGGGGACGCCATCCACGGCGGCGGCTACCGCTGCTCGGCCGCGTTCAACGTGGTCGGCAACAACACCCGCTACCTGCTCACCGCGGGCCACTGCACCAACGCGGCGGCCACCTGGTCGGCCGGCGGGGTGCAGATCGGGGTCCGCGAGGGCACCAGCTTCCCCACCAATGACTACGGCATCGTCCGCTACACCGGCTCCGAGGTCCCGCCGGGCACGGTCAACCTCTACAACGGCGGCTACCAGGACATCACCTCGGCGGCGGACGCGATCGTCGGGCAGTCGCTCCAGAAGAGCGGCTCCACGACCAAGCTGACCGGCGGAACCGTCACGGCCGTGAACGTCACCGTCAACTACAGCGACGGCCCGGTCTACAACATGGTCCGCACGACGGCCTGCTCGGCGGGCGGCGACAGCGGCGGCGCGCACTTCTCCGGCTCGACGGCGCTCGGCATCCACTCGGGCAGCTCGGGCTGCTCGGGCACGAACGGCTCCGCGATCCATCAGCCGGTGAAGGAGGCGCTCTCGGTCTACGGGGTCCAGGTGTACTGACCCCGGCCGCCGCGATCCGTACGGGTCCAGGGGCCCGGCGGTGCTGTGGCCCCCAGCGCCACGGCTCTTCCGGGCACCGTCCCAATACCCGGCTCTCGTCCGGCTACCTGCTGCTGTCGGCGGACTGCGGACCGCCTGTGGCTTGTCGCGCGGTCGCCCGACAACATTCGCCCGGCCGGGCGGGTGGCGTGGGCCTCACCCGGAGGGCCGAGGCGCTGCGGGACCCCTCATGCCGAGGCGGAGCCTACGCGCGGGTGAGCCGCCATGCCGGGATCGTCGACGACGCCAGCGCGAGCGCCCCCGTCGCGGCGACCGCCGCGAGGATCGTCGGCCAGGGGACGGTCAGCTCCACCGGGACGCCCAGTGTGCCGCTCAGGCCCGCTCGGATTCCGAGGACGGACGGGAGGGCGGCGAGGCCGCCGAGGGCCGAGCCGATCGCGACGACCAGGGCCGTCTCCGCCGCGACGGCGCCCACCACCTGACGGGGTGTCGCCCCCGAGCGCCGGAGGATCCGCAGATCGGGCGCTCGGTCGGCGGTGGCCGTCAGCAGGGTGCTCGCGACGGCGATTCCGGTGTATCCGGCGGAGAGCGCCACCAGCAGTACCGTGAAGACGTCGATCAGCCGGTTCTCCGCCGCGTCCGCGCGTCCCCCGAACGCGGTCACGGTGATCTCCTTCCCGCCCGCCACCGCGACGGCGGCACCGGTGCGGTGGACGGCGCTGGTGAGGGCCGCCGGATCGTGGGCCCGGACCAGGTCACGGGCCAGCAGGGCTGTCCCGTACGGCAGATCGCGGTCCTCCAGGACCACGGCGATCCGCAGCCGCCGTACGGTGCCGTCCGCGAAGGTCAGCAGTACGGCTTCGCCCGCGCGGGCGCCGAGGGCGGCGAGACCGGACCGGCTGGTGCCGAAGGTGCCGGGCCGCTCCAGATCGGCGAGGGCGCCGCTGACGGGGCGCGGCGCGCCGTGGACCGCGGCGTACGGGCCCGGTTCAATGCCGACGGCCGCGATCGGGCCGCGCCCGGGCCCGCCGCGTACCACGGTCGGCAGCAGGGAGGCGCCCGTGATCCGCCGGACCTGCGCGTCGCCGAGCCCGGCCGTGCGGTCGGGGACGACGGTGGCGTGCGCGGTGACGGCGGCCACCTCGTGGTCCTTCGCGGATTCGGCGGTCATCTCGGTGTTGGCGGTGATCAGGACGGTGAAGGCGACGGTCGCGAAGACGGGTCCGATGGTGGCCGCGGTTCTGCGGACGGAGGTCAGGGCGGTTTCGCGGGTCAGGGTCGCGACGGCGCCCCGGCTCCGGGCGAACGGCAGGGTGGCGGCCTTCACCAGGGGCGGGACGAGGCCGGGCATCAGCAGTGCCCCGCCCGTGATCAGGCCGACGCCCGCGCCGAGGGCGAGGGTGATCATCCGTGCGGGTTCGGCGGACGCTCCGGCGACGGCGGCGCCGATCCCGAGGGCGGTGCAGCCGAGGCCCGCGACCAGCCGGGCCGGTCCGAGGGGCCGGTCGTCGACGGCGGCTTCGCGCAGGGCCGCCATGGGCGAGGTCCGGGCGGCCCGCCGGGCCGCCGACCACACTCCGGCGAGGGCGATTCCGACCCCGGCGGCGAAGGCGAGCGCCGAGAGCCACGGCCGCCGTTCGACGGTGAATCCGCGCGGCTGGAACCCGTGGTCCACGAGCAGGGCGCCCAGATCGGGGGCGTAGACGGTCCCGATGAGGACCCCGGTGGCGGCTGCCGTCGCGCCGATCGCGAGCCCTTCCCCGTACACCATGCGGCGGATCCGGCGGGGTGTGGCGCCGATGGTCCGCAGCAGTCCGAACTCCCGGCGGCGGCGGGCGACGGTGAAGGCGAAGGCCGAGGAGACGACGTAGACGGTGACGAAGGCCGCGAGGCCGGTCATGGCGCTGACGACCTGGCCGCCGATCCAGCGGGTCTTCTCGTCGGCGCCGGGCGCGAGGGCCTCCCGGCCCGTACCGCTGAGGACTCGGCCGTCGCCGCCGGCGATCCGCCGGGCCGCCGAGGCGACTTCGGCCGGATCGGCGCCGCCGTCGAGGAGGAGGCCGATGACGCGGACGCCGCCGGAGAGCGCGGCGGCCCGGCTGTCGGTGACATGGAATCCGGGGCCGTCGACGGTGCCGGAGACGGTGAAGGGGGTGGGCCCTTCGGCGGTGAGCAGGGTGACGGACCGTCCGGGCGCGAGGCCGAGGGACCGGTCGACGGCGACCTCGTTCGCCGCCGCCGGGGCGTGTCCCGAAGTCAGCCGGTACGGGGCGAGGGCCGCGGCCGACCAGGAGTTGCCCGCCAGGTCGCCGGGGCGCTGCTCGCCGACGGGCTGTCCGGCGCGCAGCGCCTGGGCGGGGAAGGGGCGGTCGGGGACGGCGGCGCGTACTCCGGGAAGCGCCCCGAGTTCCCGGACGAGCCGTTCGGTGGTGCGGGGCGCGAAGGGGGCGGCTTCGTCGAAGGTCAGCGGATCGTGCGGACCGCTGTGGACGAGGACGGGGGTGCCGGTGAAGCGGTCGGGGATTCCGCTGCCGCCGGAGAGCAGGATCAGGGCGCTCGCGGTGAGCAGGGCGGCGCCGACGGCGAGGGCGGTGAACGCCCCGGCGAAGGCGGTACGCCGTTCACGGAGGGGGGCGAGGAACGCGGCCCAGGTGTGGAGCGCCCGGCGGGGGTCCCGGGCGCGTACGCGGCTACGGCGGCGGGTGGTCAGGGCGTCGCGCGTCCGGGAGGCGACACGGGTGCGGATCGTCATCGGGTCCTGGCCTCCAGCGTCGCCATCCGGGCGGCGACGGCGGGCGCGTCCGTACGGGAAGTGGTCTCGTCGGCGATCCGGCCGTCGGCGAGGAACACCACCCGGTCGGCGAAAGAGGCGGCGACGGGATCGTGGGTAACCATGATCACGGTCTGTCGGCGGTCGTCCACGAGCCCCCGGAGCAGGGTGAGTACGGTCTGCGACGTGACGGTGTCGAGGGCGCCCGTCGGCTCGTCGGCGAAGAGCACCGCGGGCCGCCCGATGAGGGCCCGGGCGATGGCGACCCGCTGCTGCTGGCCGCCGGAGAGCCCGCCGGGCCGGTGCCGGGCGCGGTCGGCGAGCCCCACGCCGGCGAGGGCGCGGGCGACGTCGGCCGGGTCGGGGCGGCGTCCGGCGAGCCGGAGGGGAAGGGCGACGTTCTGCTCGGCGGTGAGCGCGGAGACCAGGTTGAACGCCTGGAAGACAAAGCCGACGCGGTCGCGGCGGAGCAGGGTCAGTCCGGTCTCGTCGAGTCCGCCGAGGTCGGTGCCGTCGATCACGATCCGGCCCGAGGTGGGGCGTTCGAGTCCGGCGGCGCAGTGCAGCAGGGTCGACTTCCCTGATCCGGAGGGGCCCATCACGGCGGTGAGGGTGCCTCGGGCGAAGGCCAGGTCGACGGCGTCGAGGGCGGTGACCTCGCCGTCTCCGGCGCCGTAGCGCTTGGTCAGGCCGTGCAGGGCGACGGGCGGGCGGGGTGGTGCCTGGGACGGGACGGTTTCGGTGGGCATGCCGTCGATTCCACCGGGGCGGCGGCTCCGGCACACGGGCCGCCGGACTACTTCTCGTACTCCATCTGGCACTACTGTGCCGGGTCTTCGCGGCGGATACGGTCGCGGGATGATTCCTCGTACGGCGCTGGAGGCGCTGACCCGGCGGCCCCTGCGGTTTCTCCTGACGTCCTGGCCCTGGCGGTCGGCCGGGTATCTCCTGGGCGGCGGGCTGCTGGGGGTGGGCGGCTGGGTGGCGGTCGGCGGGCTGCTGGCGGCCCGGTCCCGGCTGGGGCCGGGGGTGGCGGTGGGCGGTTCGGTCGCGGTCCTCGCGTTCGTCGTCGCGGTCGCGGGTCCGCTGGAGCGGCGCAGGCTGCGGCTGGTGGACCGGGACGCGGCCCGGGAGCCGGTCGGGAGGCCGTCGGCGGACCGGGGCCGGACCGGGTGGCGGGACACGGGCTACGGGGCGCTCTCGGTACTCGCCGCGGGCTGGGCGGATCTGGCTCTGCTGATCGTCGCCGGGGGCGTGCCAGCGTTTCTGCTGACCGCGCCGCTTCAGCCGTCGGCACCGCTGTGGGCCCGGATCGCGGGTCCCGTCGCCGGGGTGTTCGTGGTGCCGGTGGCGGCGTATCCGGTGACGGCGTGGGCGGGGGCACGGGCGATGGTGGCCCGGGCGGTTCTGCTGCCCCGGGAGGGCGAACTGCGCGAGGTGCGGCGGTCGCGGGCCCGGCTGATGGACGCCTACGAGTCGGAGCGCCGCCGGATCGAACGGGATCTGCACGACGGGGCCCAGCAGCGGCTGGTGGCGCTGTCGGTGAAGCTGGGGCTGGCGGGGCTCGATCTGCCGCCGGGGTCCCGGGCGGCGCGTGAGGTCGCGGAGGCGCACCGGATGGCGAAGGACGCGCTGGCCGAACTGCGGGAGCTGATCCGGGGCGTCCATCCGCAGGTACTGAGCGAGCGGGGGCTGGCGGCGGCGGTCCGGGACGTGGCGGGGCGCTCACCGCTGCCGGTCGATCTCGAACTGCGGCTGGCGGGGCGGCTGCCGTCGTCGGTGGAGGTCGCGGCGTACTACGCGGTGTCGGAGGCGCTGACGAACGCGGCCCGGCACAGCGGCGCGGCACGCTGCCGGGTCGGCGGCGCGCTGACGGGCGGCACGCTGGTGGTGGAGGTCTCGGACGACGGCCGCGGCGGGGCGGACCCGGGCGGCGGTACGGGTCTGACGGGGCTGGCGGACCGGGTGGCGGCGGTCGACGGCCGGATGCTGCTGTCGAGTCCGCCCGGCGGGCCGACCCGGCTGCGGGTGGAGATCCCGGTCGAGGGGGCGGTGGACGGCTTCCAGGATGCCGGGGCCGGTGTCGGGGCTGCGGGCGCCGTTTCGGCCGGTCGCGGGGTGGGCGGATGAGCGGCGGGCTGACGGTGGTCGTCGCGGAGGACTCGGTTCTGCTGCGCGAGGGGCTCGTGGGGCTGCTGGAACGGTTCGGATACCGGGTCGCCGCGGCCGTCGGTGACGGGCCGTCGCTGGTGGCGGCGGCGCTGGCGCACGACCCCGATGTGGTGATCGCCGATGTCCGGATGCCCCCGGGCTTCGGGGACGAGGGGCTGCGCGCGGTCCGGGAACTCCAGCGGCTGCGGCCGTCGCTGGGGGCGCTGGTCCTGAGCCAGTACGTGGAGCAGACCTTCGCCGACGAGCTGGTGACGGCCCGGCCGGGCGCGGGCACCGGATATCTCCTGAAGGACCGGATCGGGGACGTCGAGGAGTTCATGGCGGCGATCGCCCGGGTAGCGGCCGGGGGCACGGTGGTGGACCCCGAGGTGGTACGCCAGTTGCTGGCCCGCCGCCGCGATCCGCTGGCCCGGCTCACGCCCCGGGAGCGGGAGGTCCTGGCGCTGGTCGCGGAGGGGCGTTCGAACGCGGCGGTGGCCAGGGCGCTCTTCGTGACGGACGCGGCGGTCGCCAAGCACATCGCGGGCATCCTCCAGAAGCTCGACCTGCCCCCGGCACCGGACGACCACCGCCGGGTCCGCGCGGTCCTGGCCTACCTCCGGGACGCGGCCTCCCCCTGACGAGCCCTGCCGGTGGGCCCGCGGGCGTCACGGGCGGGTCCGGACACGACGCCCCGTACGCGCTCGCCCCCGTAGCGCTTCGGGCGCGGCAGGCGCCCCGGCGTCTCGGATGAGTGAGCGGCGTCCGGTGTGTGCGCCCGCGAGGCCCCGACCGCCGGCCCCGAGGGCAAGTCCACACGGCGGGCTCCGCCCCTGGGGCGTATCCGGAAGTCGCGCCTGGCACGCGACGCCCGGCACGCGCGCTCTCCTCCGTAGCCCTTCGGGCACGAACGGCTCCCCGATCCACCAGCCGGTGCCGGGCAGTCCCGCCGCCTGTACGTTGCCAGGGGACCCCCGGCGCCCCGGCCCTCCGGGGCACCGCCCCGAAACCACCCGGGCCGCGCCCGGCACCCTGGTGTTCTTCGCGGTCCGCGGACCGTGGTGGGCTGATCGCGCGGTTCCGCCCCCTACGCCTGGCGGCGTGGGGGGACCCCCAGCGCCCCTGGGTTGCCCTCCTCACCGCCCTCGCAGAGAGCCGGGTGCCCCTTGCCAGGGGCGACGCCGGGGAGAGTGTCGAGCGGCCCTGGTAGTCCCCCATCGCCGAAGGCATAGGGGGCGGAACCGCACGACAAGCCGGCCACGGTCCGCAGGCCGGGCGAAACCCGCAGACGCTGGGCACAGTCCGGGTAGTTCGGGGCGGTGCCCCTGAGGGCCGAGGCGCTGGGGCACGCGAGCCCCGGCAGGATCCGGACCGGCCGCGCGGCGGGCCGGCCCGCGACAATCCCGTCGTCACACCCGGGCCGAGGCGGCTCCCAGGGCGCTCATGTGCTGGGCCATCAGCAGGGCGACCAACTCGCGGCGGCTGCGGACGCCCGTTTTGGTGAAGACGGACTTCAGATGGTCCTGCACGGTCGCCGGGGTGAGATAGAGCGTACGGGCTATCTCCTGGGTGCTGTGGCCCCGGAGGGTGTGCAGCGCCACCTCCTGTTCCCGGGCGCTGAGCCGGTGTGCCATCAGGGTCAGGGGCATCACATCGAGCGGGGAGGCGGGCTGGGCCACCACCGCGACCCGGCCGTCCGCGCGGCCGTCGAGCAGGGACGCGTGCAGTGACAGCCACTCCCCGGCGGGGCCGCGCAGCCGGGCGACGGCAGGGGCGGTCGGGTGTCCGGCCGCGGCATTGGTCCGGGCCCGCTGGGCGACCACGACGACGGCGGTCGGCACCCCGCGGACCCGGGTCATGTCCTCGGTGAGCGCGGCCAGCAGCTCTTGGGCCTGCAGATCGGCGCTGACCAGCCGCCCGTCGGGGCCGACGACCAGTACGGCGGGGATCTGCGCGGGCCCGGTGAGTGTGCCCGGTGCGATGACGGCGGCGTCCCGCAGCGCCTCGGCGACCGCCCGCGCCACCCGTTCGGCCAGCCGGATCTCCCGGGGGGCGTACGGCCGGGCGTCCTCGCCCCGCATCAGGGCGGCGGCGCCCCACCGGCCGCCCTGGGCGTCGAGATTCATCCGCAGTTCGTCGGCGAAGCCGAAGCCCTGGAGGAGGTCGCGGTAGCGGACGCTCTCCTCGGGCCGGCCGCCGGTGGCCCGGTGGACGGTGTCGGCGAGCCGCCCGGTGCCCCGGATGCCGTGGAAGCGGGTGGGGTCGTCGGACCGGACCTCCAGCTCCACGGCCCGGTCGAACCCCTCGGGCGCGAGGTCGGTGGAGACGGTGGAGGTGATGAAGCCCGTGACGGGGTCGGCGCCGTGCCAGCACCCGGCGTCGAACCCGAGGACGGGCCGGAGCAGTTCGTGAACCTCCTGGAAGAACACCTCCAACGGCAGTCCCGCCCGGCCGAGTTCGGCGACGGCGCCCAGCGTTCTGCGTTCGACATCACGGAACGAGGTCACGGGACTACCATACGAGCGCGCCCGCCGACCTCCCACTTCACTGGGATGTCTTCGGCCATCGCCGGCCGACATGATCGGTCCCGGCTCCCCCGGCCCCAGGAGGAGCCGAGCCTCGTCGTCGCCCCACAGGTCGCCGCGCCGAACCGACGCGATCGTCTCTCGGCCCCTCACCGGGCCGGTCCGCCGTTTCGATCCGTCGTCGCACCACTGTTCCTCCTCCACACCGACCGCCTGACCGCCGCCACACTCCCGAGGAGTTGATGCCTTCACAGGGCCGCCGCGCGTCCTCCGGCAAGAGGACGCGCCACGCCGCCCCGGCCGCGCCGGGCCCGGAACGCCGACACCACGCATCCGGGCCCGGGGATTCCCGGCCGTCCCCGGGCCCGGCACCACGGACGGGCCCCACCACCCCGGCCGCACCGTAGCCGCGCCCACCGGAGCCCCGCCTCTTCCGCGAGAGGGGTGGGGCTCCGTCAGTCCCCGGACGCCGCCGCCGAGGCGCCCGTCGCCCGCCGCTGGAGACCCGGCACCGCCCGGAGCGCTCCGGTGTCCGCCCTCCGCGGACCGCCGGCCGGGGAACACCCTCCCCACCCGCTCCGTTGCCGCGTCGGCGTCCCCACGGATGTAGTCGATCGTGGACATGGCTCCACCGTAAGCACCGCCACTGACAGTGGCCCGGGTCTTTCGACAGTGCCGGTGAGACAGCAATACTGTGCCACCCGGGGTGTGGACGACGCCCGGGGAAGTGAGGCGCGAAATGGCTGGCGGCACCACCGCGGTCCACGGGACCGGCGGCGTGGACGGGCCGACGCTGACGGTGGACGAACTGGCCGCGCGGGCGGGTGTCACCGTACGGACCGTACGGTTCTACGGGACCCGCGGCCTGCTGCCGCCGCCGGTGATCGGACCGCGGCGGGTGGGCCGTTACGGGCCCGAGCATCTGTCGCGGCTCGCCCTGATCGAGGAGTTGCAGCGGCAGGGCATGACCCTCGCCGCGATCGAGCGGTATCTGGAGCAGTTGCCGCCGGATATCGGGGCGCAGGATCTGGCGATCCACCGGGCGCTGGTGGCGACCTGGGTGCCGGACTCGGCCGAGGTGGTGAGCCGGGACGGGCTGGCCCGGCGGCTGGGGCGGGCGCTCGACGACGCCGATGTGGAGCGGCTGGCCGCGATGGGGGCGGTGGCGCCGGGGCCGGAGCCGGGGACGTTCCGGGTCGATCCGGGGCTGTTGCCGCTGGCCGCGGAGCTGCTCGACATCCCGATCCCGTACGAGACGATTCTCGCCGCCCGGACGGTGCTGGTGGAGCATGCCCGTTCGGTGGCGTACGAGCTGACGCGGCTGCTCCGGGACGAGGTGTGGCAGCCGATCCGGGACCGGGGCGGGGTCGGCGGCGTCGGCCGGGACGGCGGGGCGGACGCGGTGGGCCCGGCGGACGCCGAGAGTGCCGCCGAGGATCTGCGGAATCTGTCGGCGCCGATCCGGCCTCTGGTGGTCCAGGCCCTGGTCACCGCCTTCCAGCGGTCCCTGAAGGAGGAGTTGCGTACCGCCTTCGCCGAGCCCGGGGCCGCCACGGATACCGGTACCGGGCCCGGCCCGGGCTCCGGCGCGCTGTCGGGCGGGTGAGGCGGGCGGCCGGCCCGGCTTCGTCGCCGGGGCCCGCCGCCCGTGCCGTTGGCCGCCCTACTCGGCCGCGTCCGTGAAGCGTTCGCCCCGCTCCGCCTTCGTCACCAGCAGCGCCGGGGGTTCGAACCGCTCGCCGTACCGGGCGGCCAGTTCGCGCGCCCTGGCGACGAAGCCGGGCAGGCCGCCCTCGTACCCGTTGGCGTACTGGAGGACCCCGCCGGTCCAGGCGGGGAAGCCGATCCCCGTCACCGAGCCGATGTTGGCGTCGGCGACCGAGGTCAGCACGTTCTCCTCCAGACAGCGCACCGCGTCCAGCGCCTCCGAGAAGAGCATCCGCTCCCGCAGGTCGTCGAAGGGGACCTCGGGGGCGTCCGGCCGGCCGAAGTGCTCCTTCAGTCCCGGCCAGAGCCCGGTCCTGGCGCCGTCGGGCCCGTACTCGTAGAAGCCCGCTCCCCCGGCCCGGCCGGTCCGGCCGAACTCGTCGACCATCCGGTCGATCACCGCGTCCGCCGGGTGCGGGCTCCATTCGCCGCCCGCGTCCGTCACGGCGCGCCGGGTCTCCTCGCGGATCCGGCGCGGCAGGGTCAGCGTCAGTTCGTCCATCAGGGCGAGGACCTTCGCCGGATATCCGGCCTGGGCGGCGGCCTGTTCGACGGAGGCGGCCGGTACGCCCTCGCCGATCATGGCGACGCCCTCGTTGACGAACCGTCCGATGACCCGGGAGGTGAAGAACCCCCGGGAGTCATTGACCACGATCGGGGTCTTGTTGATCTGCCGGACCAGGTCGAACGCTCTGGCCAGCGCCTCGTCCCCGGTCTTTTGGCCCTTGATGATCTCCACCAGCGGCATCTTGTCGACGGGTGAGAAGAAGTGCAGTCCGACGAAGTCGGCGGGCCGGTCGACGCCTTCGGCCAGTTCGGTGATGGGCAGGGTGGAGGTGTTGGAGCAGAGCAGCGCGCCGGGCGCGACGGCGGACTGTGCCTCGCGGAAGACCCGGTGCTTGAGCGCCGTGTCCTCGAAGACCGCCTCGATCACGGCGTCACAGCCCGCGAGGTCGGCGAGGTCGGCGGTCGGGGTGATCCGGGCGAGCAGCGCGTCCCGCTTCGCCGCCGTCGTCCGTCCCCGGGCGAGGGCCTTGTCGAGGATCCGGGCGGAGTACGCCTTGCCCCGCTCGGCGGCTTCGGTGTCGACGTCCTTGAGCACCACGTCGATCCCGGCCCTGGCGCAGGCGTAGGCGATGCCCGCGCCCATCATCCCGGCGCCGAGGACGGCGACTTTGGTGACGGGTCGCGGTTCGACGCCCCGGGGGCGGGCGGCGCCCGCGTTGACGGCCTGGAGGTCGAAGAAGAACGCCTGCATCATGTTCTTCGCGGTCTGCCCGGTGACCAGTTCGGTGAAGTAGCGCGCCTCGATGACCTGGGCGGTCTCGAAGTCGACCTGGGAGCCCTCGACGGCGGCGGCGAGGATGTTGCGCGGCGCGGGGTAGGGCGCCCCGCCGGTCTGCTTCTTCAGATTCGCCGGGTAGGCGGGCAGATCGGCGGCGAACCGGGGGCTGGCGGGGGTGCCGCCGGGGATCCGGTAGCCCTTGACGTCCCACGGCTGCCGTGACTCGGGATGGGTGTCGATATAGGCCCGGGCCAGGGCCAGCAGCTCCTCCCCGGTCCCAGCGACCTCGTCCACGAGTCCGTGCTCCAGGGCCCGGCGGGGCGGGTACTGGGTGCCCTGGAGGAGGACTTTGAGCAGCGCGTCGGCGATCCCGAGGAGCCGTACGGTACGGGTCACGCCGCCTGCGGCGGGCAGCAGGCCCAGGGTGACCTCGGGCAGGCCGATCCGGGCGCCGGGGGCGTCGAGGGCGATCCGGTGGTGGCAGGCGAGGGCGATCTCGTAGCCGCCGCCGAGGGCCGTGCCGTTGACGGCGGCGACGACGGGCACGCCGAGGGTCTCGATCCGGCGCAGGGCGCGCTTCACGGCCATCCCGGTCTCGAACGCGGTGGCCGCGTCCTCGGGGCCGAGCCGGATCATCTCCTTGAGGTCGCCGCCCGCGAAGAAGGTCTTCTTGGCGGAGGTGACGACGATGCCGCGGATGGTGTCGCGTTCGGCCTCGGCGCGGTCGGCGATCGCGGTGAGGGAGGCCACGAACGCCCGGTTCATGGTGTTGGCGGACTGGTTCGGGTCGTCGAGGACGAGGGTGACGACTCCGGTGTCGTCGGCTTCCCAGCGGATGGTGCTGCCGGTGGCGGTCTCGGTGGTCGCGGTGGTCGCGGTGCTGCTGGTCATGGCTGCGGTCTCCGGGAGGGTGGCGGAAGGCGGCGGCGGGGTACGGCGTCGGCGCGGACGTCTGGAGCCGTACGGGTCAGGACGTGACGCGTTCGACCACGGTGGCGACGCCCATGCCGCCGCCGACGCAGAGGGTCACCAGTCCGTACCGCAGCTCGCGGCGCTCCAGTTCGTCGACGAGGGTGCCGAGGATCATCGCCCCGGTGGCGCCGAGGGGATGGCCGAGGGCGATCGCCCCGCCGTTGACGTTGACCCGGTCGAGGCTGATGTCCATATCCCGGGCGAACCGCAGGACGACCCCCGCGAACGCCTCGTTGATCTCGATCAGGTCCATGTCGTCGATGGTGAGTCCGGCCCGGGCGAGCGCCTTGCGGGTGGCGGGCGCGGGGCCGGTGAGCATGATGGTGGGTTCGGAACCGGAGACCGCGGCGGAGACGATCCGGGCCCGGGGGCGGAGCCCGTACCGCTCGCCGGTCTCCGCGGTCCCGACGGCGACGAGGGCGGCGCCGTCCACGATGCCGGAGGAGTTGCCCGCGTGGTGGACGTGGTCGATCCGCTCGATCCAGTGGTACTTCTGCAGGGCGACGGCGTCGAAGCCGCCGAGGTCGCCGATACCGGCGAAGGCGGGCTTGAGGGCGGCGAGGGAGTCGGCGGTGGTGCCGGGGCGCAGATGTTCGTCCCGGTCGAGGACGACCAGGCCGTTGCGGTCGCGGACGGGGATCACGGACCGGTCGAACCGGCCGTCCTTCCACGCGGCGGCGGCCCGCTCCTGGGAGAGGGCCGCGTATTCGTCGACGTCGCGGCGGGTGAAGCCCTCGATGGTGGCGATCAGATCGGCGCCGATGCCCTGGGGGACGAAGCCGACGGTGTGGTTGGTCATCGGGTCGGCGAACCAGGCGCCGCCGTCGGAGGCCATCGGGACCCGGGACATGGATTCCACACCGCCGGCGAGTACCAGGTCCTCCCAGCCGGAACGGACCTTCATCGCGGCCATGTTGACGGCTTCGAGCCCGGAGGCGCAGAAGCGGTTCTCCTGTACTCCGGCGACGGTGTCGGGCAGTCCGGCGGCGATCGCGGCGATCCTGGCGATGTCGGAGCCCTGGTCGCCGACGGGTCCGACGACCCCGAGGACGATGTCGTCGACGGCGGCCGGGTCGAGTCCGGGGTGGCGTTCCAGCAGTTCCCGGATCAATCCGACGACCAGGTCGATCGGCTTGGTCCCGTGCAGGGCGCCGTTGGCCTTGCCGCGCCCGCGCGGGGTGCGGATCGCGTCGTACACATACGCTTCGGTGCTCAAGACGACTGCCTTTCGGGGAGGGTCCTTCGGGCGGGTGGTTGACGTCGACGGGGGGGGTACGGCGGCGGTACGGCGCCGGGCCCGGTGCCTCAGCGGTCGGCGGCGGGCCCCGGTGGCCCGGACTCGGCGGCGGGCTCGGAAGACCCGGCGGGCTCGGCGGCACCGGTCCCGGACGGCTCGCCGGTACGGCCGGGCAGCCCCCAGTCCCGGGCCACGGAGACGGCGTCGGCGCCGGGCAGCGCCGGTCCGGTCCGGACGGAGCCGGGGGTGGCGGAGAACCGGGGCGCGGGCGCGGGCTGGGTGATCCCGCCGTGCCGGACGAAGGTCCCACGGGCGGCGAGCTGCGGATGGCGGGGCGCCTCGCGCAGGGAGAGTACGGGGGCGACACAGGCGTCGGTGCCCTCGAAGACCTCGGTCCATTCGGCCCGGGTGCGCTCCGCGAACCGGGCGGCGACGGCGTCGCGGAGCTCGGGCCAGCGGTCGAAGTCCTTACGGGCGGGGATCCGGTCCGCGATGCCGAGGAGGGCCACGAACTCGTCGTAGAAGCGCTGTTCGAGGGCGCCGACGGCCATGTATCCGCCGTCGGAGGTCCGGTAGCAGCCGTAGAAGGGGCAGCCGCCGTCGAGGAGGTTGGCGCCGCGCCGGTCCTGCCAGCCGCCCGCGGCCATCATTCCGTGGATCATCGTGGCGAGATGGGCGGTGCCGTCGACCACGGCCGCGTCGACGACCTGGCCCGTACCGCCTTCGGTCCTGGCGTGCTGAAGGGCCGCGAGCACGCCGATCACGAGATAGAGGGAGCCGCCCGCGTAGTCGCCGAGGAGATTGGCGGGGACGGCGGGGGCCTCGTCGGCCTGCCCGATCATGCCGAGCGCGCCGGTGACGGCGATATAGCCGATGTCGTGGCCCGCGCGGTCGGCGAGGGGTCCGTCCTGGCCCCAGCCCGTCATCCGGCCGTAGACCAGCCGGGGGTTGCGGGCGAGACAGGCGTCGGGGCCGATGCCGAGCCGTTCGGCGACCCCGGGCCGGTAGCCCTCGACGAGTACGTCGGCCCGCTCGACCAGGTCGAGTACGGCGGCGGGCCCGTCGTCGGCCTTGAGGTCGATCAGCACGGACCGCTTGTTGCGATTGGTGAGGTCGTACGCGGGATCGATGCCGAGCCCGGCACCACCGGGCCGGTCCACCCGGACGACATCGGCGCCGAGGTCGGCGAGGAGCATCGCGGCGAACGGGCCCGGGCCGATCCCGGCGAGTTCGACCACCCGGACTCCGGCGAGCGGTCCGCCTCCCGTGGTCGGTCGGGATGTCGGCGGCGGTGTCATCGGGCCCCCAGCGTAGATATGACACAACTGATGTAACACCAGTGATGGTAAGAACGTGTTCCACCGCGGACAAGGGTTTCCCCGCGACGGCCGGGCCGATTCGCCCGCCCGGACTGTACGCGGCCGGACGGCGCGAGCGCCCGCGCCACCGGGCCCGGACGGCCCGGGTGCGTACGGATGCCCGAACGCGCGGGACGCGCGCACCGACGGATGCCTGGGGACGCGTACGGACATCCTGCCCCCGGCCGCACCGGTCCGGTCCGCGCCCCGCCGCGCGGCTTCCCCGTGCCGCGCCCGGCCGGGTCAGAGGTCCGCGAGCAACTGCTCCAGAGGGCGCGGTACGCGGTCGGGTTCCAGCGCCTCCACCAGCACCCGGCCGTAGTGGATCTTGCGGCCCTTCTTGGTGCCGAGGAACCGCCGCAGCCGCTGCCCCTCGGGGCGGGCCCGCTGCGCGGGCTGGCGCAGAAAGGTGTCCAGGGGGCGGCCGTCGCCCTCGGCGCGGATGATCTCGGCGACCCGCTCGGTCCCGAGCGCGCGGATCAGTTCGTCCTCCAGGTCGGCCGCGCAGACGAAGAACCCGGGCCCGCCCCCGGCACCGGCGCCTTCCCAGCCGCGCGCGTAATAGGGGCGTTCGGCCTCGTCGCAGAGTCCGGTCAGCCGGAGTCCCAGTCCGGTCGGGCCGAGGAACCGGGCGAACCGTCCGGCGTTCATCGCCCCGCCCATCGGGAGTACGTGCACCCCTTCGGCACCGGGGTCCCGGCCGTGGCGGGCGGCGAGCGCGTCGACGGCGGCGGCGTCGCTGAGCCCTTCGAGCAGGACGACCGTACGGATGCCCAGTCGCGCGGCCAGCTCCCGCGCGGGTTCGCCGGGGCCGCCGGCCGCCCAGCTCAGGACGGCGTGCTGAAAGGGTCTCGTATCGGTCATGGACCAAGTCTGGGCCGGTCACGGCCGTCCCCGGTAAGGATTTTCGGGGGTTGGGGATCTTCGGCCGGCCGGTAGCGTCGGTGGTTCGCGTCGTCAGGGGATCGGGGAGTGGGAGAGATGGCCGACACGGGCAGGGGGATCCGGCTCCGGGTCTCGGCCTATGCCGTCGTGGTGCGGGGCGACCGGCTGCCGCCGGCCCGGCTGGCGGAGTCGTCGCCCGTCTTCGAGCCGGGTCTCTGGCATCTGCCGGGCGGCGGGATCGACCCGGGAGAGCAGTCGGCCGAGGCGCCGGCCCGGGAGTTGTGGGAGGAGACGGGGCTGGAGCCGGCCGCCGTCAGGCTGCTCGACGCCCGGACCTACCCGGCCCGGCGGCTCGGCGTCGACTGGCAGCTGACGGGTCTGCTGTACGCGGTGGACGTGGCGCCGGGAGCCCGGGTGCGGGCCGAGACCGGCGGTTCGACGGACGCGGCGGTCTGGCTCCCGTGGGCGGGGTTGCGGGAGGCGGAACTCTCCCCGGCGGCGGCCGACGCGGTCCGGCTGCCGCGGTCCGGTACGGGCGGCGCGGCACCGGGCCTTCCGTAGCGGCGGGAGCGGTGCCCTCGCGCCGTCAACGGCCGGCGCCCACCGCCTCCGCGAGGGCGTCGCGGCAGAGCCGGTCGGCGTGCCGGGTGGTCTCGGGTATCCGGTAGCGGGGGGTGAGACGCAGGGTGTGGGCGCAGGCCGCGTCGAGGGTCACTCGGTGTCCCACGGAGACGTAGACCGGTTTCACCCCGTCCCTGGTGCGCAGGGCGCGGCCGACCTCCGTACCGTCGTCGGCGGTCAGGGGGCTGGTCGCGCCGCGTTCGGCGCCCGGGTCCGCGGCGGTGAGATGGAAGGGGTTCTTGGCGACGCCGATGGCGGGCAGTCCGGTGAGGACGCCCAGATGGCTGGCGAGTCCGAACCTGCGGGGGTGCGCGAGCCCGTAGCCGTCGCAGACGACCAGACCGGGATCGGTGCCCAGGGCCTCCAGCGCCGCGAGTACGGCGGGGATCTCCCGGAAGGCCAGCAGCCCTGGTACGTAGGGGAAGGCGACCCGGCCCACGGCGGTCGCCCGCGCCACCACGTCGAGAGTCGTCCCGTCGAGGGTGACGGCAGCCGCCGCGACCAGGTCGCGTTCGTCGTCGTACGCCACGTCGACCCCGGTCACCGGGCCCGTACCGACCGGCGGGCCGGGCTCGTCGGTGACCACCCGGTGGCGGAGTTCGTCCTGTACGGCCAGGGCCGCCGCCGCGTCGCGCGGCCAGCCCCCGGGAATGTCGATCAGCGTCATGGTGGGCCCACCCTATGTGCCGGTCACCCGGCGGCGGGCGGCCCCGGCGACGGCCGCCGGCCTCGGTGGACCGGCGCCTCCCGTGCCGTAGATTGACGGACATGTTCGTACTGGAGCTGACGTACACCGGACCCCTGGAGCGGGCCGACGCGCTGATGGACGCCCATATCGCGTGGGTGGACCGGCTGTTCGCGGAGGGTGTGTTCATCGCGTCGGGGCGGAAGAACCCCCGGGACGGCGGGGTGATCCTGGCCGTCGGCGACGACCGGGCGCGGATCGAGGAGATCGTCGCGGGTGATCCCTTCACGGCCGACGGTGTCTGCGTCTACCGGATCACCGAGTTCACGGTGGCCCGGACCGCCCCCGAGCTGGACCGTTTCCGGCAGCAGCCGGTCGGCTGACATCCGCCGTACCGTCGCCGGGCCGGGCGCGGGAACGGTCTCCGTGCCGGTATCGGAACCGGACGGGCCCGTTCGGTTCCGGCGGGAGACGGTGACGCAGCTCACGCACCCGGCCAGTGCACCCCTACCCCGGGTCCCCACGTCCTCATCTGTGTCAGGAAGGCGTCCACGGGCCCGAGCGCGTGCATCAGCAAGGGGGACCAATGTCCACAGTCACCGTCGTCGAGCAGACCGTGAGCGCCCGGATCGTCGCCTCGGCCCCGCGCGCCGAGCCCGTACGGGCCGTACTCCGGTACGAGACCCATGACCCGTACGCGGTCCGGATGGCGTTCCCGGCCGACGCGACCCTGGAGGGGAACGACCTCGCCTGGGCCTTCGCCCGGGAGTTGCTGGCCACGGGGACGGACCGGCCCGCCGGTGACGGCGACGTCCGGATCCGGCCGTACGGCTACGACCGTACGGTGGTCGAGTTCCACGCCCCCGAGGGCGTCGCCGTCGTCCATGTCCTCACCTCGGAGATACGGCGCTTCCTCGCGCGGGTGGAACTCCTGGTCCCGGCCGGAGCGGAGAGCCGCCACCTCGATCTGGACGAGGACCTGGCGGAACTCCTCCGCGACGCGCTCTGACCGCCGGGCCCGCCTCCCCCGGAGCCCCGCGCCCCGGGCCGCGCCGTCACCGGGCGCCTCTGCCCCGGGTCTCGCCCGGCGACCGCGCGTTGTTTGCGGTCTGCGGGCCGCCTGTGGCCGTTCGCGCAGTTCCCCGCGCCCCTGGTTGCTCCTCCTCTCGGCCCCGAAAAGCTGGCCCCCTTTCAGAGCGGCGCTGGGGAGAGCATTTAGGGGCTCGGGGAACTGCGAGACAAGCCACAGGCGGCCCGCAGGCCGCGAACAAGATCAGGTCGCCGGGCGCGGCCCGGAGGTGAAGCGGCAACCCGGAGGGCCGAGGCGCCAAGGCCCTTCGGCGCGGCACCCCGGGAGCGGCCCGGCCGCATGGCGCGAGTAAATACATTGCCGCCCCCGAAGCCGCCCCGTTACGCTTCACTCGTTCCTGTTGCCGCCGATTGGAGAAGGACGTTGCTCGACTGAGGTCCGGGACACCGTGCGCGGGTCACCGTCGTTTCCGACGGGTGGCCGCCGTGTGTGCGACCTCGGGCTACGAGCCGTTCTTCCGGGCCGGGAGCTCTCCCCGCCGAGCACCGT
The DNA here is from genome assembly GCF_040635975.1 of Streptomyces sp. NPDC006798. Taxonomy (NCBI): domain Bacteria; kingdom Bacillati; phylum Actinomycetota; class Actinomycetes; order Kitasatosporales; family Streptomycetaceae; genus Streptomyces; species Streptomyces sp. NPDC006798. Next base: position 71,945 of record NZ_JBEYIS010000011.1, read on the forward strand.
GACCGCCTTCCGAGCGCTCCGGTCGCTCCGTCCGTCCTGCCGTGCGCGCCTTGGTGGCCGCCTGCCGTGACGGGTTCCGGTCGCTCCCGGCCGGCTCCTCTCCGTCGGCGTACGCACCCGGTGTCTCCTCCGTTGCCCTCACCCCTCTCGCGACAGGAGACCTGTATGTCTACCGTTTCCACCCATATCAGCTGTGCCGATCTCGACTTCTCCTGGTCCGACGGTACGGAGGTGTTCCATGGCTTCCAGCTCTCCGTCGGCCCCGGCCGGACGGGTCTGATCGGCCGTAACGGCTCCGGCAAGTCGACCTTGCTGAAGCTGATCGCGGGTGAGCTGACTCCGGCGGGCGGCTCGGTCCGTGCCGTCGGCGAGATCGGCTATCTGCCGCAGAACCTGGTGCTGGACACCGGGATGCCGGTGGACCGGGCCCTGGGTATCGCCGAGACCCGTGCCGCGCTCCATGCCATCGAGGGCGGCGACGCCGACGAGCGGCATTTCGCCGTGGTCGGTGACGACTGGGACGTCGAGGAGCGGGCCCGGGCGGTCCTGGACCAGCTCGGTCTCGGCCGGATCGGGCTCGACCGGACGATCGGCGAGGTCTCCGGCGGCGAGGGCGTTCTGCTGCGGCTGGCGGCGCTGCTGCTGGCCCGGCCCGGTGTGCTGCTGCTGGACGAGCCGACGAACAATCTGGACCGGTTCGCCCGGCGGCGGCTGTACGACGCGGTCGCCGCCTGGTCCGGGGTGATGGTCGTGGTCAGTCATGACCGTGAACTGCTGGAGCTGGTCGACCAGGTCGCCGATCTCCGGGACGGCGGTGTCACCTGGTACGGCGGCACGTTCTCGGAGTACGAGGAGGCGCTGGCCGCCGAGCAGGAGGCCGCCGAGCGGATGGTGCGGGTGGCCGAGGCCGATGTGAAGCGGCAGAAGCGGGAGCTGGTGGAGTCCCGGACCAAGCTCGCCAGACGGCGGTCGTTCGCGAAGAAGGCCCAGATCGAGAAGCGGGTACCGAAGGTGATCGCGAACAATCGCAAGAGCATGGCGCAGGAGTCGGCGGGCAAGTACCGGACGTTGCACGTCGAGCGGCTCGCCGGGGCGCGGGAGCGGCTGGACGAGGCGCTGGAGGCGGTCAGGGACGACGACGAGATCCGGATCGAGCTGCCGTATACGACGGTCCATCCGGGCCGTGAGGTGCTGCGGCTCTCGGAGCTGCGGCTGGCGTACGGCACGGAGGTGCGCGGTGTCCTCGACATCCGGGGTCCGGAGCGGATCGCCCTGGTCGGGCGGAACGGTGCGGGCAAGACCACTTTGCTGCGGACGATCGCGGGCGAGCTGGCCCCGGTCTCGGGCGAGGCGGAGACGCTCGTTCCGCTGCGGTTTCTGCCTCAGCGGCTCGATGTGCTCGACGACGAGCTGAGTGTGGTCGGCAATGTCGCCCGGGTGGCGCCCGACGCGACGGCCAACCGGATCCGGGCCCGGCTGGCGCGCTTCCTCTTCAAGGGGGCGAAGGCGGACCAGCTCGCCGGAACCCTCTCCGGTGGCGAGCGGTTCCGGGCGGCGCTGGCGTCGCTGCTGCTGGCGGAGCCCGCGCCGCAGTTGCTGCTGTTGGACGAGCCGACGAACAATCTGGACATGGCGAGCGTCCAGAAGCTGACCAGCGCGCTGGCCGCGTACGAGGGGGCGCTGATCGTGGCGAGCCACGATGTGCCGTTCCTGGAGTCGATCGGGGTCACCCGGTGGCTGCTGCTCGACGGCGGGCTGTACGAGACCGACGCCGAGTCCGTCCGCGAGGGCGCCCTGCGGGCTCCGGAGCAGGAGGAGGCGGCGGGAGTGTAGCCGGTACGGTTCCGGCCCCGGGGCGCACCCGCTGCCCCGGGGCCGTACGGTCCCGCCGTGGAACCCTGCGACGGTCTTCGCCGGAATCCCGACAGAAGGTGTCGGGATTCCGGCTTAGCGTCGGCTCCATGCCTGAGCAGAACAACATCGTCATCACCGGGGCGCGGGAGAACAACCTGCGCGATGTCTCCCTCGCCGTACCCAAGAACAGGATCACCGTCTTCACGGGTGTCTCGGGCTCCGGTAAGTCGTCCCTCGTCTTCGACACCATCGCCGTGGAGTCGCAGCGGCAGCTCAACGAGACCTTCACCTCCTTCATCCGCAACCGGCTGCCGAAGTACGAACGGCCGCAGGCGGACGCCATCGACGAACTGTCCGTGGCGATCGTGGTCGACCAGAAGCCGGTCGGCGGCAACGCCCGCTCCACCGTCGGCACGATGACCGATATCTACTCCTTCCTCAGGGTGCTCTTCTCCCGGCACGGCACCCCGCCCGCCGGTCCGGCGACCGCCTACTCCTTCAACGATCCGACCGGGATGTGTCCCGACTGCGACGGGATCGGCCGGACCGTCGAACTCGATGTCGACCGGGCGATCGACGTCTCCCGCTCCCTGGCCGGTGGCGCGCTGTTGCTGCCGGGGCTCTCGGTCGGCGCCTGGGAGTGGAAGCTGTATGCCGAATCCGGCCATTTCGATGCCGACAAGCCGCTGCGGGAGTACACCCCGGAGGAGCGCGAGCTGCTGCTGTACGGGAAGGACTTCTCGGTCCGGCTGGAGATGAAGTCGGGCTCGTTCGACATGCGGTTCGAGGGCATCGTCAACCGCTTCACCCGGCTCTCCCTGAAACGCGACACGGGCGGAATGTCCGAGAAGCGCCGGGAGGCCATCGAACGGTTCACGGTCCGGCGGCCGTGCCGGGCCTGCGGCGGGGAGCGGCTCAACGCGGCGGCCCGGGCCAGCCGGATCGGCGGTCTGACGATCGCCGACTGGACCCGGATGGAGGTGGCCGATCTGGTGGGAGTACTGGCCCGGATCGAGGATCCGGTGGCCGCGCCGGTCGCCGCCGCCGCACGGGAGCGGCTGGAGCGGCTGGTGGGGATCGGTCTTGGCTATCTCTCCCTCGACCGGGAGACCACCACCCTCTCCGGGGGCGAGGGCCAGCGGCTGAAGATGGTCCGCCATCTCGGCAGCTCCCTCACCGGGCTGACCTTCGTCTTCGACGAGCCGAGCGTCGGGCTGCACCCCCGCGACGTGGGCCGGATGAACGACCTGCTGGTCCGGCTGCGGGACCGGGGCAATACGGTCCTGGTGGTGGAGCACGATCCCGATGTGATCGCGATCGCGGACCATGTGGTCGACATGGGGCCGCGCGCGGGCGTCCACGGCGGCCGGGTGGTGTACGAGGGCCCGGTGGGCCCGCTGCGGGCGGCCGACACCCTCACCGGGCGGTGTCTGCGCCGCCGTACGCCGCTCAAGGAGAGCTTTCGGACACCGTCCGGCTGGCTGCCGGTGACCGGGGCGGACCGGCACAACCTGAAGGGGATCGACGTCCGGTTCCCGGCCGGGGTGCTCACCGCCGTCACCGGGGTCGCGGGCTCCGGGAAGTCGACCCTGGTGTCGGAGGTCTTCACGGCCGCGTACCCGGAGGCGATCGTGATCGACCAGGGCGCGATCACCGCGTCGGTACGCTCCACCCCGGCGTCGTATCTGGGTCTGATGGACCACATCCGTACCGTCTTCGCCAAGGCCAACGGGGTGGAGCCGGGGCTGTTCAGCTTCAACTCGAAGGGCGCGTGCGGGGAGTGCTCGGGGCGGGGTGTGATCCATACCGATCTGGCGTTCATGGATCCGGTGACCACGGTCTGCCCGGTCTGCGAGGGGCGTCGTTTCCAGGATCACGTACTGGCCCACCGGGTCCGGGGGCGGTCGATCGTCGACGTCCTGGACCTGACGGCGGCCGGGGCGATCGAGTTCTTCGGCGACGAGCCCCGGATGCTGGGCAGGCTCACGGCGCTCGACCGGGTCGGCCTCACGTATCTCACGCTCGGGCAGCCGTTGAGCACCCTCTCCGGCGGAGAGCGGCAGCGGCTGAAACTCGCCACGCAACTGCACCGTACGGGCAGTGTCTACGTGCTCGACGAGCCGACGTCCGGACTCCATATGGCGGATGTCGACACCCTGATCGGGTTGCTGGACCAGCTGGTCGACGCCGGGAACTCGGTGATCTGCGTGGAGCACGACATGGATGTGGTCAAGCAGGCCGACTGGGTGATCGATCTGGGGCCCGACGGCGGAAAGCACGGCGGTGAGCTGGTCTTCGAGGGGACCCCGGCGGGGCTGCTGGAGCACCCCGATTCGTTCACGGCCGAATACCTCCGGCGCGATCCGGGGCTCATCGGTTCGGCGACCCGGCCGAGTGGTCTATCTCTCGTACGACGCTGAACCCATCCGAAACCGGCCAGGTGAACCGGCTCCCACCTGGGAATATCACCGAATGTGAGCGACGCGCTCCGGACCCGGCTTGGAGGAAGGCTTACCCCACCCTTAACCTACGGTCTCGTAACCTACGAATCCGTAGGTAGCGCCTGCCGACCAGGCGTCTCTCCCGTCCCCTGGAGCCACCCGTGACCATCACTTCTCCCCACCTCGGCAGTTCGGAAGCGTGGACCGATGCCCGGCTGCTGTTCGCGCTCGAAGAGGTGGTCGAGAAGGAGCTGAACCGTCATCTGAAGGTGGCGAAGGACTGGATGCCGCACGAGTACGTGCCGTTCTCGGACGGGCGCAACTTCCCGGGCCAGTTCGACGACGGGGTGGCCTGGGAGCGGGAGCAGTCGAAGGTCACCGACATAGGACGTATCGCGCTCGTGGTGAATCTGCTGACGGAGGACAACCTCCCCAGCTACCACCACGAGATCGCCACCCTCTTCGGCCGGGACGGCGCGTGGGGCACCTGGGTGCACCGCTGGACCGCCGAGGAGGGCCGGCACGGCATCGTGATGCGCGACTACCTGCTGACCTCGCGCGCCGTCGACCCGGACAAGCTGGAGCAGTTCCGGATGGCGCACATGGCGGAGGGCTTCGAGTCCGACAACCGGCATTCGATGCTGCACTCGGTGGCGTACGTCGCCTTCCAGGAGCTGGCGACCCGGGTCTCCCACCGCAATACGGGCCACCAGTCGGGCGACCCCGTCTGCGACCGGATGCTGGCCCGGATCGCCACGGACGAGAACCTGCACATGGTGTTCTACCGGAATCTGCTGAGCGCGGCCTTCGAGCTGGCTCCGGATCTGACCATGCAGGCCGTCCGGGACGTGGTGGTCAACTTCCGGATGCCGGGCCACGGTATGCCGGGCTTCGAGCGGGCCGCCGCGCAGATGGCGATCGGCGGGATCTACAACATGCGGATCCACCATGACGACGTGCTCGCGCCGGTGATCCGCTTCCTGAAGGTCATGGAGATCGGCGACCTGGGCCCGGAGGGTCTGAAGGCGCAGGAGGAGCTGGGGCTCTACATGGGCGGCCTGAACGCGGAGGCGGCCAAGTTCGACGAGCGCCTCGCCGCCCGCCGCGCCCGCCTGGACGCCCGCGCCGACCGCTGAGGGCGAGCGAGACGAACCGAGCCCGCAGATCAAGCAGCGCGGTTTTTCAGGATGTGGCGTTCTTTCTCGGAGAGGCCGCCCCAGACGCCGAACTTCTCGTCGTTCTCCAGTGCGTACTGGAGACATGCGACCCGGCCTTCGCAGGCCCGGCAGAGGCGCTTGGCTTCGCGGGTGGAGGAGCCGGGGGCGGGGAAGAAGAACTCGGGGCCGGTCTGGGCACAGAGCGCCGTCTCCTGCCAGGAGAGGTCCTCGGTGGCGGTGATGTTCTGCTGCATGGCCACCACGGTGGCCCATCGCGATAAACGCTTCATCAATGACGCATCAACACGGGTACCGGCCGGGCGTTGTCGCGGGTCGGGCGGGGCTTGTGCCGGGGTACCGGAGGCACCGCCGACGGGGCCCGGCGCGGGTGCCTTGCCCGTCCTGCCTGGTGGTCACGCCTGCTGTGGCGAGGGGGTCATGACGAAGAATCGCGCACCGGTCGGGTCGTCGATCATGGCGAATCTGCCGACGCCGGGCATGTCGACGGGTTCCATGGTGATGGTTCCTCCGGCGTCCCGGGCTTGGGTGACGGTGGCGTCGCAGTCCTGGGCGAGGAAGTACGGCAGCCAGGTCGGCTGGTGCAGCGGCCCTTCGTCGCCGAGTGGCGCGATTCCGCCGAACATGTCGTCGGCGGTCTGTCCTTCGGGGTGGATCATCGTGTAGCCGGGTCCGTCGCCGCCGCCCGGCATGGGCATGGTGGTGGTGCCCCAGGCGAAGACGGCTGAGTAGAAGGCGAGGGCGGCGGGTACGTCGGCGGTGTTGAGTTCGACCCAGAACAGGGCGTCGGGCGCGTCGACCAGGTCGAGGCCTTTGTTGGTGCCGGGTTGCCAGACGGCGAAGCCCGCGCCTTGGGGGTCGGCGAAGACGGCCATCCGTCCGAGGTCCATCACGTCCATGGGTTCGGCGACGACGGTTCCGCCGGAGGACTGGACGGTCGCGGCGGTGCGGTCGGCGTCGGTGGTCTGGAAGTAGAGGTTCCACGCGGTGGGTCCTTGGTCGGCGGGGACGGTCATGCCTCCGGCGACGGTCTTGCCGTCGAGTTGGAAGAGTCCGTATCCGCCGAATTCGGGCCCGCCGGGCTGGTGTGTCCAGCCGAGGACGGCCTGGTAGAAGCGGGCGGCGGCGTCGAGGTCGGGGGTGCTGATGTCCAGCCAGACGGGTGAGCCGGGCACATAGCGCGTGGTGAGCATGATGACTGGCGCCTCTCGTGTGGACGGATCCCCGCCCGCTCAGTCTCGCGCAGCCCCAGGGGGCCCGCATCCGGATCCCCGTACCCCCGGAACGGGGGCGACCGGCCCGGAGGTACGGCCGGTGAGCGGCCCGACGCGCCCCGTACACCCCGCCCCTTCGTACGCGTCTTTACGTGTCTTTGCGCGTCTCTACGTGTCTTTGCGCGTCGGCCCCGCGCCCGTATCCGCGCGGTCGCTCAGTGGTGACCGCCCGGACCGCCCGGGTCGTGGCCGGGGATCGTTCCGTCGGGTTTGGCGATCAGCAGCAGGCCCGCCATGCCCATGTCGGAGTGGCTCTGCACATGGCAGTGGTACATCCAGGCCCCGGCGCCCACCCCCTCCCCCGCGATGATCTGGAGGCCGAAGGAGTCCGCCGGGCCGGTGATCTTGTTGTCGATCACCCGGCTGGGGTCGTTGGGGCCGGTCAGCAGGCCGGTCCGGTTGTCGGCCCAGCGATGACCGTGGATATGGAAGGTGTGGTAGTACTCGCCGTGCGTGATCATGACGATCTCGACCCGGTCGCCCACCGTCGCTTTGAAGTCGGGACCGGTGTGCCCCGGCTTGTTGTTGATCGTCATGTCGTTGAAGACGACGGTGAACTGCTTGTCGGGCAGGATGTCGCCCTTGCGCCGGACGACGAGGGGGCCGTAGAGGCCCTTGCGGATGCCGCCGGTGCCGTGGTCCGTACCGACGACATGGTCGTGGTAGTGCCAGTATCCGGCGCTGCCCGCCCGCCAGGTGCCGTCGGCGCGGCGACCGGGGGCGTGGGTCCGCCAGGTGTGGGTCCGGGTGGCGCCGGGTTCGACATGGCTGCGGTTGAGCTTGGTGCCGTCGTTGTCGATGTCGAAGTCCACGCCGTGGACATGCAGGCTGACCGCGACGTCGAGCAGGTTCTCGAACTCGATGTGCAGGGTGTCGCCTTCGTTGAGTTCGATCATCGGGCCGGGGATGGTGGGTTTGCCCTTCTCCAGGCCGTAGCCGAGCTGACCGTCCGCCAGTTTCTCGGCGTAGAGCTTCATATGGCGGACCTTGCCCCCGGCGGGCGCGGTCCTGGGCAGGGTGGCGGCGAGTGGCCCGGCCGCCGCCGGGGCGCCGTTACCGGCGAGTGAGACCGAGGTGACCCCCGTGGCCGCGACCGCGCTTCCCGCCAGCACTTTCCGGTTGAAGCTCCGTCTGTCCATGGCGAACTCCCCACTCCGTTCGGGCGACTGACGGGGCGCGCGCCACCCCGGAGGACGGCCATACCGTAGCCCGGGGATCTTTGTTTATCCACACTCAGGACAAAGTTTGTTCTTCTACGGTCATACCTATTGGCGAACCGCGAAAAGAGGTCTAGCTTCCTTTGCTGTCGTCGGCTGCTGTCGGCTGGTGCCATGACCACCAAGGAATGGATGACCCCATGCAGCGCGCACCACACCACAGGTCCAGATCTCGAACCCGCGCCCCGGGGCGCGTCTGCGCGGCGGCCCTGGGGGTCGCCGCACTCACCGCTTCCCTGCTCGGCGGAGTATCGCCGGCCACCGCCGGTACCCCGCCGGAACCCCGGACGACAACGATGTCCCTGCCCTCGCCACCGGGCGGCAAGAACGTCCGGGTCCTGGTCTTCCACGGTTCGGCCACCGCCGAGTCCCCGCTGGTCGACGCCGGCATCGAGGCGGTGGAGTCGATCGGCCTCAGCGGGCCGGCCGCGGGCCGCTTCGCCACCGAGGCCACCGGCGACCCGGCCGTGTTCACCGACGCGGCCCGGCTCGGCCGGTTCAACGCGGTGGTCTTTCTGACCGGCGGCGGCGATGTGCTGGACCCGGAGCAGGAGGCGGGTCTCGAAACGTATCTGGAGGCCGGTGGCGGCTTCCTCGGAGTCCATGACGCGGCGCGGACGGAGCCGTACTCCGGCTGGTTCACCGGACTGATCGGGGCCCGGCCGACCGGGGCGCCGAGTCCGGTGCAGCGGGCCGTGATCGAGGTCGGGGACCGGCTGCATCCGGCCACCAAGTCGCTGCCGCTCCAGTGGAAGCGGCCGGACAAATGGTTCAACTGGGCGGTGAATCCATCGGGTTCGGTCCATACCGTGGCCCGGCTGAAGGAGAGTTCGATCACCCCGGCCGCCAAGCCCAACGGCTGGGACCACCCGGTGTCGTGGTGCCGGGACTACGACGGCGGCCGGTCCTTCTACACCGCTATGGGCGGTACGGTCGACAGCTTCGCCGAGACCGACTTCCGGGACCATCTGCGCGGGGCGCTGGCCTGGACGACCCGGTTGTCCCGCGCCGACTGCAAGGCCACCATCGACGCCAACTACACGGCCGAGCGGGTCACCAAGCCCAATCAGCCGGGGCGACACGATCAGATCGGGGAGCCGCACGGGCTGGTCACGGCCCCGGACGGCAAGGTGTTCTACATCGGCCGGGGCGGCGCCGACAGCACCAAGCCGGTGGTGACCGACTGGAGCGACCCGAATATCGGCAAGGGCGCCGGTGAGATCCATGTCTACGATCCGGCCACCCGGCAGGTGACCCTCGCGGGGGCGCTCTCCGTCTTCGGCAACAAGGGCGGCGGGGACGAGCTGATCAAGAACGAGGAGGGGCTGCTCGGGATCGAGCTGGACCCCGGCTTCGCGGCCAACGGCTGGATCTATCTGCATTACACCCCGCATTCGGAGATCGACCGGGAGAAGCGGATGGCGGACCGCCGGGTCTCCCGCTTCGTCTACGACCACACCACCGGCAGGCTCGACCCGGCCAGTGAGAAGGTCCTGCTGAGCTGGCCGGTGCAGATCCACAGCTGCTGCCACTCGGGCGGCGGGCTGGCCTGGGACTCGAAGGGCAATCTCTATATCGCCACCGGGGACAACAACTCGTCCCGGTTCAGCGACGGCTACTCGGGCAACAACCCGCAGCCGAACTACCAGGGGGTCTCCTTCGCGGACGCCCGTCGCACCTCCGGCAACACCAACAACCTCAACGGCAAGATCCTCCGGATCAAGCCACGGCCCGACGGTACGTACACCCTCCCGGCGGGCAATCTCTTCACCGGCGACGAGTCGGCCGAGGGCGGCGGGAAAACCCGGGGCGAGATCTATGTGATGGGTGTCCGCAACCCGTCCAGGATCTTCGTCGACAAGAAGACCGACATCCTCTACGCGGGCTGGGTCGGCCCGGACGCCGGGGCGCCGTCCCCGACCTGGGGCCCGGCCAAGTACGACACCTTCGCCGCCATCACCGAGGCGGGGAACCACGGCTGGCCGTTCTGTATGGGCAACAACCAGCCCTACCGGGACCGGGGACCCGCCGACCCCGCGAAACCTCTGGGCTGGTACGACTGCTCGGCGCCGAAGAACGAGTCGCCGAACAACGACGGTCTGGTGAATCTGCCGCCGGTCACCCCGAACACGATCTGGTACGCCCCGCAGGGCGGCGGCCCGGACTTCCCGCGGAACGCCGACGGCGTACCGAGCTACCAGCTGGCGGAGCAGAAGCTGCTGCTGCCCTGGCTGAAGGGCGGGGCGCAGGCCACCATGACGGGCCCGGTCTACCGCTACGACCCGGCGAGTACATCCGCCGTGAAGTGGCCCGCGCACTGGGACGGCAAGTGGTTCGTCGGCGACTTCTACGACGGCGACCAGCCCCGGCACGCCGTACTGACCGATCCGAAGACGGTCGGCAAGGGCGGTCTGCCGGTCCACGCCGAATCGCTGAAGAAGATCGTCCCGGTCGGCGCGAACGGCATCCGCAACCTCATGGACTGGAAGTTCGCGCCGGACGGATCGCTGTACGTCCTCGACTACGGGCGCGGCTTCTTCACCTCCGACGCGCGCTCGGCGCTCTGGCGGATCACCTACAAGGGCGGCGACGCGACCCCGTCGGCGGACCTGCTGGCACGGAAGGCGGCACGGTGAGCACGATACGGAAGAGCGGCCCGAGACCGCGCGGAGCGGGCGGTATCCGGCGCGCGACGGGCCCGTGGGCGGCCGTGGTGGCGGCCCTGGCGATGGTCGTCGGCCTGCTGTCGGCGGTGGCGTACGGCCAGGACGGCCCCGGCGGGCCGGACCGTACCGACCGGACCGCCGCAGCCGCCGCCGAGCAGGCCGTGCGGAGCGGACAGCAGGGCCGGGCGGACCGGCGTGCCGCGCCGGCCGCGGCGCAGACCCTCACCTGGACGGCGGGCGATCCGATCGACCGCTATCTCACCTTCCCGGCCACGGCGGTGGCGGGCCGGACCACGATCGTCTTCGAGAACAGCCGGGCGTCGGGGAACACCACGGGGATGCCGCACACCCTGACCTTCGACGTCTCGGACCCCGAGTTCAACAACGACGTACCGCTGAACATCCTGGCCAACCCCGGTGACGACCAGGGCGGCAAGCACACCGCCGAGGTGACCCTCACCCCCGGGCGCTATCGCTTCTACTGCACGATCCCCGGGCACGGCCAGATGCAGGGCATCCTGACGGTCTCCGATCCGGCGGGCGAGGACACCACGGCGCCGGTGACCGAGGCGAAGGTGACGGGCGACCGGAACTCCGACGGCGCGTACATCGGGGTCGCCACGGTCGCGGTGACGGCGACCGACGAGGGTTCGGGCGTCGAGCGGATCGAGTACGCCACCGGGACCGACGGCCCGTGGCAGTCGTACACCGGGCCGGTGGTCGTCAACACCGTCGGGGAGCACCGGATCCGCTACCGGGCCACCGACCGGGCCGGGAACACGGCGGCCGGGAAGTCGGTGGACTTCCGGGTGGCGGCCCCGCCGACCGGGGACCGTACGCCGCCGGAGACCTCGGCGGCGGTCAGCGGTGAACGCGACGCCCAGGGCCGCTATCTCGATCTGGCGACCGTGACGGTGACGGCGTCCGACACCGGTTCCGGCGTCAACACCATCGAGTACGCGATGGGCGCCGATGGTGCCTGGCAGCCGTACACCGCCCCGGTGATGGTGCATCAGCCGGGTACGCACACGGTCCGCTACCGGGCCACCGACCGGGCCGGGAACGCCGCCGCCCCGAAGTCCGCCGAGTTCACGGTGGTCACACCGCCGCAGCCGGACACCACCCCGCCCGTGACGGGCGCGGATGTGACGGGGCCCCGGAACTCCGACGGGGCGTACCTCGGCGCGGCCCGGGTCGCGGTGAGCGCCGCGGACCACGGCGGTTCGGGGGTGGAGCGGATCGAGTACTCCCTCGACGGCGGCCCCTATCTCGGCTACACCGGGCCCGTGGTCGTCGACCGGCTCGGCTATCACACGCTCCACTACCGGGCGACGGACAAGGCGGGCAATACCTCGGCGGCGCTGAAGGTCACGTTCACGGTCGCCGAGGGCGGCGGGGTTCCGGCGCCGAGCTGCCCCGAGTGGGACGAGCGGCTGACCGTGATCGTGGGCACCGTCGACTCCGGGGTGCCCAACCGGATGACCCGGTCCCGGTGCACGGTCAACGAGCTGATCGAGGACGAGAAGGCGTGGTCGTCGCACGCCCTCTTCCTCAAGCATGTCGACCAGGTGCTGGACCGGCTGCTGGAGGACGGGGTGATCGACGCCCGCGAGCACCGGAGGGTGTACGCGGCGGCCAAGGCGTCCGGACTCGGCAAGCCGGGGCGGAACACCGGCTACCAGGACCTCTTCGACGGGACACGGAAGTCGTTCGACCGCTGGCAGCACGTCGGCGGCGGCTCGTTCGCGCTCAATGAGGACGGCTCGATGACCAGCGGCACCACCCGGGGCGGGCTCGGCATGCTCTGGTTCCCGCAGCGCCGGTTCGGGGACTTCTCCCTCAAGCTCCAGTGGCGGGACGACGCCCCGGGTACGGGCCACGCCAATAGCGGGGTCTTCGTCCGCTTCCCGTATGTCCACGAGAATCCGGAGGAACCGCGTCCGGAGTGGGTGGCCATCAAGTACGGGCACGAGGTGCAGGTCCTGGACCGGCCGGACGGCGATATGTACAAGACGGGGTCCGTCTACGGCTTCGACCGGGTCGGGCTGGCCGGGGCCGGGGTGACGCCCAAGGGCACGTGGAACGACTACGAGATCCGGGTGGTCGGCCAGTCGTACTCGGTCTACCGCGACGGGGTGCTGATCAACCGGTTCGAGAACACGGCGGGTCAGAGCTTCGCGCCGCCGCGCTCGGGCGACGTCGGAACGGACGGCCGCCGGTACGCGCTCGGCCATCTCGGCCTCCAGGTGCACGGGACGACCGATGTGGTGTCGTACCGGAACATCCGGATCCAGGAGCTGTGACACCCGGTCGCTGACCGGACGGCGGGCCCCCGCTTCGGCGGGGGCCCGTTCGGGCTACGGCTGCTCGGCCTGTTCCGGGTCCGCCGCTTTCTTCGGGTCCGCCGGGCCGTCCGGCCGCTCCGGCTTCTTCGCCCGGCTGGGCTGGACCCGCTTCGGTTCGCCGGGCATCTTCGGATACTCCGGCGGATAGGGCAGATCTCCCAGGCCGTGGTCGGCCTCGTCCTTGCGGGCGACCTCCAGCAGCTCCTCCAGGCCGAACCGGTGGTCGTCCATATCGGCGTGGACGTCACCGATCTCGGCATAGCGGACGGGCATGGTCCGGATGTCGAAGTCCTCCGGCCGGGCGTCGTCGATCTCGTCCCAGCGCAGCGGCGCGGAGACCGGGGCGTGCGGACGCGGGCGGACGGAGTAGGCGGAGGCGATGGTCCGGTCGCGGGCGGTCTGGTTGTAGTCGACGAAGATCCGCTCGCCGCGCTCCTCCTTCCACCATTTGATGGTCACCCGGTCCGGCATCCGGCGCTCCAGCAGCCGGCCGCAGGCGATGGCGGCCCGGCGGACCTGGACGAAGGTCCAGTCGGGGGTGATGGGGACGAAGACATGCAGCCCGCGTCCGCCGGAGGTCTTGGGCCAGCCGCGCAGCCCCACTCCGTCCAGGACGTCCCGCAGCTCGTGGGCGGCCCGGACGGCGTCCTCGTAGCCGGTACCCGGCTGGGGGTCGAGGTCGATCCGGAGTTCGTCCGGGTGGTCGGTGTCGTCGCGCCGTACCGGCCAGGGATGGAAGGTGACGGCGCCCAGATTGGCGGCCCAGACGACGGCAGCCGGTTCGGTGGGGCACATCTCGTCGGCGGACCGGCCGCTGGGGAAGGTGATGTGGGCGGTGGGAATCCAGTCGGGCAGATACTTGGGGGCCCGTTTCTGGAAGAAGGACTCCCCCGTCACTCCGTCGGGGTAACGCTCCAGGGTCGTCGGGCGGTCGCGCAGGGCGCGGGTGATGCCGTCGCCGACGGCCAGGTAGTAGCGGACCATGTCCAGCTTGGTGTATCCGCGCTCGGGAAAGTAGATCTTGTCGGGGTTGGAGACCTTGACGGTCCGCTCCCCCACTTCCAGTTCCATCGCTCGGCCGGCCATGTCCGTCAGGGTATGCCGGGCCGACTTTTGCCGCATTCCATGTGATACCTGACAATCCTGCTATGGATCTCCCGGTGATGCCGCCCGTCAAGCCGATGCTGGCCAAGTCCGTGAAGACCATCCCGCCCGATATGCAGTACGAGGCCAAATGGGACGGCTTCCGGGCCGTGATCCACCGGGACGGCGACGAGATCGTCATCGGGTCCCGGACCGGTAAGCCGCTGACCCGCTATTTCCCCGAACTGGTGGCGGCGCTGGCGGCCGAACTCCCGGACCGCTGCGTGGTCGACGGCGAGATCGTGATCGTGCACGGCGGCCGGCTCGACTTCGACCGGCTCACCGAGCGCATCCACCCCGCCGACTCCCGGGTCCGGATGCTCGCCGAGCGGACCCCGGCCTCCTTCGTCGCCTTCGATCTGCTCGCCCTCGGCGACGACTCCCATCTCGACACCCCCCTGGCGGAGCGCCGGGTCCTGCTCACCGAGGCGCTGCGCGCCGCCCGGCCACCGGTCCATCTGGCGCCCGCCACCACGGACCGGGAGCTGGCCCTGACCTGGTTCGACCGGTACGAGGGCGCGGGCCTCGACGGAGTCGTCGCCAAACCGCTCGATCTGCCCTACCGGCCCGACACCCGGCTGATGTTCAAGATCAAGCACGAGCGGACGGCCGATGTCGTCGTCGCCGGGTACCGCTTCCACAAGAGCGGCCCGATCGTGGGGTCCCTGCTGCTCGGGCTCCACGACTCCACCGGCGCGCTCCAGCACGTCGGGGTCTGTGCCGCGTTCCCGATGAAGCGCCGGGCCGAACTGGTGGCGGAGCTGGAGCCGCTGCGGATGGACCCGGCCGACGACCATCCCTGGGCGGCCTGGGCGGACGCGAGCGCCCATGAGTCGTCCCGGCTGCCGGGCGCGGTGAGCCGCTGGACCGGGAAGAAGGACCTGTCCTGGGTGGCGCTGCGGCCGGAGCGGGTCGCGGAGGTGGCGTACGACCATATGGAAGGCACTCGATTCCGCCATACGGTCCAGTTCCGCCGCTGGCGCCCCGACCGGACCCCGGCGAGCTGCACATATGCCCAGCTGGAGGAGCCGGTGGGCTATGACCTCGGTGAGGTGCTGGCGGCACCGGGCGGGGCGTGACACACCGTCAGCGGTCAACCCTGGGCGTCAACTCCCCGACGTCGTATGATGATCGATTCGGGTGTGCGGTGCACATTGTCGTAAGGTATGTCGCCGGTGCGGCCGGTGGCACGGGCCCGGGCGAGTCCCCGCGGTGCGCACCTCCCGTACGGCCCCGTCGCTCCGGTCGAATCCGACCGCCGGGCAAGAGAAGGACTGGACACCGTGACCGCGTCACCACTCGTTCCCGTACCGATTCCCGACCGTGTCGCGGCTCTGATCGGCTCCTGTATGCCCACCCATGTACTGACGGCCGAGATGGAGGCGGACAGCGCGATGCGGGAGATGATCCTGCTGCGGGCGCCGCTGCCCGGCCCCGCCTGGGCGGACCGGGAACGGCTGCTGTCGGAGGTGGCCCGGGCGAACAAGGTCCTGGCGGCTTACAACCCCCGGCTGATGGTGCTCCCGGACGGCCACCACTGACAGCCGTCCCGGCCTCCGGTCACTGCCGGGTCACTCGGGTTACCGCGTTTGCTCCGGTAACTCCGGTTACTCCGTACTCCGGCTACTCGATGAAGGTGCCGTCGATGTAGACCCATGCCCCGTCGACCCGGCCGAAGGTACTGCGCTCGTGCAGCTCTCCGCGCTGCCCCCGCTGCCGGTAGCGGGCCCGGAAGGTGACCGTGCCCGTGGTGTGGAACGCGCTCCCCTCGGTGGTGTCGGTGATCTCCAGCCCCTCCCAGACCGTCCGCAGGTCGAGTTCGAGCGCCGGCGGACGGGTGTCCGGGTGCCAGGTCCGCAGGAGATACGGGACGTCCCCGGCGACGAACGCGGTGTAGCGGGAGCGCATCAGCAGCTCGGCGGTGGGCGCCGCCGCCGTACCGGAGTGGAACCGCCCGCAGCACTCCCCGTAGGCGGCGGGCAGCCCGCAGGGACAGGGCGTCTCGGCGGTGAGCCGTTCGGGAGCGGGCGCGCGCCGGGCGCGGGCGGGTCGTGAGGCCATGGGTCCATTGTCGTGCGCGGGCGGTCGGGGGACTAATCGACGGGGTCGCCGGATATCCGCGGGTTCTCGGCGAGGAAGCGGCGGGCACGGTCGATGACGAGGGATCCCTCGTTGGCTGCGGCCTGGTCCGTCTCCAGGGCCTCGGCGACGACGGTCCGGAGCAGTTGCCGGGCGTCGTAGCCGAGCGGCAGATCGCAGAGCTCCACCAGGTCCGGGATGTCCCGGGCCGCGAGATAACGCAGTTGGCTCAGAACGTCGTCACGGAACCCCTGGTCGTCGCCGTGGCCCTCCATCGCCCGGAGCATCAGCCGGGCGGTCCGCTGGTAGTCGTAGATCCCGGTCTCGGCCAGTCGGCGGAGGGTCTCGGCCGGCAACCGGTCCGCATCGCGCTCCAGTTGTCGGTAGAGGAGCCCCGAGAGAGCCCTTCTGCCCTCCATCGGCATCTCACCGCCCCGGCTCACCGAGGCGAGACAGTTCCAGTACGCCTCGGCCAGCGTCTCGCCGTCCGCGCGCGTACCGCTCAGCAGCCACAGCTTCGTCAGCCGGTGGGCGACCGAGCTGACCTCGCCGTCCGGGCCGCCCGTGAACGTCGTCACCGCCTCCGGCATCAGGCTCAGGAACGGGTCCACCGCGTGCAGCACGATCGAGTCGTTCTTGCCGCCCGAGACCACCATCTTGTGGCGGATCTGCTCGGGCCTCGACCGGACCCAGTCGGCGGTACGGCCCGGGACGTCGTCCGTCAGCCGGACGCCCTGGAACCAGTCGAGCCGGACCGGCTCCTGGGTGATGCCGTCGAAGGCCGGGGTGATCTCCAGATCCTGGTGCTCACCGCGCCAGGCCTGCCGGATCGAGAGGGCGAGGGCGAACTCCGTCCACTCGGACTCCCGGAACGCCGCTCGCCAGAGCAGGGCCCTGCGGTGCCACAGGGCGGCGGTGTGTTCCATGCCGGGGAAGAGCTGGCTCGCCAGCAGCCGACCGGTGACCAGGACGGTCAGCAGGACGATGTTCGCCGAGTACAGCCCGTGCCGGGAGGAGGTGGCGCGGGTCTCGGGGCGGTAGTCGGCATAGCCGTGTTCGGTTCTGGTGCGGTGGTCGGTGAGGACGGTGAGCAGCAGGCCGCCGAGGCGTTCCCGGTCGGCCTCGGGGATCCGGGCGATCCGGGCGGCGGCGAAGGGGAGGATCTGGCGGGAGGCGAGGGTGGCGTACGACAGCACGACGTAGAGCAGGTCGTCCTCGACCCGGGTCCGGCCGACGGCGAGGGCCGGGCGCTGGCCGAGCAGCGATTCCAGGAGCTGGACGGCGAGCCGGGCGACCAGATACTCGCCGAAGGTGGCGTGCAGGAACTCGAACGTCACCATCCGCTCGTTGTCGCGGAACGCCTGGGCGCGCTGGACGAAGAAGAACCGGCCGAGGGCGATCTCGCCCCGGCTGAGCGAGCTCTGGAAGTCGTGGGCGACGGCGGCCTCGCGGCCCAGGATCGCCGCCAGATCCGCTTCGGCCTCCTGGGAGGTGATCCACTGGCGGCGGCGGTTGAGCATGCCGAAGGAGATCAGGGAGAGCCGCTGGATCTCCTGCTCGGCCCGGTCCTCCAGCTCCCGCTTCGGCAGCCCCGGATTGGACTTCATCACCTCTCGGGTGGCGAAGGAGGTCAGCAACTCCTCGTAGAGCGCGGCCTCGTCGAATTCGACCCCGGGGCCCGCCGCCCGCTGGAGGGCGTTGTCGGTGCCGTCGTAGAGGGCGAGCATCAGCAGCAGCAGCGGCTGGGAGGCGAGGGCCGGATGCCGTATCGCGACCTCTGCGGGGAGCGGGGCGAGGCCGCGGCCGGCCAGATATCCGGCGTTGATCCGGTTCCACCAGCCGAGCCAGAGTTCCACCTGCCGGGCGGTGAAGGGTTCGAGGCGGAGGGCGACCGTGCCCTCCGGGTAGCGGGGGCGGTCGGCGACGGCGGTCCGGCTGGTGACGATCGCGTAGACCGGGCGGCCCTGGTCGGCCTCGCGTTCCTGGAAGCGGGTGACGCGGGTGAGGAAGTCGGACTGGCTGACGCCGGTGGCCTGGAGGAGTTCGTCGTAGCCGTCGAAGAGGAGGACGGGGACGGCGTCCCCGGCGGCGCGGACGAGTTCGGGCCAGGTGACGCGCTCCCCGGTGGCCGCGCGCACGGCGTACTCGATCTGGTCCTGGACGTCGGCGTCGGCGGGGACCTCGCGCAGCAGGACCCGTACCGGCAGATAGCCCGCCTGCGGCAGCCGGGCCGCGAGGATCTTCGTCAGTACGGATTTGCCCGCACCGGGCTGGCCGAGGACGACGAGCGGGGTCCGGGTGTACTGGGGCTGGGTGAACAGCCCGGCCAGGCATTCGGGGAGATCGGATCGGACGTCCGCCGGGCTCCACCAGTTCTCGTCGGCGGGGCCGTCGGCGCCGGGGACGACTTCGCGGAGCCGGAAGTCGGGGTCGATGTAGCCGTCGCCGAGGCTGGGCAGCATGACTCCGGCGGGGGCGTTGCCCTCGGCGAGGATGGCGCGGTCGAGGGCGGCGCGGTAGCCGGTGACGAGGGACGCGGCGGCGTGGCGCGGGGCCTGGGCGGCGGTCAGTCCGTGGAGGGTCGACTCGATTCCGGTGAGGGACTGGCGGACGGCGACCCGGGTGGCCTGGTGCTCGATCTGGCCGGACCAGAAGCCGAACTCGGGGACTTCCTGGGCGAGCTGGGTGTACAGCTCCTGGTAGCGGTCGACGGCCCGGTCGGCGAGGGAGTCGTCCATCCGGGCGATCCGGGTCCTGGCGGTGTCGTCGAGGCCGTCGTAGAGCGCGAGGCCCCGGACGAAGTCGGTGAGGGCGCGCCAGAAGTGCCCGTAGTGGGCGTGGACCTGTCCGAGGTTCTCCTCGTACGGCCGGTGGGGTGCGGGCGGGCCGACCGGGAAGTCGGCGAGGGCTCCGAAGAGGTCGGGGCCGGGGGCGCCGCCCCCGCCGGTGACCGCGACCTGTTCACGGCCGGTCAGCTCCAGGTCCTGGAGCCGGAAGGGCAGTTCGGTCTCGCCGAGTTCCTCGAACCACGCGGTGATCACCAGCACGGTGTGGGCGGCGGCGATCCGTTCCGTACGGGTCGCCCGGTCGGCGTCGTTCAGTCCGCCGCGCAGCTCGGACGTCAGCTCGCGGCCGAGCCGCAGTACGCGGCCCTGGACGTCGAGCAGATTGAGCACGGCGTCGCTGACGCCGCCCGTCGCCACGGAGAGCGCTCCCCCGAGCGCCCGGTCCGCGGCGGCGAGTCCGGCGCCGTCACCGGTCAGGATCGCCACCGCGTCCCGGTAGTTGAGCTGTCGCCGTCCCCGCACCCCGAACCCCCGTCATTCCCCTGCCGCCTCGTCCGGGCGGCCCTGTCCGCGTCCGGTCTACCACGGGCCCGGAGGTCGCCGAGGGGATCCCGGACCATCGTTGTGATCTGTCCGTCCGATACGGTCATGCGCCGTGCCCGGGCGGTTCGTCACCGGCCCCGGGGCCGGTGAACGGTACGTGCTCCGCCGCCGTCACGAACTCCGGGTCGGAGCCCAGGGCGTGTTCGGCGACGCGGGAGACCACGGTCGGCGGGATGTCGTCCAGCCCGTAGGTGGCATGGGTGTCATGGGGCAGGACGACGCGCAGTCCGTGCTCCGTCGCGCCGAAGGCCGTGGCGCTGACGCACATCTCCGACAGCACGCCCGCTATCACGACGCTCCGCACTCCGTGGCGGTCGACGAGGTCCCCGAGGCCGGTGCCGTCGAAGCCGTCGTCGGACGATTTGGCGACCACCACCTCACGGACCGACTCGATCACCGGGAGATACAGCTCCCAGCCCGGCGCGCCGGGCTCGTCCACGGCGTCCGGCTCCCCGTCATTGCGGAGATGGACCACGAGGGCGCCCGCCGCGCGGGCCCGCTCCAGCAGCCGGGTGAGCCGGTCGACCAGCTTTCCGGCGTCGGGCACGGCCTCGGGACCGGCGAGGAAGGCGGTCTGCGCGTCCACCAGGATCAGGGCGTCGACGGGGGCGGTGGCCACGGCTCTGCGGGGCACCGAATGCCATACGCCGTCCCGGACGAACCCACCGCCGTCGGAGGGCTCGGGCTCCGCGGATTCCACCATGCTCACACCGCCTCGTACTCGAAGGTGATCACACCGTACGTGATCGCGGCGGATCGCTCCCGGGCCTGTGGACAAACCGCTGACCGGCCCGGAAACGGCTGCCGCGGAAGCCGGAGGACCCGCCCGGCGACCGGCCCGGCGTCAGCCCGCCCACTGGTCGAACGCCAGCTTCGCCACCAGGCCCAGGACCACCGTCAGCAGTACACCCCGGACGAAGCCGCTGCCCTTGCTCAGCGCCATCCGGGCCCCGACGGTCGCCCCGGCGAGATTGAACACGGCCAGCGCGGCGGCCAGTTGCCACAGGACGGAGCCCTGGTAGGCGAACATCGCCAGCGCGCCCGCGTTGGTGCACACATTGACCACCTTCGCCGTGGCGGACGCGGCCACCAGATCGAGATGGAGTACGGCGGTGAGCGCGAGGACCAGGAACGTGCCGGTGCCGGGGCCGAAGAGGCCGTCGTAGAAGCCGATTCCGCCGCCGACCAGGACGACCGCGGTCAGGATCCGAGCCCGGGTGATCTCGGCCGGCCGCTCCGTGCCCGCGGTCCCGAACCCGGGGCGCAGCAGGACGAAAGCGGCCACGCCGACCAGGACGACCATGATGACGGGCCGCAGGACGGAGCTGCTGATGCCCGCCGCGAAGAAGGCCCCGAGCGTCGATCCGGCGAGCGCGGCCAGTCCGATCCGTACGGCCGTACGGATGTCGACGGTGGCCCGGCGCAGATAGGTGACGGCGGCGCCCGTGGTGCCCACGATGGCCACGGCCTTGTTGGTGCCGAGGATCTGGGCCGCCGGGGCCTGCGGCAGGCCGAGCAGGAGGGCGGGGAGCAGCAGCAGTCCGCCGCCGCCCACGACGGCGTCGATCCAGCCCGCCGCCGCGGCGGCGACGGCGAGGGCGATCAGGGTGGTCATCGGTATATCGGGCACGCGGCGACCCTAGATCGCCTGGTCGGGCAGGATCGCACCGGGTCGGACCGTACGGCCGCGCGAATCGCCGGAAGGCCCCGGGCGCGGAGTCCGGGTGCTCCCGGCGACGCGCCGGTGCGGATCTCCCGCCCCGGTCGATACGGTGGCGCCCATGGACGAGGAGCAGCACCGCGAGATGTCCGACCGGATCCTGAACTCGGCGGCGACGATGCTGGCGTCAGTCGGCTACGAGGACCTGGGGATACCGCGGATCGCGGCCGGGGCGGGGGTGCCCGAGCCGGTGGCGCGGGAGCTGTTCCCGGACCGGAACGCGGTCGTCGTGACGCTGGTCGGCCGGTGGCTGCGGCAGGATGTGGAGATCGCGGAGCGGGTTCTCGGCGGCCCGCTGCCGGAGCGGCCCCGGCAGTTGATCACCTTGCTGCTCGACGCGTACGCGGAGCGCTTCCGGCGGTATCCGGGCTATCACCAGGTGTGGTTCGTGGGGCCGCGGATGGCGGCGCTCAAGGACGAGGCGCGTCGTACGGACGAGGCGATCGCGGAGCTGGCGCACCGGGTGCTGGTCCGGGAGTACGGAATGCCGGACGACGAGGAGTCGCGCCGCCGGGTGGGGCTGGCGGTGCAGGTGGCGAGCAATCTGCTGGATCTGGCCTTCCGGGAGGACCCGGCGGGCGATCCGGGGGTGCTGGCCGAGGCGGGCGGCATGCTGGGCCGCTACTTGTTCGCCCCGGACGACGACCGGGACTGAGGCACGACGGGGACTCCGGGCCGGGGACGATCCGCGCCCGGCCCCGATCCCGGCCGGGCCCGGAAACGACGAACGGCGTGCGGGGCCGGGCCTGCACGCCGTTCGTCGTTTCCGGACGACTGGGATAACGAGGGTAAACAGCCGTCGGACGGGGATCTGTCGGTCATGGGAACCATCAATATCGGTGAGCGGAAGCGAATCCGGAACGGAATGGAGCGGGGAGCGGGAACCGGAGGGCTGCTCAGGTGAGCAGGAAATCGGCCTTGCCGGACTTGGCGCCCTGGATGAAGGCGGCGATCTCGCCGGGGGTGTAGATCAGCGCCGGGCCTTCGGGGTCGGCGGACTGTCTGACGGCGACCCGGCCGTCGGCCAGCTTCATCGTCTCGAAGCAGTTGCCGCCGTTACCGCCGCTCCACGGCTTGTGCCAGCCCACGTCGCCCAGCTCGGTGGCGGGCATGCCGTTGTATACGTGTTCCATTCATAGCTCCTTGCGGAGATCGTTGAGGATCTCCTTCGTGCGTTGTGCAGTCGCGGCCTGGGCCGCCATGCGGTCCAGAACCTCAAGGTGCGAGGCGACCTCGGGGCGGGCGTCGAGATAGACGGCCCCGCTGAGGTACTCGCTGTACACCATGTCCGGGAGCTCGGGGACTGCGAACCGGAACAGCACGAACGGCCCGTAGGTGCCGGGGTGGTGTCCGGACGCGAACTCCGCGATCTGCAGGGTGACATGGGGCAGTTCGGCGCCTTCGAGCAGTCGGTCGATCTGCTCGCGCATGACGCCGGGGCCGCCGACGGGCCTGCGGAACACCGTCTCGTCCATGATCACCCACAGTCTGGGTGCGTCGGGCTGGAGCAGCAGGGACTGCCGCTCCATCCGCAGCGCCACATGGCGCTCGATGTCATCGGGGTCGGTCTGTCCGATGGCTCCGCTGAGCATGATCGCCCGGGAGTAGTCCTCGGTCTGCAGCAGACCGGGGACGAAGTGGGGCTCGTACGCCCGGATCAGGCTGGCCGCGCCCTCCAGGCTGACGTACATGCTGAACCAGCCGGGCAGGACGTCGTGGAACCGCTGCCACCAGCCGGGCTTGTTGGCCTCCTCGGCGAGTTCGATGAAGCCGCGGGCCTCCTCCTCGCTGATGCCGTAGGCGTCCAGCAGCAGTTGGACGTACGGGATCTTCAGCGCGACCTCGGCGGTCTCCATCCGGCGAATGGTGCCCGCGGCGACCCGGAGGACCTTCGCGGCCTCCTCGCGCCTGAGTCCGGCGCGCTCGCGCAGATCCTGCAGGCGCTTGCCGAGGACGACCTGCCCCACCGTGGGGGCGGACCGCGGTTCACTCACTTCGAAGACCTCCCCACGTGCTGATGCGTGCAGTGTGCCACGCGCCCAGTGTCGCTGAATATGCCCACTCTGAAAAATTCACAGTGACCCTTGCCAAAATGTCGATTGCAGCGCGACAGTGTTGGTTGTGAACCACGACACGCGCCACGCCCCACTCCTGGATCCGTGCTCGGAGGCCGACCACCACCGGTACGGCTTCGAGCTCCCGGCGCGCGTCGAGTACGTCTCCAGAGCCCGCCGTCTCACCGGGGACCGGCTGCGCTGCTGGGGGATCGGCGGGGACACCCACGACACCGCCATGCTGGTGATATCCGAGCTGGTGACCAATGCCGTGGTGCACAGCGGCAGCCATCTGGTCGCCTGCGAACTGCTCAACGGCGTGGAGCAACTGCGGATCAGCGTGCGGGACCAGGGGTGCGGCCCCTCGGGCCCGCAGGTCTGCCATTCACGCGAGGCGGAGGAACGGGGCCGGGGACTGCTGCTCGTGGAGGCGGTCTCCAGCTCGTGGGGCGCGCATTCGGCCCTGTACGGCGCCGGCCGGACCGTCTGGGCCGAGCTGGCGCACACACACATTCCGTACGGCGTCTCCTTCCCGAGGGGTTCGGAGGGGCCGTGCTGAGGCACTACGCGGTTCTCCACCGGGCCGGTCGCGGGGGCGCCGGGGTCGTCGTCGGGGCACACGCCCCCGGCGCGGACCGAGGCACGCCGACCGTACGCGGGTATCGCCCGCGGTACGTCGCCGGGTACGGGCCGGATGCCCGCACCCGCTCCGGGCCCGGGCCCCGTACGCTCGCCGGTCCCGAGCCCCGTACCGTCTCCGGCGGTCCGGAGCACCAGGGCCGCGGGTCCGCCATCCGCACCACGGTGGTCACGTACGGTCACCGCGCCGGGCGTGGTGCCGAAGCCATCGGCACCACGGGCGGCCCGGACGACCGGGACCGTACGATCCGGCTCGAACTGCCGCCCGTCCTCCTGCCCGCCCTGGGCAGGGACGCGGTCGGGGTGCCCGCCCGCTTCGGTTTCCGGCTGCTGGGCGGGCTGCCGAGGAGCGGCTGTGTCTACGCCGACGCGGACTGGTGGTGGTGGATCGTCCCCGCCGGGTCCGACGACGGGGTGACCTGGCCGCTGCCCGCGCACTACGCCCCCGGGGCACGGGTCCCGGGGATCCGTCCCCGGCTCGTCCACCGGCCCGACGACCACAGTCCCTACACTCCGCCCATTCCTCTCTATCTGCTGGCCTGCCAGCTCACCGGTACCGCGCCCCGGTGGGCGGGCGCCGGTGGAACCGGTTAGCCGGAACCGGCCGTGATCACTCCGGATCCGGTCACCGAACCACTCGCCATGGGCCGGGCGGATAGGCTTTCCCGCATGTCGGAAGCCAATTCGGCCCCCGAACGAACGGGGCTCACACCACGCCAGGCACGCCGGGTACGCGTCGTCCTCTCCACCGTGATCATGGTCGCGGTAGGGGCGGTGCTGACCCTGCGGCTCGGCAGCACGCATTCGGTACTGACGATGGGCTTCTACGGTGTCGCACTGATCATGTCGGGCAGTGCGCTGGTGCTCAGCAAGGCCGGACGGACCAGAGTCGCCACGGCGGTCCTCGGCGCCGGGGTCGCCCTGGTGCTCGCCGCGGAATGGGCCGTGGCTTCGTTCCGGTGACCCGCCCCGGGCGACGACGGCGCCCGGGAGCACTCGGGACACCGGGGCGGAGGGGGGAAACGGGGGAACAGGGGGAAAAGGGGGGAATGGGGAAGGGGGAGAGGTCCGGGCCTCCGCTTGGGGAAGTCGGGGGCCCGGACCTCGAACACCTCGGCCGAAGGGCGCCGTCGGGACGCCGTAGGCCGTTCGCGGCCCGGCCCGTACCACGGGCCGGGCCGTTTCTCCGCGCCCTCCTGACGGCTCCCCCGCCCGCCGGCGGGAAAGCAGGCGGCGACACCGGCCACGGGCTGTACGGCAGACCGGACGGCCACCGCGCGCAGAGGCGCTCACCGCTGGATTACGGGGCGGGCCGACGGGCCGCCCGGACGCTCCGCCGCTCCGGCGGAACTCTGCTGGGACATGCGGACATGCTGCTGCCGCCGGTCGGGCCTGACAAGGCCCTCACCCTTCGGAGTGGCCAATTCCGGATATTTTCGGCCTCGGTGACATACCGTCACCGTCGCGGGGTGTCCGGCCGCTCAGGCCCCGCCGACCGCACGCAGATGCGTCTTGGACTTCTTCCGCCGGGCGTCGGGCGCGCCGGGTGTGCCGAACTCCCGCAGGACCAGGGTCATCCGGGTGTAGCCGCACTCCTCCAGCGTCGCCGGGGTCTCGTCGACGATCCGGCACTCCGCCCGGCCCCAGCGGGGGTCGGGGTGGTAGACCGTCCGCACGGCGCCGTCGTGATGGACGGCGGCGGCGCCCGTGGCGCGCACCCAGTGCGGCAGCCCGCTGCGGAAGGCCGCGTCCATGATGGGGTCGTCCTCGATGTCCCGGCGAATGGCCTGAAGCACACCGTCGTCGGCGTACCGCTCCAGCGCCGTCTCCAACTGGGCCAGCAGCGGCAGGCACCAGCCGGTCTCCCGGTCGGCGAGCACCGATCCGGCGTCCGGGTGGAAGAGGACGAACCGCAGGAAGTTCTGGTCCGGCATCGCGGTGGGATGCGCCCCGACCTCCCGGAACAGCTCCTCGAACGCCGGGTTGGCATGGGCCACGTCCCAGCGCCGGTCGAAGAGGACCGAGGGCAGCGGGACGGCGTCCATCATGACCGCGTAGTCCCGCAGATAGGCCTGGGTGGCGGGGTCGGCGGGCGGGGTCGGCGCCGAGCGCGGCGGCGGGGACGTGATCGGCGGGAACGGCAGCAGCGGACCGACCGGGGTACGCCGCGGGAAGGCGGCGCCCGAGGGCCGCGCGGGCCCCAGTGGCAGGACGTCCTTGCGGGCGGGCGGCTGGGCGGAGGCCGGCATCTCCCGGTCGACAGCCAGCCGGAACAGCCAGCCGCCCTCCTGGTCGGTCATCTCCAGCGCCTTGACCAGAGCGTGCAGCCGCTCCTCGGTCCACTCGTGGGCGGGGGTACGCTCCCAGCTGCCGTACGCCCCGGTGCTGATGTCCAGCCGGGCCGCCACATCGGCCTCGCTCAGACCCAGCTCCTCACGGCGCCCGCGGACCAGGTCGGCGAATCTCCGCGACCGCAGACTGCCCCGGCCGCTCCCGGTCCCCGTGCATCCCCGACGCCCGTGGACACCAGGACGGTCGACCCCCGTCTCATGTGTCATCGAGAACGCCACCCTTCTCGAATTTCTCGCCGCGGCGGCGTCATTGATCTTCACCCCGCCCCGCGATCCTGCTCCTGCTCAGCAGAGCATGTCAACTATCGTGGCATTCTGCGCCCCTGACCGCATGGATCCCGCCACAGCTGTGGCAAAAGCTGGTTGACCGGCTCCGAAACCGTTAATCTCCGGGCAGCCAACTGTGTGCGGAGCCCTCTCGCGTGATCTAGGAGACCTACTGGTGACAGACGGCTTCTCGGTTCCGGGTCCGGCAGCCGCGGACACCCTGGCGGCTTCCGTGACCCGTGTCGCCGAACTCGCGGACCGACTCGGACTGAGCCACGGCGAGGTCTTCGACGTCCATCAGCTCTCGGAGGCGTCCGGTGTGCCCGCCGATGTGGCCACCGCCCTCCTCGAAGGGCGCCCGGCCGGGGAGCCCGACCTCCAGGCGCGCTTCCTCCAGCGCCTCGACCTGCTCCGCACCACCCGGCTGAAGCCCAACGGACGCCGCTACACCCAGCAGGAGATCGCGGACGGCGCGGGGATGTCCCGCCAGCAGGCCGGTGCCCTGATCAACGGCGACCGGCGGCCGACCATGGAGCACTGCGACGCGATCCAGCGGTTCTTCGGCGTCCATGCCGGATTCCTCACCGCCGACGACACCCAGGCGCTCAACGACGCCCTGCTGAGAACCGAGCAGCGGCTGCTGACGGACTTCGCCGTGGACGGCGATCCGCTGGAGCGGCTGCTGCTCGACCACGGGGTACGCGGGATCGCCTGGCGGGCGGCCCAGCTCCCCACGGACAAACACCGCGACAAGGTCACCGAATGGCTCGACATGCTGCTGGAGAGCGTCAAGCCGACCGGGCGCGGCGAATCGGCCGATTCCGGCCCGGCGAACGGCCTGAACCAGACGGAAACCTGACTTCAGCACCGGCCCCGGTTCGCGCGAGGATGCGGAGGGGCCGGTCCGCGGAGCGCGCGGACGCGGCCGGACGGCGAGGGGCGCCGAGGGGGGAGAGGAGAACGGTGAGCATAGGCAAGCAGATGCGTCGGCTCTGCGGTGAGCTGGTAGCCGCGATCGATCTGCCCGCGCCCGCGGAGCCCGCCGATCTCTACGCGGCCCTCTGCGCCGGGATGAGCGCGCAGCGGGGCCGGCCGGTGCTGTTCCGTACGGCCGTCTTCCCGCCGGGGACCGCGAGCGGTCTCTGGCTCGACATGACCGAACAGGATCTGATCGTGATCGAGGAGCGAACCGCACCCGATCATCAACTGGTCATCCTCGGTCATGAGTTGTGGCATATGAAGGCGGGGCACCGCTCCCACCATGTGGAGGGCGCCCAGGTCGCCGCCCGGCTGCTCTCCGACGACGCCGATCTGCGGGACACGGTCCTCTCGGTGGCCGCCAGGACCCGCTTCGACCAGTGCGAGGAGAACGAGGCGGAGAGCTTCGGACTGCTGCTCGGCAGCCGCTGCCGCCCCTGGCTGGCCGGTCCCGGACCGGCCGGGCGCGGCACCCACCCGCGCGACGGGCTCGCGGGCCGTATCGAGGCGTCGCTGGGTTACCGCGGACCCCAGGGCTGACGCCGTATGGACAGAGCCGCGCGATCCGCGCGGGCCGACCACCCGGTGACGCACCGGGCCGACGTCCCGCTCCCCTCCCCCGGGCCCGCCCCGGCGACGCTCCCGGGCCCCGGTCCAGGTCCCGGACCCGTGGCGGCGGGGCCCGGTCCGGCCGCCCCCGGGGCGACGGCGGGAGGCCCCGCCGGAGGAGCGGCGGGGGCGGCGGGGGGATCCGCCGGGATCGCCGCCACCTCCCGGGGCGGGGCCGCCGCGAGCCGCCCGGCCCCGGGCGGAGCCGTACGTTCCGGTCGTGATCCGCTGGAGCCCAAGGCCGGGCGGGACACCGTACGGCGCCATAACCTCAGCCTCGTCCTGCGCGCGGTCCGCGACGCCGGGGAGACCACCCGCGCCGGGGTCTCCGCCCGGGTCGGACTGACCAGGGCCGCGATCTCGTCCCTGGTCGAGCAGTTGCTGGAGGCGGGCTTCCTCTCCGAGTCGGGCAAGACGTTCAGCGGCCAGGCGGGCCGGCCGGGGACGGTACTGAAGGTGGCCAGGACCGGAGTCGCGGGCCTCGGCGTCGAGATCAATGTCGACTACGTCTCCGTCTGCGTCGTCGATCTCGCGGGCACCGACCGGGTCCGCCTGGTGGAACACCTCGACAACCGGGGCGCGGCCCCCGCCCGGGTCCTGGCCCGGGCGGCCAGGATCGCCTCCCGGGCCCTGGTCTCCGCCGCCGAACAGGAGCTCCATCCGGTCGGCGCGGCGCTCGCCCTCCCCGGGCTCGTCGCCTCCGGAGCGGTCCGTTCCGCACCCAATCTCGGCTGGAACCGGGTGCCCGCCGAGACCCTGTTCGCCGAGTCCCTGGCCGCCCAGCGCCCCCGGCTGCCCGCCCTCCCGGTCCGCGCCGAGAACGAGGCGAACCTGGCGGCGCTGGCCGAGCTGTGGTTCGGCGGCCTCGGCGACGCCCGTACCTTCGTCTATCTCAGCGGGGAGATCGGGGTCGGCGGCGCGCTGGTACTCGGCGGCGAACTGCTGCGCGGCGCACACGGCTTCGCCGGGGAGATCGGCCATGCCGTGGTGGCCCCCGACGGGCCCGAGTGCCGCTGCGGCGCCCGGGGCTGCCTGGAGCAGTACGCGGGCCAGTCGGCGCTGCTGCGGGCCGCCGGGCTCGACGAGTCCGACGGTGCCACGGCCGTCGCCGAGCTGGCCCATCGCGCCCGCGCGGGCGACGAGCGGGCCCTGCTCGCGCTGGCCCGGGCGGGGATGATGCTGGGCCGGGTGCTCGCGGCGGCGGTCAATCTCTTCGACCCGGACGCGGTGGTGCTGGGCGGGATCTACCGGCCGCTGAGCCCCTGGCTGGGCCCGCCCGCCTCCCGTGAACTGGCGGGGCGGGTGGTCTCGGGCCTCTGGCCGGTGGCCGCCGCTCGGCTGCGGGCGTCGTCCCCGTCGACGGACGCGGTCCGGGGCGCGGCGGGCCTGGTCGTCCAGGACGTCCTCACGGATCCCCTGGCGTACACGGGCCGGGTGACGGCCGGCTGACACACCGGCCGGCGGGAGCGGGTCAGCCGACGCCGAGCAGATGGTCGAGGGCGAGCTGGTCCAGCGCCTCGAAGGCCATTCCGCGTTCCGCCGCCGCCTCGGTGTCGAAGAGTTCGTACGCGGACGGGTCCGCCAGCAGCCCTTCGAGTCCGTCGGCGGCGGTGGGGACGGCGAGTTCGCCGAGCCGGGCGGCGCGCAGCGCGTCCCGGACCCGGGGGTCGGCCCGGAAGGCGGCGGCCCGGTCCTTGAGGATCAGATAGTTCCGCATACATCCGGCGGCCGAGGCCCACACCCCGGTGGTGTCCTCGGTGCGCGGCGGTTTGAAGTCGAAGTGCCGGGGGCCCTGGTATCCCGCCGACTCCAGCAGGTCGACCAGCCAGAAGGCGGAGCGGGGGTCGGCGGCGCCGAAGCGGAGGTCCTGGTCGTATTTGACGCCGCTCTGGCTGTTGAGATCGATATGGAGGAGTCTGCCCGCCCACAGGGCCTGGGCGACGCCGTGCGTGATGTTCAGTCCTGCCATCTGCTCATGGCCGACCTCCGGATTGACCCCGAAGAGGGCGGGTCGCTCCAGCCGTTCGATGAAGGCGAGGACGTGGCCGACGGTCGGCAGCAACAGATCCCCCCGGGGTTCGTTGGGCTTGGGTTCGAGGGCGAACCGCAGGGGCAAGCCCTGGGCGGTGACATAGTCGGCGAGCAGGTCGAACGCTTCCTTCAGCCGGTCGAGCGCGGTCCTGACGTCCTTGGCGGCACCGGACTCGGCGCCCTCGCGCCCGCCCCAGGCGACATAGACCCGGGCCCCGAGTTCGGCGGCGAGGTCGATATTGCGGATGGTCTTGCGGAGCGCGTACCGCCGGATGTCGCGGTCGTTGGCGGTGAAGGCGCCGTCCTTGAAGACGGGGTGGGTGAAGAGGTTGGTGGTGGCCATGGGGACGACGAGGCCGGTGGTGTCGAGGGCGGCACGGAAGCGGGCGATCCGGCGATCCCGCTCGGGCTCCGAGGCGTCGGAGGGGATGAGGTCGTCGTCGTGGAAAGTGACTCCGTACGCCCCGAGGCCGGCGAGGCGGTGCACGGTCTCGACCGGGTCGAGGGGCGGCCGGGTGGCGTCGCCGAAGGGGTCACGGCCCTGCCAGCCGACCGTCCAGAGTCCGAAGCTGAACCGGTCCTCCGGGGTGGGGAGATATCTCCCGGCCGTCGTTGCGCTGCCTGCTGCCGACATGGTGGTGACCGCCTTCGATCGCGAGGTGACGAGATGTTTGTTCGGTCGGATGACTAATGCGATACCAAGGAAGCACAGCGACCGTGAGATGCGATAGGGGCACAACCCCTGTCGCCTCGGCGGAGGTTGGCGTAATTTGTTCGCCGGACATCCAAATGGATCGCGCACAAAGAGGTGGAGCGATGCCCGCTCGGGCCGTGGTCATCGGTGTGGACAGCTCGACCCAGTCGGCGAAGGCGGTGGTCACGGACGCGGAGACCGGTCGCGCGCTGGCCGTCGGCCGGGCCGCGCACGAGGTCGGCGGGGTCGGGGGCGCCCGGGAGAGCGATCCGGAGGGGTGGTGGTCGGCCCTGCGGGACGCCGTCGCGCGCGGACTCTCGGAGGCGGGCGTTCCGGCGTCGGCGGTGACGGGGATCGCGGTGGCGGGCCAGCAGCACGGTCTGGTCGTCCTCGACCGGGCGGGCCGTCCGGTCCGTCCGGCCCTGCTGTGGAACGACACCCGCTCGGCGCCGCAGGCCGCCGCGCTGACGGAGGCGTTCGGTGAGGCGTTCGGCGGGTCACCGGACGGCACGGCGTACGGCGACGGCAGCGACGACGACGGCGCTCGCGTATGGGCCTTCCGGACCGGTTCGGCCCCGGTCGCGGCGGTCACCGCGGCCAAGTGGCGCTGGCTAACCGAGCGCGAACCGGAGTCCGCGTCCGCCGCGGCGGCCGTACGGCTCCCCCACGACTTCCTCACCGAGCGGCTCTGCGGGGTCGCGGTGACCGACCCGGGCGACGCGTCGGGCACCGGCTGGTACGCGACGGGCACAGGGGCGTACGACCCCGAAGTCCTCGCGCTCATCGGACTCGACCCGGGGCTGCTGCCCGAGGTCGCCCCGACCGGCGGGACCCGGGCCGGGACCCTCACCGCCCCGGCGGCGGACCACCTCGGACTGCCCCCGGGGATCGCGGTCGCCGCGGGCACGGGCGACAACATGGCGGCGGCCGTCGGGCTCGGTCTCGGCGGGGCGGGTCTGCTGGACTCCCCCGTACTGAGCCTCGGTACGTCCGGCACGGTCTACGCGGCGACCCGGGTCCGGCCCGTGACCCCGGCGCTCTCCGGATTCGCCGCCACCGACGGTACGTATCTGCCACTGGCCTGCACCCTGAACTGCACGCTCGCGGTGGACCGGATCGCGGAACTGCTCGGGCTCGGCCGGGAGGCGGCCGAGGCCGGTGGCGAACTGGTCCTGCTGCCGTATCTCGACGGCGAACGGACCCCCGATCTGCCGGGCGCCTCCGGAACGCTGACCGGACTGCGGCACGCCACGTCCCGTCAGCAGATCCTGGGCGCCGCGTACGAGGGGGCGGTGGTCTCGGTACTGCGCGCCCTGGACGAAGTCCTCGCCGCCTGCGGTCTCGACCCCTCCCGGCCGGAGACGGCGGCGCTGCCGCTGCGGTTGATCGGCGGCGGGGCGCGGGGGCGGCACTGGGTGGAGACCGTACGCCGCCTCTCCGGCCGCCCCTTGATCCTGCCCGCGGCGACGGATCCGACGGCCCTCGGCGCGGCGGCGCTGGCCGCGGCGGCGGTGTCGGGGGCTGACCCGGTCGCGATCTCCGCCGCCTGGGCCGAGGCGGGCCCGGCACCGACGGAACTCCCCGGGCTGGAGCGGGACGCCGGGACGTGGGACCGCGTCTCGACGGCGATCGACGCGCTGGCGTCGGAGCGCCGCCTCTGACAACCGGGCCGCGCCGCGCGCCTTCCGGACCGGCCCGCGCCCTGTGCCTTCGGCGATGGGGCCCCAGCGTCTCGGCCCTCCGGGTGAGGCCCACGCCATCCGCCCGGCCGGGCGAAGGCCGTCGGGCGACCGCGCGCCTTCTGTGGCTGGTCGCGCAGTTCCCCGCGCCCCTCAATGCTCCCCCGAGCGCCGGCCCTGAAAGGGGCCCGCCCACGGCAGGAGGGACCCGCCTCCGGGAAAGAGCGGTCAGGAGGGCGACCCAGGTGGCGCGGAGGGTCCCCCCACGCCGCCAGGCGTAGGGGGCGGAACTGCGAGACCAGCCACGGACGGTCCGCAGGCCGCCGACAACATCAGGGCGCCGGGCCGTCCTGGGCCGAGCGCGCGATTCTCCGCACCCCAAAGGACTCTCCGCCGCCCGAAAGCAGGGGGCACAGCTCAGGGCCCCAGGGGCGCGGGAACCCCGCATACCTCAACGGCGCCAGCAGAGCCCCGGCATGTACACCGTAAGATGCGTCCGTTCTACCCACCTTTCGCCGCTCGACGGCCCGGCGCATCCCCTGCGGCGGTCCCGCGGGCGGCTCTGTCACGCCCCGGGAGGCGACCATGGGCACTCGTCGGACCTCATTGCCGGGAGTCGGTACGCAATACGACTTCACGACCGAGGCGGGTCGGCATATCTCCGTCGTCGTACACCACGACGGACGCCGGTTCCTGGGCTTCTACAAGTCGGACGACCCCGACGCCTGTGTGGTGGAGGTCCCGTTGTCCTCCGCCGAGGCCACGGCGCTGGCGCATCTGATCGACCCGGAGCCGATCGACGCCGTCCGCACCGACGGCATCGATCTGGTGACCGAGCACATCCTGATCGGCACCCGCTCGCCTTACATCGGCGAGGTGCTGGGCGAGACCCGGGCCCGGGCGCGTACCGGTGCCTCGATCGTCGCCGTACTGCGCCGTACGGGGGCCCACCCCTCCCCCGGCCCGGACTTCCGTTTCGCCCTCGGGGACACCCTGGTAGCCGTCGGCACCCGTGAGGGTGTCGACGCCCTCACCGAGATCATCGCGGAAGGCTGAGCCGTGCACCACACCACGACACTCCTGATCGAACTCGGGGCGATCATCCTCGGGCTCGGTCTGATAGGCCGGTTCGCGGGCCGGATCGGGCTCTCCCCCATTCCGCTGTATCTGCTGGTGGGGCTGGCGTTCGGGACCGGCGGACTGCTGCCGATGAGCGCCAGTGAGGACTTCGTCGCGGTCGGCGCCGAGATCGGCGTGATCCTGCTGCTGCTTCTGCTCGGTCTGGAGTACAGCGCCTCCGAACTCGTCGGCAGTCTCAAGACGCAGTATCCGTCCGGTCTGGTGGACTTCGTCCTGAACGCGGTGCCGGGCGCGGCGGCGGCGCTGCTGCTGGGCTGGGGCCCGGTCGCGGCGGTCGCCCTGGCGGGCGTCACCTGGATCTCCTCCTCCGGCGTGATCGCCAAGGTGCTCACGGACCTGGAGCGGCTGGGCAACCGGGAGACCCCGGTGATCCTGGGCATCCTGGTGATGGAGGACCTGGCGATGGCGGTCTATCTGCCGCTGCTGACGGCCCTGCTCGCCGGGGTCGGTCTGGCGGGCGGCAGTGTGACGCTGCTGATCGCGCTCGGGACCGTCGGTATCGTGCTCTATCTGGCGCTCCGTCACGGCCGGGTGATCAGCCGGGCCGTGAACTCCGACAATCCGGAGATGCTGCTGCTGGTGGTGCTGGGGCTGACGCTGCTGGTCGCGGGCGTGGCGCAGGAGCTCCAGGTGTCG
The DNA here is from genome assembly GCF_040635975.1 of Streptomyces sp. NPDC006798. Lineage (NCBI taxonomy): Bacteria > Bacillati > Actinomycetota > Actinomycetes > Kitasatosporales > Streptomycetaceae > Streptomyces > Streptomyces sp. NPDC006798. The sequence goes on from NZ_JBEYIS010000011.1 coordinate 106,326, forward strand.
GCGGCGGTCGGCGCGTTCCTGGTCGGTATCGCGCTCTCGGGCGAGGTCGCGGAGGGCGCCCGCAAGCTGCTGACGCCGCTGCGTGACCTGTTCGCGGCGGTGTTCTTCGTCTTCTTCGGTCTGTCGACGGACCCGACGGAGATCCCGCCGGTCCTGCTGCCCGCGCTGCTGCTGGCGGTCGTCACGGCCGCCACCAAGATCGGTACGGGCTGGTACGCGGCGAAGCGCGCGGGCATCGGCCCCAAGGGGCGGCTGCGGGCGGGCGGCGCGCTGGTGGCGCGCGGCGAGTTCTCCATCGTGATCGCGGGCCTCGCGGTGGCGTCGGAGCCGAGGATCGGCCCGATCGCGACGGCGTACGTCCTCATTCTGGTGATCCTGGGTCCGCTGGCCGCGCGCTGGACGGAGCCCTGTCTGCTGCGGTTCGTGGACGGCGGCGGGCCGGTGGCCGCATCCGCTCCGGCTCCGGACGACTGCGAGCCCGCACAGGTCGTGGTGGCCCCGAAGACGGCCGATGACACCCCGTCCACGGCGAAGACCGCCGAGGGGATCTCCGTGGAGGACGCCGACCCCGTACGGGACCCGGTGGCGGCCGAGGACCCCGTGGTCCGCCGGGCCGCCGAGGACCCGGCGTGACTCCGGAGCCGTACCGGCTGATCCCCGGCGCCCCGGACTCCCCGGTCCTGCTGCACGTCCCGCACTCGTCCCGGACGATCCCGCCGGACGTCCGATCGGCCCTGCTGCCGGACGACGCGGCGCTGGCCCGGGAGCTGGACCACATCACGGACGCGCATACGGCCCCGCTCGCCGAGGCCGCCGCGAGGCGCTGCGGCGGCCGGGAGCCCTGGCGGTTCGTCAACGGGCTCTCCCGGCTCGTGGTCGACCCGGAGCGGTTCCCCGACGAGCGGGAGGAGATGCTCGCGGTCGGTATGGGCGCGGTCTACACCCGGACCACCCACGGCGAGCCGCTGCGCCCGGCGGACACGGATCCGGGCCCGCTGGTCACCCGGTTCTTCGAGCCGTACGCCCGGGCCGTGACCGAGGCGGTCGCGGACCGGATCGCGGCGACCGGGCGCGCGGTGCTGGTCGACGTCCACTCCTACCCGAGCGCCCGGCTGCCGTACGAACTCCACGGCGACGGGCCGCGTCCGCCGGTCTGTCTGGGCACGGACGCGGGCCACACCCCGCCGTGGCTGGTCGCCGCGGCGGAACGGGCCTTCGGCGGTTTCGGCGGTACGGCCCCGGACACCCCGTTCGCCGGGACGTACATCCCGCTGGCGTACTACGGGGACCCGAGGGTGACCGGTCTGATGATCGAGATCCGCCGGGATCTGTATATGACGGAGCCGGGCGGCGAGCCGCATGACGGCCTCGACGCCCTGGCCACGGCTCTCGCCGCCCTGGTGGACGCGATCGGCGCGCACCGGGACCGAACGGGGACCGAGCGGGACTGAACGGGGCCGTACGGCACCGGCCAGGCGACGGGCGGCCCCGGCCGGAACGTGGGAACACGCTCCGGCCGGGGCCGTCTTCGTTCACCGCCCGGTCGGGCCGGCGGACACGGTCACAACCTGGCGGACGAGGCGTTGTTGTTCTTGACCCCGGAGTTCAGGTCGACCGCGGGCCAGTAGTCCCCGCAGGTCGGACCGAAGGTCTGGTTCGGACCGCTGTAACCGGAGTTGTAGTACACCCGGTACGACACCGAGCACTCCCCGTTGGCCGCCGAAGCCGCGTTGTTCTTGACCGGCTGGCCGTCACCGCTGTTGCTGAGGACACAGACGGCGGCGCTCCAGTTCATCTGGCCGGCCGTGAAGACGTACACCACCTGGGCCACACCGTTCGGCGAGTATCCGGCGTGATTGGGGATGTCCTTGTTCGAGACGAAACAGGGGCTGTCCGAGTACCAGGTCTGGCCACCACGGCTGTTGTAGTGCAGGGCGAAGCAGTAACGGTTCCCCGAGGAGCCGCAGGCGTCCGCCTCGTAGGAGATCGGCACCGCCGCCGCGGGGGCCGGTGCCGGGCCGAGCGCGGCCAGGGCTCCGGCCGCCACCACTCCGGCGGTCCTCTTCCAGATGGTCATCGCTCGGCCCCCGTCTCGTATGCCCGTCGTGCCTGTGCCGTACCGGTGTCCTTGGTCCGCTTCTCGGCGGCGAGCCGGTCCGCGTCCGCCTGGATCGCCGTCCGCTGCCGGGCGGTCTCCTCACCGTGCCAGATCCCGATCAGCCCGGTCCGCTCCTTGCAGGTGACATCGGCGACCGCGTGGGCGATCTCCTTCGTGTCGGGCTTCGGGTTCTGCAGCCGGATGCCGTACCGCTCCAGGTCGTCCAGCGGATGCTCCCGGTCGTAGCCTTCCGCCTTCATACAGGCCGCCCAGCGGCCGACCGCGGCCACCACCGCCGGAGCTTCGCGGGACGCCTCGAAGGACTTCAGGCCGAGCCGTTCCGCATGGGGTGACCGGGGTACGGGGAACATCCGGCGCGCCTCGCCCCGGCAGCCGCCTTCGGGTACCGCCCGCCCCTGGTACGCCCCGTCGACGAGTTGCTCCCCCGCCCCGGTGAAGACGGCGGTCTCCGCGCCCGGCGCGGGCTCCCAGTGGGGTGCCTCGGGTACGTCCCTGGGCAGGTGATAGCCGTACTTGGTGACCGAGGCGAGGTCGGAGACCCCGTAGCGCCGCCCCAGTCCGGTATCGACCTGGACGGCGACGGACCGCGGATCGGCCCGCGGGGGCCCGAAGTCGGCGAATCCGTAGCGCGCCATGCACGAGCGCCACTGGTCCGCCACGACTGTCTGGCGGACGTAGCCGTCGGCGGGCTGAACGATGTACTGGTCGACGGGGAGGGCCAGGCCCTTGGTCAGGCCGCTCCCGGGCGCCGTGGGCAGGGCGGTGGCCGCGACCGGTGGCGGGTTTCCCGGGGCGGCACCACCGGAGGAACCTTCCGTTTGTGGTGTTCCACAGCCGGCGAGCACCGCCGCGATCGCCGCGGCGCTCACCGTGATGGACAGCTTTCTCACGTCACGAGACCTTTCGGTGTGGTGGACGGATCGGCATGGGGGGAGGGCGACAGCCGCTCGTCGCAGCCGTCTCCGGGCCGTGGCAGGGTTACCCGGGTGCCGCTGTTCAGCGGCAGTGGAACGACGAAGCGATAGCAGCGGGCGGGCGTGTCCCCGGTCGCCGGATAGACGACGGTGATACCGAGAGCGGTGGACCCGGTGTCGGTCCGCCACTGCCCGTTCCGCGCCGCGTGGGCGATGTCCTCGGTGCTGAGGTCTCCGTCGCGCGCGGCGTACTCCAGCCGGTTTCGCGTCACCTCGGCGGCGGCGGCCGTCGTGGGCTTCTTGGGCGGTTCGGCCGAGCGGCCGAAGAATTCGGTGGCCGCCAGGGACACCAGTACGAGGAATCCGGCGGCCAGGAGTGCGGCGATCGCCGGGACGACGGCGCACCCACCCGCCACGGAGCGGGTGCGCCGACGGGAGTCCTCCGTCATCTCAGGGCGTTCCTTGATATCCGATGGCCTGCAGCCGTGCTTGCATGACCGTCGCGTAGCCGGTGGTCCCGGCGTTCTTGGGGTGGAAGGATTCACGGCTCAGGCACTTGCCGCCCAGGGCGCCCCAGAGGCAGGCGGCCGGGACGGCGGCGGGGTCGCCGAGATGGAAGTCGCCGTCACCGTTGGGGCCGAGGACGAATTTGTTGATCCATTCGTCGGTGTCGCAGCCGCCGTGGCCGACGAAGGCGCTCACCGGGTCGGCGTAGTCGATCTTCATCTGGCCGGGACCGGTCCGCAGGAGGTCGGTGAGCGTCCGCTGCCGGGTGTTGGCGTAGCCGACCAGTTCCGCCAGGGCCTGCACCTCCGTCAGGTCGTAGTAGAGCGATCCGCTGCACTTCTCGGTACGGCTCAGGAGTTCCGGATAGCCCATCAGAACGATCCTCGCCTGCGGCGCCCGGGCCGCCACCGTCGCGAGGACGGCTTCGAGGTCGGGGATCATCCGGTCGACGACACCGCGGTACTTGGGCAGGAACCCGGCGTCGTTGGCGCAGTTGCTCAGTCCTCCGCACTCCTGCATGGCGGCGGCGAAGCCGCCCTCGTCATTGCCGCCGAGGGTCAGCATCACCAGGGTCGTATCGGGGCTGAGCACTCCCGAGTCGGTCTGGAGGACCTCGCCGAACCGGCCCTCCCGGTGCGGCTGCGGCAGATTGCCGCTGGGTACCGCGGCGACATCCTTCGTCATCGCCCCGGAGCAGGCCGTGAAGCCCAGTTCGGCGGCGGTTCCGAAGCCGTCGGTGAGGGTGCCGAGGGGAGTCGTGTTACCGGGGAGCACCAGCTTCCGGGCCCAGGCGTTGTCGCTGCGGCGGCAGGCGTTCCACTGGGCGGTGCCGTGGTCCTTGTCGCTCTCCCGGGAGTACGCCCCCGCGCCCTCGCCGGAGGTGAAGGAGTCACCGAGTACCGCGACGACATGTCTGGGTTTGGCGGGCAGCGGCTGGAAGGCGACGGCGTCCCACGCCACGTCCTCGTCACCGGTGCCGTCCAGGGCCGTACTCGCGAGTCTCACCCGTGGGGTGCCGTTGACCCGGTAGACGCCGAGGGAGACCCATTTGTTGGACTTGTGTTCCTGGCCCAGGGTTCTGCTGCGGGTGAAGGCGCCCGTGCCGGTGTCGATCTCGTACCGGGCCTGTTGGGTGTGCGCGCCGTGGTCGGGGACGTGGACCAGGATCCTCACCCACTGGTCGAAGGTACGGCTCGGGGTCCAGGTCCCGGTGGTCAGCAGCCGTTGGCCGTCGGCGGAGGAGGGTTTGCGGGTATGGGTGAACCAGAAGTGGTCGCCGTAGCCCGCCCCGATCTGATGGAGGTCCATCTTCCCCGGATAGTGGCCGTTGGAGGCGGCGAAGGTGAAGCCGAATGTTCCACCGGATCCGCTCGCCCCACAGGTATGACCGGATTGGCCGGTTGGCGTGACCCCGCTGGGGATGTCGTCGACGACGACGGTTCCGGCCGGAAGCCCGTGGTCGCACCTCGGCGGGTACGAGGTGTTCTCATTGGGTTGCTCCGGGTAAGTGGTGTTGAACCGGTGGACCGGGTATCCGCATTCGGCGGCGGCCTCACAGTTCTTCCAGGTGACCTCGTGATGCCACCAGCACTTCAGATACAGCGGATTGTTCTCGTCGGGGTCGCCGGGCAGCAGGCAGGGGCCACGGCCGGTCTGGTTGGACGCGCCGTCACTGATCTTCCCGGGGTCGCAGTCGTTGGCGGCCGTGCAGAAGAGCATGTTCGGGGGCTTGGCCCGGGTACGGAAGGCATTGTTGTTCCACCAGGCGGGCCGGTAGCCCACCACCATCTCACCGGGCTTGGCCATCGCCGAGATCGGGCGGCCCGCCCAGCCGATCACCTTCTCCTGGTAGGGCCAGTCCTGCGGGTGCGCGGCGTGCGAGTAGTCGTCGCCGCCACCGGCCGCTTCGAGGAAGGGCAGCCGGTTCTCCTTCCACAGCGGGTTGGCGGGGTTGTTGGTCCAGCCCACGCCCCATTTACCGCTGTTGTGTCCGGCCGCCGACTGGGGGTAGAAGCCGGAGTTGTAGGCCCACAGCGCGAAGAACCAGCTCTCGATGTGCTTGGGATTGCCGCCGTTGACGGTCATTCCCGCGATCCGGGTCTCATTCCACTTGGAGGCCAGGATCTGCGCTCCGTAGGCGATGTTCGCGGAGTAGTCGAGTGCGGCGGCTTCCTTCTGCGCGGTGGTCAGGGTGTGATCCGCCAGCCGCATTCCGTCGGTGACCTGGGAAATGCCGTAGCCGCAGTCGGCTTTCGACCAGTTGACGGCCCAGGGGTCGGACTGGTTTCCGTCGGACGAGTAGGAGACTCCGTAGTAATTGCCGATCAGCGAGTTTCCGGTGAGTCCCGGCACCACCGTCCGGGTGGCCTGCCACATATTGGACTCCTGCGCGGTCACCCCGAGCATGATCTGGGACGGGATGTGGTATTCGTCCGCGCGGTCGACCACGCCGTTGGGATCGCCCTCCAGAACGGGGAGCGGGAAGAGCACCTGGGGGGAGTAGGCCGACATCCCGGTGTTGTTCCAGTTGGCCGGCCGGTTCGCATGCCGGTACAACTCGTCGATCACGGCCTGGTTGACGGCCCATTCCACCTGGCGCGGCGTCGGCTGAAGTGCCTGTTTGCGAGGATCACCGCGCGGCACGGAGCAGGTCCGCTCGGCTTCCACCGGGTTGGTGGGCGAAGCGGCGAGGACGGAAGCGCCGCCGTCGCTCCGGGGACGGGGCAGCGCCGGTGATGTCGCGGCACCGGCCTGTACGGCGTCCCGTGCCACCGGCAGCGCGCCGGGCACGGCCTCCAGGGTGATCTTCGCCCCGGTGCGGATGGCGTGCAGCCCGGTCCGCAGGGTCCGGGCGCCGTCGGCGGCCGGGCGTGCGGAGGTGGCTTCGGGGCCCGCTGCCCCGGTTCCCCGGGCGCTGGAGGCGGTCGGCCGGGAGGTCGAGACGGCGGTCTCGCCCAGGGTGGAGATCCGGTCGTCCTTGCCGAGGGTGCCGGGATTGCGGACGGCCGCGGGCAGGGGCCCCTGAGTCCGGGCGCTGCCGGTCACGTACACCGTTCCGTCGGCGGCGGCGGACAGGTCCCAGGAGGTGAGGGGGCCGCGGGCCAGCGTGGCCGGGGTGGCCCGGCCTCGGGCGATCTGTTCGGCGCTGACCCGTCGGGCCACGCTCTCCGTGAGGTCCGTGCCCGGCGAAGACGGCAGGCGCTCGGCGAAGACGACGCCGCCGGACCGGTCGGGGCGCAGCTGGAAGGGAACGGTTCGGGTCCGGGCGATCTCCCGTACCCGGCCGTCGTCGCCGATCCGTACGAGCCCGTGGCCCCGGGCGGCCACGATGCCCTGCTCGGTGGGGACGGCGGAGGTGACCTGACCGCCGACGCGCACCGGAGCGGAGGCCCGGCCCCGCGCGGCGTCGACCCCGATGAGCCGGGTCCCGGTCTGTTTGTCCTTGTCATGGGTGAGCTGGGTGAAGACGGCGCGCTCGCCGGCGCCGCAGCCGGGAGAGAAGTAGGCGAGCGATACGGTCTTGGGGAGTTTGGTGACCTTCCCGGTCGTCAGGTCCACCACTGCCGCGAAGGCCCCGCGGACCATCAGTTCGGGTTTGTTGGTGAAGGTCCGGGGCGCGTACGCCACGGCGGCGCGCTTCCCGGAACGCGTCACGCACGCGTTGCCTATCCAGGAATCGGCTTCGAAGCCCGGTTCCTTCAAGGTGGCGGCGGTACGCCAGGCGTAGCCGTTCTCGGCGTCGGCGACCATCACATGGAAACCGTCGGCGTCACCCGCCGTGGTCCAGGCGCGGTCCCGCGAGGTCCCTCGGGACGCGCCCGGGAAGTCGGCGCGCCGCTCCGCGGGAATCGCGCGCGGGGTGCCGGGGCCGTCGGTACGGCTGGTCCGCTCCTGGTGCTCGGCGTCCCCGGCGGGGCGGGGACCGGCCGCGAGGGCGGTGCCGGGAAGCAGTGTGGCGAGGAGTGCGACGGTGCACGCGCCGATCAGATGGGATGCCGACCAGGTGCGGCGGTTTCCGAATAACACGGTTCTTCGGTGGCGCTGACGAGGTATCACGGAGGACGTCCTCTCGGGTGCCAGTGTTTCACGGACACGACAACGACCTTTGTGAAAGGCGCACTTCCGGCGGGTACGGCCGTTCACGGCACCGAATCCAACCACAGCCGAAAGGAAGAATCCGGGCCCATTACGTGCTCGGCGCACGCATCTTGTCGGGGTGCGGAAAGTGGATCTCGGCCGTGACCGGCCCATTGATTCCGCGGAGCACTGTCACCGAGCGGTGGGCGGCGAACCATATCCCCGTGCGATAGCGCCGTTATCCCGCGTGTGAAGTCACCGCGGGACAACGGGGATCAGCCGGTCTCCCCACCGTGCCAGGAGTGCCAGAGCGCCGCATACGCTCCCCCGGCCGCGACGAGTTCGTCGTGGGTGCCGAGTTCGGTGAGGCGGCCGTCCTCCATGACCGCGACGCGGTCCGCGTCGTGGGCGGTCTGGAGGCGGTGGGCGACGGCGATGACGGTACGGCCCGCGAGGACGGCGGCGAGGGCGCGTTCGGTGTGGCGGGCGGTACGGGGGTCGAGGAGGGCCGTCGCCTCGTCCAGGACCAGGGTGTGGGGGTTCGCGAGGACGACCCGGGCCAGGGCGAGTTGCTGGGACTGGGCGCCGTCGAGGACATGGCCGTCGACGCCGATCTCGGTATCGAGTCCGGCGGGCAGTTCGGTGAGCCAGTCGGCGCCCACGGCGGCCAGGGCGGCACGCAGTGCCGTGTCGTCGGCGTCCGGGGCGGCGATCCGGAGGTTGTCGCGGACGGTGCCGAGGAAGATGTGGTGTTCCTGGGTGACGAGGGCGATATGGCGGCGCAGCCGGGCCGGGTCGAGGGCGGCGACGGGGACCCCGCCGACGGTGACGGATCCGGTGTGCGGGGTGTCGAGTCCGGCGAGCAGCCGTCCGAGGGTGGTCTTTCCGGCGCCGGACGGTCCGACCAGGGCGAGTTGTTCCCCGGGTCGTACGGTCAGCTCGACGCCTCGGACCACGTCGCCGCCGCCGTCGTAGGCGAAGTGCGCGTCGCGGATCTCGATCCGCTCGCCGTCGGGTTCGGGCGCGGGCGGTCCGGTGTCGGTACGGGGGACGAGTCCGAGCCCTTCGACCCGGGCGAAGGCGACTTTGGCGCTCTGGAGTTGTTCGACTCGCATCAGGACGGCGTCGAGGGGCTGGGCGAGCTGGCGCAGATAGAGGGCGGCGGCGACCACGGCGCCGAGGGTGACGGTGCCCCGGTCGACGAGGACGGTACCGAGCATGACGACGGCGGCAACCGGCAGCAGATAGGAGATGTCGATACCGGTGTAGAGGACGGAGCGCAGATGGAGGGTGCGCAGCCGGGTGCGGAGGCAGTGCCGGACGACCGTCTCGGCGGCGTCGATCCGGCGCTGCTGGAGGCCGAGGGCTTCGACGGTCCTGGAGCCGGTGGCGGTCGCGGCCAGTTCCTCGGCGAGATCGGAGTTGGCCGTGCCCTCCTCGTGGTAGGCGCTTTCGGCCCGGCGCAGATACCAGCGGGTGACGAGCCAGACTCCGATCAGTCCGATCAGTCCGACAGTGCCCAGCAGGGGGTCGACGGTAAAGACGGCGGCGACCAGGAAGAGCGACTGGACGCTGTTGACGAGGACGTCGGGCAGGGCGTCGCGGAGTCCGCTGCCGACGGTGGCGACATCGGTGGTGCCGCGGGCGGTGAGGTCGCCGGTCCCGGCGCGTTCCACGACGGACGCGGGGGCGGCGAGGGCGCGTTCGGCGTACTCCTCGCGGACCCGGGCGATGCTCCGTTCGCCGAAGCGGTGGCCGATGTACCGGGCCCAGCGGGTGAGCAGCAGTTGGGCGACGGCGAAGCCGACGATGGCCAGGGCGAGCCGGTCGACGGTGCCGGTTCCGGCGCCGTCGCGGACCTCGTCCACGATCCGGCCGACGAGCCAGGGGGCGGCGAGGGCTGCGGCGGCGGCGAGGGCGTTGACGGCGAGGATCGTGAGGAAGGCGCGCCGTTCGAGCCGGATCAGCCGGAGGGCGGCGCGGCGGACGGCGGCACCGGTCGCGACGGGCAGCGCGGACGTGGGGGTCGTGCCGGTGGTCATCGGGCTTCCCCTGTCGGTGCGGTGGTACGGGCCCCGGGCGCACCGGTCACGGCCTCCGTGTCGTCAGTATCTTCGGGGTCGTCGCGGGCGACGAGCCGCCGGTAGCCGGGCTGGCGGGCCAGCAGCTCCCGGTGGGTGCCGTGGTCGACGGCCGCGCCGTCGACCAGGTAGTAGACGGTGTCGGCCCGGTCCAGGACGAGTGGCGACGTGGTGGTGACGACGGTGGTACGGCCCTGCCTGGCGGTGGCGAGCCGTCCGGCGACGGCGGCTTCGGTGGGGGCGTCGAGCGCGGACGTCGGTTCGACGGCGATCAGCACCTCGGGGTCGGCGACCAGGGCGCGGGCGAGCCGGATCCGCTGGCGCTGGCCGCCGGAGATGTTGCGTCCCCCGGCCCGGACCGGGGAGTCGAGTCCGGCGGGCAGGCCCCGGACCACATCCTGGGCGAGTGCGGTCCGCAGGGCTTCCTCTATCTGTGCGTCGGTGGGCCGGTGGCGTCCGGCGAGAACGTCCCGCAGGGGTCCGGCGAAGATCGCGGCGTCGTTGTCGGCGACCAGGATCCGGCTCCGTACGGCATCGGTGTCGACGGTGCCGAGGGGGACGCCGCCCCAAGTGGTGTCGGAGGGGCGGAACCGGCCGAGGCGGTCGGCGACCCGGGCGGTCTCGGCGGTGCGGCCGGAGACCAGGGCCGTGAGGACACCGGGGGCGGCGGTGACCCCGGACGCGGGGTCGTGCAGGGGTGCCGGTCCGGCGGGGGCTTCGGCCCGGGCCGCCCTGGTGCGCAGGGGGTCGGGTTCGAGGTCGAGGAAGCGGATCACCCGGCGGGCGGCGACCAGGGCTCGGCTGATGTCGTTGCCGCTGTCGATGAGGAAGATCACGGGGAGGCCGAGGACGGCGGTGTAGCCGTAGACGGCGACCAGTTCACCGACGGTGATCTCGCCCTGGGCGGCCATCCGGGCGGCGAGCCAGGTCACGACGGCGAGGAAGAGGGTGGGCAGCCCGTAGGTGAGGGCTTCGAGCCAGCTGTTGACGGCGCCGACGCGATAGCCCTGGGACCGGAGTTCGCGGGAGCCGCGCCGGTAGCGGGCGGCGTACTCCTCCTTGCCGCCGACGGCGTTGAGGACGTGCAGTCCGCCCGCGATGTCGCCGAAGCGGGCGGCCAACTCGCCCTGCCGGGTGCGGTAGGCGGTTTCGGCGCCCTGGAGCCGGCCGAGCAGGGGGCCGACGCAGAGCGCGCCGAGGGGGACGCCGAGCAGGACGACGGCGGCGAGCGCCGGGGAGACGTCGAGCAGCAGTACGGCGATCGCTCCGCAGCTGACGAGGGAGCCGATGCCGGGGCCGAGGAAGGTGAGGGCGTTGCCGATGGCGGCGGCGTCGCCGAGGCCGACGGTGACGATCTCCCCGGCGCTGACCCGGCGTTGCAGTACGGCGCCGAGCCGGGTGGAGTGCCGGACGACGACGCGTACGGTACGGAACGCGGCGTCGACCCTGGCCCGGGTCATGGTGCGGTGGCGGAGGGTGCCGACGACCGCGGTGACCACGGCGGTGACGAGGAGGGCGGCGACCCATCCGGCGGTGGCCCGGCGGTCGCCGCTCTCCAGGCCGTCGTCGACGGCGCGGGCGAGCAGATAGGGGACGAGGGTCAGTCCGGCCAGCCAGCCGACGGAGTACAGGGCTCCGGTGGCGACCCTGGTCCATTGGGCGCGGGCGGTCCAGGCGAGGTAGCGGACGGGGCCGCGGCGGTCCGGGGTGCCCGGGTCGTCGCCGCCGCCGAGGATGTCCACCAGTTCGGCCTGTCGTCTTCGCCCCATGATCGCCACCCTAGGGCGGCGGGGCGGGGGCATCGACCGGTTTTTGCGGCAATCCGGTACGGGGCTTCCGGCACCCGCCCGAAGCCCCGCCCCGGTCCGTCACGGCCCGCCCCGAGTCCCGGGCGATCCGTCACGGCCGCCCGACCGGAGGCCTCGCCCCCGGTCGGGCCCGGTGCACCGCCCGGTCCGTCCCGGACCCGCTCGCACGCCCCGGCGTCACTTGTCCCCGAGCGATTCCCGCAGGGCCACATTGAGTTCGAGGACATTGACCCTCGGTTCGCCGATGAAGCCGAGGATCCGGCCGTCGGTGTGCTCCTTCACCAGCTTCTCCACCCGCTCGACGGGGATGCCGTGGCGTTCGGCGACCCGGCGGATCTGGAGTTCCGCGTACGCGGGCGAGATATGCGGGTCGAGTCCCGAGCCGGAGGAGGTGACCGCGTCCGGCGGTACGTCCCCGGCTTCCGGCCGCCATCCCTTGGTGGTGTTGTCGGCGATCACCGCCGCCTTGGCCTCCTTCACCCACTGGACGAGTTCGGTGTTGTTCCCCGCCCGGTTGGTGGCGCCGGAGAGGATGAGGGAGTACTGGGTGTTGACCGTGTTGGTCCCGAGCCCGTTGGACGGCCGGGGCTGGAACCAGCGCAGATCGGGCCGGGGCTTCTCGTCGGGATCTTCGGGATTCTCCTTCGGCAGCAGATAGGACTGGCCGATCAGGGATGATCCGACGACCTTCCCCTCGGAGCTGATCTCCGAGCCGTCGGCCTTGCCGGGGAAGAGGGCCTGGGCGGCGCCGGTGACGGCGAGCGGATAGACCACCCCGCAGACCAAGGTCAGGACGAGGAGGGCCCGCAGCCCGGCCGAGAGCAGTCGGCCCGTGTTCCGTACGGAGGTGTTCATGGTCGTCACCCGATGCCAGGGATCGCTGAGATGAGCAGATCGATGATTTTGATGCCGATGAAGGGGGCGATCAGTCCGCCGAGTCCGTAGACCGCGAGATTGCGGCGGAGCATCCGGTCGGCGCTCATGGGCCGGTAGCGCACTCCGCGCAGGGCGAGCGGTACCAGCGCCACGATGATCAGCGCGTTGAAGACCACGGCGGCCAGGATCGCCGACTCCGGCGAGGAGAGCCGCATGATGTTGAGGGTGTCGAGGCCGGGATAGGCGGCGGTGAAGATCGCCGGGATGATCGCGAAGTATTTGGCGACGTCGTTGGCGATGGAGAAGGTGGTCAGCGCGCCCCGGGTGATCAGCAGTTGCTTGCCGATCTCCACGATCTCGATGAGTTTGGTGGGGTTGGAGTCGAGGTCGACCATGTTCCCGGCCTCTTTGGCGGCCGAGGTGCCGGTGTTCATGGCCACGCCGACATCCGCCTGGGCGAGCGCCGGGGCGTCGTTGGTGCCGTCGCCGGTCATGGCGACCAGCTTGCCGCCCGCCTGCTCCCGTTTGATCAGGGCCATCTTGTCCTCGGGGGTGGCCTCGGCGAGGAAGTCGTCGACACCTGCCTCCTCGGCGATGGCCCGGGCCGTCAGCGGGTTGTCGCCGGTGATCATCACGGTCTTGATGCCCATCCGGCGCAGTTCCTCGAACCGGTCGCGCATCCCTTCCTTGACGACGTCCTTGAGGTGGACGACGCCGAGGATCCGGGCGCCGTCGCGGTCCTCGACGGCGACCAGCAGCGGCGTGCCGCCCGCGTTCGCGATCTCGTCGGTGAGCCGGTCGGTGTCGTCGGTGACGGTGCCGCCCTGTTCGCGTACCCACTTCACCACCGAACCGGTGGCGCCCTTGCGGACCTTGCGGCCGTCGATGTCGACCCCGGACATCCGGGTCTGGGCGGTGAAGTCGATCCACTCGGCGCCGGCCAGTTCGCCCCGGTGCCGTTCGCGCAGCCCGTACTTCTCCTTGGCGAGGACCACGATCGAGCGGCCCTCGGGGGTCTCGTCGGCGAGTGACGACAGCTGGGCGGCGTCCGCGAGTTCGGCGGCCGTGACACCGCCGACGGGGACGAACTCGGCGGCCTGCCGGTTGCCGAGGGTGATGGTGCCGGTCTTGTCGAGGAGCAGGGTCGAGACGTCGCCCGCGGCCTCGACGGCCCGGCCGGACATGGCGAGCACATTCCGCTGCACCAGCCGGTCCATGCCCGCGATGCCGATGGCGGAGAGCAGGGCGCCGATGGTGGTGGGGATGAGGCAGACCAGCAGGGCGGCCAGCACGATCATCGACGTCTGCTCGTCGGCCCCGGCGAAGACCGCGAAGGGCTTGAGGGTGACGACGGCCAGCAGGAAGACCACGGTCAGCGAGGCCAGCAGGATGTTGAGGGCGATCTCGTTGGGGGTCTTCTGCCGGGCCGCGCCCTCGACCAGGCCGATCATCCGGTCGATGAAGGTCTCCCCCGGCTTGGTGGTGATCTCCACGACGATCCGGTCGGAGAGCACCTTCGTACCGCCGGTGACGGCGCTGCGGTCGCCGCCGGACTCCCGGATGACGGGCGCGGACTCGCCGGTGATGGCGGACTCGTCGACGGAGGCGACGCCTTCGACCACATCGCCGTCGCCGGGGATGACGTCTCCGGCCTCGCAGACGACGCGGTCGCCGATCCGGAGTTCGGTGCCGGGCACCCGCTCCTCCGTCGTGCCGGCGAGCCGGCGGGCGACGGTGTCGGTCTTGGCCTTGCGCAGGGTGTCGGCCTGGGCCTTGCCGCGGCCCTCGGCGACGGCCTCGGCGAGATTGGCGAAGATCACGGTCAGCCAGAGCCAGCCGGTGATCGCCCAGCCGAACCAGTCGCCGGGGTCGGTGAGGGCCAGTCCGGTGGTGAGTACGGAGCCGATCAGCACCACGAACATCACGGGTGCCTTGGCCATCACCCGGGGATCGAGTTTGCGCAGCGCCTCGGGGAGCGACTTCAGCAATTGCCGGGGGTCGAAGAGTCCCCCGCCGACCCGGCCGTCGGCGGGCTTGTGGCCGGTGGGCAGATCGGAGTGGGGTGCTCTGGGCGGAGTTATCGTGCTCATGACGCAAGCCCTTCGGCGAGCGGGCCCAGCGCGAGCGCCGGGAAGTAGGTGAGTCCGGTGATGATCAGGATCGTGCCGACCAGCAACCCGGTGAACAGCGGCTTCTCGGTCCGGAGGGTTCCGGCGGTGGCCGGGACCGGCTTCTGCTCGGCCAGCGATCCGGCCAGCGCCAGAACGAAGACCATCGGCAGGAAGCGGCCGAGGAGCATCGCGAGACCGATGGTGGTGTTGAACCACGGGGTGTCGGCGTTGAGCCCGGCGAAGGCGGAGCCGTTGTTGTTGGCGCCGGAGGTGTAGGCGTAGAGGATCTCGGAGAAGCCGTGCGCCGCCGAGCCCCCGACCGCGTTCTCCGCCGTGTTGGTAATCGACTCCGGCGGGGTCGACAGGGCCACGGCCAGGGCGGTGAAGCCGAGGACCAGGGCCGGGGTGATCAGGATGTAGCAGGCGGCGAGCTTGATCTCCCGGGTGCCGAGCTTCTTGCCCAGGTACTCGGGGGTGCGGCCGACCATCAGTCCGGCGATGAAGACCGCGATGATCGCCATGATCAGCATGCCGTAGAGGCCGGAGCCGACGCCGCCGGGGGCGATCTCCCCGAGCTGCATGCCCAGCATGGTGATTCCGCCGCCGTAGCCGGTGAAGGAGGAGTGGAAGCTGTTGACGGCGCCGGTGGAGGTGAGGGTGGTGGCCACCGCGAAGATCGACGAGCCGCCGACCCCGAACCGGACCTCCTTGCCCTCCAGCGCGCCGCCCGCCTCCTGGAACGCGGGCCCGGGGTGGGCGAACTCGGTCCACATCATCAGCGCCGTGAAGCCGATCCAGATCAGCGCCATGGTGCCGAGGATCGCGTACCCCTGCCGGACGTTGCCGACCATCCGGCCGAAGGCGCGGGTGATCGAGAACGGGATCAGCAGGATGAGGAAGATCTCCAGCAGATTGGAGAGGGGCCCGGGGTTCTCGAAGGGGTGGGAGGAGTTGGCGTTGAAGTAGCCGCCGCCGTTGGTGCCCAGCTCCTTGATGACCTCCTGGGAGGCGACCGCGCCGCCGTTCCACTGCTGCTCGCCGCCGGTGAACTGGCCGACGTCGTGGATGCCCGCGAAGTTCTGTACGGCCCCCAGGGAGACCAGCAGGATCGCGCCGATCACCGAGATCGGCAGCAGGATCCGGACCACTCCGCGGACCAGGTCGGCCCAGAAGTTGCCCAGTTCACCGGTGCGGCTGCGGGCGAACCCGCGGACCAGGGCGACGGCGACCGAGATACCGACGGCGGCGGAGACGAAGTTCTGTACCGCGAGGCCGCCGGTCTGGACGACGTGGCCCATGGCCTGCTCGCCGTAGTAGGACTGCCAGTTGGTGTTGGAGACGAAGGAGGCGGCGGTGTTGAACGCCTGGTCCGGGTCGATGGAGCTGAATCCGAGCGACCCGGGCAGCGACCCCTGGATCCGCTGGAGCAGATAGAGGAAGAGGACCGAGACGGCGGAGAAGGCGAGCACCCCGCGCAGATAGGACGGCCAGCGCATCTCGGTATTCGGGTTGGCCCCGATCGCGCGGTAGATCCACTTCTCGACCCGCAGATGCTTGTCGGCGGAGTAGACCCCGGCCATGTAGTCGCCGAGGGGACGGTGCACCAGGGCGAGCGCCACGATCAGCGCCAGGAGCTGGAGCACTCCGGCAAGTACGGAACTCATGTCGGGGCTAGAACCTCTCCGGGTACAGAAGGGCGAGGACGAGGTAGCCCAGCAGGGCGACGGCGATGATCAGGCCGACGACGTTCTCGGCGGTCATAGCTTGGCCACCCCCTTGGCGATGACGGCCACCAGCGCGAAGACCGCGACCGTGGTGACGACGAAGGCCAGGTCGGCCATCGTGAGCTCCTGTTTGTGATCGGAACTGCTTGGTTTCGGACTGTTCGAGGAAACCCCGTTTCGTCCGGTTCGCCGCCGTCGTTGACACGTCCCTTACGGGTGGGTCGCCCCTCTTGACGCTTCCTGTACGGAGCCCGTACGGGCTGCCGGGAACACAGCCGGGGGCGAGGATGGCGGAGAGGTCCGGAACGATCGGATCCGGCCGATTCCGAGGAGGGCGGATGAGTGGGCGGACGAGTGGTTCGCGGCCGGCCGCCGCCGCCCCGGAATCCGCTCCCCCGCGTGGCGGTACGGCCGCCGCCCGCTGCCGCGCCTGGCTGCTGGAGGGCCTGAGCGAGCAGACCGCCCGCCACCCCGGGCCGCACGGCAGACCGCCAGCCGAGGCGAAGGGCCACCGCTGGTACCGGGTGATGTGCCTGACCGGTGTCGACTACTTCTCCAGCCTCGGCTACGCCCCCGGGATCGCGGTACTCGCCGCCGGTCTGGTCGCCCCGCTGGCGACCCTGGTCCTGATCGCCCTCACCCTCTTCGGCGCGCTGCCGGTCTACCGCCGGGTGGCCCGGCGCTCACCGCACGGCGAGGGCTCCATCGCCATGCTGGAGCGGATGCTGCCGTGGTGGACGGGGAAGCTGCTGGTCCTGGTGCTGCTGGGGTTCGCGGCCACCGACTTCATCATCACCATCACCCTTTCGGCCGCCGACGCCTCCGCGCATATCGTCGAGAACCCCTACGCTCCCGGCTGGCTGCACGGCGAGAACCTGTGGATCACCCTCTTCCTGATCGGGCTGCTCGGCGCGGTCTTCCTCAAGGGCTTCCGGGAGGCCATCGGGGTCGCGGTCCCCCTGGTCGCCGTCTTCCTGCTGGTGAACCTGGTGGTGCTCGCCGCCTCGGCCCGGCGGATCCTGTCCGAGCCGTTCGTGGTCGGCGACTGGTGGGACGCCATGCTCGGCGAGCACTCCTCGTCCCTGGCGATGGTCGGCGTGGCGCTGATCGTCTTCCCGAAGCTGGCCCTGGGCATGTCCGGCTTCGAGACCGGGGTGGCGGTGATGCCGCAGATCAAGGGTGATCCATCCGATACGTACGAGAATCCGGCGGGGCGGATCCGGGACACCCGCAAGCTGCTCACCACGGCGGCGCTGATCATGAGCTGCTTTCTGCTGCTCTCCAGCCTGACCACGGTGACGCTGATCCCGGAGGCGGAGTTCGCCCCCGGGGGCCCGGCGAACGGCCGTGCCCTCGCCTATCTGGCCCATCAGGAGCTCGGCGAGGTCTTCGGCACGGTCTACGACGTCTCCACGATCTGCATCCTCTGGTTCGCGGGCGCCTCGGCCCTGGCCGGGCTGCTGAACCTGGTCCCCCGGTTCCTCCCCCGCTACGGCATGGCACCCGAATGGACCAGGGCGGTCCGTCCGCTCGTCCTGGTCTTCATGGCGATCGCGGTCGGTATCACCGTCTACTTCGACGCGAATGTCGACAAGCAGAGCGGCGCCTACGCCACCGGGGTCCTCGTCCTGATGCTCTCGGCCGCCCTCGCGGTCACCGTCTTCGCCCATCAGGCCGGTCACCGCCCGGCGACCATCGGCTTCGGCGCCATCACGGCCGTCTTCGTCTACACCACGGTCGCCAATGTCATCGAGCGCCCCGACGGCATCAAGATCGCGACCCTCTTCATCCTGGCGATCCTGATCACCTCCTTCGCCTCCCGGATCCACCGGGCGTTCGAGCTGCGCGCGGCGGACGTCGTCTTCGACGGCACGGCCGAACGGTTCGTCCGGGAGGCGGCGGCGAAGGGCCCGGTCCGGATCATCGCCAGCGACCCGACCGAGCACACCAAGGCCGAGTACCGGGCCAAGGAGTACCGCAAACGCGAGGAGACCCATATCCCGGGCAAGCGCCCGGTCCTCTTTCTGGAGGTCGTGGTCCGGGACTCGTCCGACTTCACCGAGGACCTCGCCGTCCACGGCTCCGAGAAGTACGGCGTACGACGGCTGCGGGTCACGGGCCCCACGGTCCCCAACACCATCGCGGCGGTCCTGATGCGGATCCGCGACGACACCGGCGAGGTCCCGCACGCCTATTTCACCTGGACGGAGGGCCATCCGGTGAGCCATCTCCTCCAGTTCCTGGTCTTCGGCGAGGGCGAGACGGCCCCGGTCACCCGCGAGGTCCTGCGCCGCGCCGAACCGGACCCGGCCCGCCGCCCCCGGATCCACGTGGGCTGACGGGCCCGGCGGCCCGGACCGGGCGGAACTGCCCGCCCGGCCCGCGCGTCGTTCACGGGAGGCAGGACACCCGTGACAGGAGAGGCGCATGAGACGCGACGCCGGATCCCCATCCCCGGAGGGGCCCCCGCGGCGGTGGCTGAGAGGTGGGCAGTGGCGCCGGGAGCGGGTGGTGATCGGTCTGGTGGCCGTGGTCACCCTGCTCTCCGCCGGTCCGGGGCTGGTCCCGAACGCCGGGCCCCGGCTGGGCAGTCTGCTGGAGACCTTCCAGCCGTGGCTGCCGCTCGCGGCCGTCCCGCTGGCGGCCGCAGCGGTCTGGCGGCGGTCGGCCCTCGCGCTCGGCGTCTGCGCGGCGCCGGGGGTGGCCTGGCTGGTGGTGCACGGCGGCACCCTCACGGCGGACGCCGGACGGCACGACCTGACGGCACTTCAGCACAATGTGAGCGATGTCAACCCTGATCCGGCGGGCACGGCCCGGAAGCTGCTGGCGGCGAAGGCCGATGTGATCGCCCTGGAGGAGGTCACGCCCGGGGCGCTGCCGGCCTACCGGAGGGAGCTGGATCCGGCGTATCCGCATTTCGCGGCGGACGGCACGGTCGCCCTGTTCTCCCGCCACCGGCTGACCGATGTCCGCCCGGTCGACATCCGCCCCGAGGACGTCCCGGCCGACTGGCGGCGCGGGCTGCGGGCGACGGCCCACACCCCGTGGGGCGAGATCGCGGTGTACGTGGCCCATCTGCCGTCCGTACGGCTCTCGCCCCTCTCCGGGTTCGGGACCGCGCGCCGGGACGAGTCCGCCCGCTATCTGGGCACCGCGATCGAGGCCGAGGAGACGGAGCGGGTACTGCTGCTCGGCGATCTCAACTCCACGGTCGGCGACCGGGGGCTGACCCCGCTGACGTCCCAGCTGCACGCCCCCGACGGCGCGTTCGCGTTCTCGTGGCCCGCGGCCCGGCCGCTGGCCAGGATCGATCAGGTGCTGGCGAGGAAGGCCCGGGTCACCCATGTCCGGGCCCTGGGCAGGACCGGGAGCGACCATCTCCCGGTCCTGGCGGGGATCCGGTTCTGAACCGGGGCGCCCGGCTCAGGCGTCCGCCTCGACCTCGACCTCGACCCCGGACTCCGCACCCGCATCCGCATCCGCATCCGCATCCGGTACGGATCGCGACAGTTCCAGCGCCTCCAGGGCCCGGTGCAGTACGGATTCCACCCGCAGCCGGTCGCCGCCGTCCCGGTCGAAGACCTGAAGGGTCTCCAGACAGACCAGGACCCATCGCGCGTCCCCGCCGGACCCGACGGCCAGTTCGACCGCCGCCCCGACGTCGTCCCGCCGGTTCCAGCCGGTGCCGAGTTGGGCGACGACCATCCGGTATCCCGCGTACACCGCCTCGTCCCGCAGGATCCCGGTCGCCTCGGCGAGTTCCCCGGCGCCGTCCTCCCGGGCCGTGGTCCGGGCCAGTTCGCCGAGGACGGTGTCCTGGTCGTGCCCGTTCCGCCGCAGTTCCAGGGCCCGGTCGAGCAGCAGCGGCCAGCCGCCGGTGAGTTCGGCGAGCCGGGCGAGCCGGTCGTCCGTCTCGCAGAAGCTCTGCCGTCTGCTCCAGTCCTTGAGCGCCCCGGCGTCGTACCGCCGCAGGGTGACGACGGTGCCGTCGCCGTCCGCCGTCCGGTCCCCGGTCAGCAGCTCCCGCCAGAAGGCGAGCTGCCGGGTGCCCGATACGAGCACCACGGACCGGGTGGCGTCGGGCCGGTCGGGGGCCGTCGTCCGGGCCATGGCGAGCGATTCGCGGCACGGTTTGGCCCGTTTCCCGGTCAGGTCGCTGACCACGAGCCGCCGTTCTCCCCGGACGCCGTCGGCCAGCGCCTCCCGGTAGGCGTGGGCGCTGCCGATCTCGGGCGCCGTCCAGCCCTCGATCCGGCCGGTCGCGCCGCGCAGGGTGCGGACGACGTCGCCGACGCCGGTGGCCGGGCTGCCGAGGACGACCCGTACCTGGTTGCCGCCGTCGCCGAGGAGGTAGTCGATCTGGTCGACGGTCAGTGGCGCGGACCGGCCGTCGGCCAGGTCGGGGCGGCTCTCCCGGACCAGGGTCTCCTCCAGCCGGCAGTCCCGTTCGGCGCCTTCGAGCCGGGCCTCGATCTCCTGGGCCGTACCGATCATCCGCAGGGCGTTGGGGCCGCGGAGATGCCATCCCCGGCCGTCGTTGTTGGGGGCGAGGACGCCGAGGCCGACCATTTCGAGGAGGTAGGCGCGGAAGCCCTCGCTGTCGAGGCGTTCGAATCCCTCCCGCCACCACTGGCCGCATTCGTCGCGGAGTTCGTGGTCGCTGAGCCGGGTCTCCAGGCCGCTTTCCCGGGCGTGCCGGGCGAGGACGTTGGCGACGACGAGATAGCGGTGGTCGAGTTCGAGGGTCTCCTTGAAGGCGGCCGTGATGTCGGAGCGCAGGGACGCGTCCTGTTCGACGGCGTCGACGTCGGCGGCGTCGATGGCGTACGGCGGTCCGGCCGCCGCCCGCCGGGCCCGTTTGCGCTGCATGCCCTCGACCAGCCGACTGCCGAAGATCTGGAGCAGGAAGGGCTGGTACGAGCAGAAGCCGAGGACCCGGTTGACCAGGTCGGCGTCGGCGAACTCGAAGCCGAGGGCGCGCAGCGGATGGACCAGCAGATCGGCGGCGAACTGCGGGGAGAGCGGTCCGACGACGGCGGGGGTCTGGGCGAGGTGCCCGAAGGGCCCGTTGCGGGCGAGCCGGGTGAAGCGCTGGACGGAGTGGAGTCCGGCGAAGACGACCTTGGCCCGGCCCCGGGAGTCCTCGCCGAGGCCGCGCAGCCGCCGGGTCTCGATGCATTCGGGGACGTCGGCCTCGAAGAAGAGATCGCATTCGTCGAGCAGGATCAGCAGCCGGCGTTCGGGGTCCCGGTCGAGCCAGCCCTGGACGCCTTCGGTGACGCGTTCCCACGCCTCGCGCCGGGGGCCGCGCCGCCGGGGCTCGTCCAGTACCTCCATCCGGGTGAGTTCCCGGTCGAGGGTGGTCCAGATCGCGGCGGCGCCGAGGGCCGTGGCCTTCCCGATGCCGATCTTGTCGAGGTTGAGGTGGAGGGTGCGGTGGCAGCCGGGGAGCTGCCGTTCGAAGTGGTCGCCCGCGTCGGCGAGGAGCGCCGACTTCCCGAGGCCCCGGCCGCCGTAGAGGATCTGGGTGCCCGCCGGGTCGATGATGCTCTTCCGTTCGCGGTCGCGCCCGTAGAACATCTCCCGGCCGATCTGGCCGCGTTTCTCCTTGATGTACGGGTTCACGGCGGAGAACGGCAGCAGGGTCTCGGTGGCGGCGTCGACCCGCCGGTTGCCCCGGGCCGCGAGGTAGGCGAGTGCCGCGTCGTCCACGACGACGACGGGTTTGGCGGTGTCCCGGGAGCGGGCGGCGAGTTCGGCCCTGGTCCGGCTGTCGAGGGTGCCGAAGTGGACGACGAGGAGGCTGGCGTCGCTCGGGTCCTGCCGGATCCGGCTGAGCAGCAGATCGGCGGCGGGCCTGCCCCAGATGAGCAGGGCCCGCAGTTTGTCGCCCCGGGCGGCGAGACCGGAGCCGAAGGCGGGTGCCCAGGCGCGTCCGGTGACCTGGACGTCGACGATGTCGAAGAACTTGTAGTCCTTGCCGCGCGGCAGCCCGTCCAGGGGGCGGATGCCCTTGGATTCGTAGCCGAGGAGGCCGAGGGCGGGGCTCAGGTCCTCGCGGGGGTTGATCCGGCCCCGGTCCTTGGTGGTGGCGAGCTTCCGCCAGCGGCCGAGGGCGGCGGCGGCCCGGGCGGCTTCCTCGGTGGAGAGGGCGGTGTAGTCGAGTGCGGCGACGGACCGGTGCCTGCCGCCGGTGCGGACGGTGGTCACGAGCTGTTCGGTGATGCCGCCGGGCAGCCCGTCGGGTACGGCCGGGTAGAACACCTCCAGATGGGATTCCTCGGACCGGATCTCGGGCACGGGTTCGCCGAGTTCGAGGTAGTAGAGGAGTTCGGCGGCGGTGGCGAGGCTGTCGGCGTCGAGATGGCGGCGGATGTGGTCGCGGTCGGCGGCGCCGACGCCGGTGAGCCCGTCGAGCCGGGCCCGCAGCCGGTCGGCGGCCTCGGCGCGGTAGCGGGGCAGCAGTTCGGCGACCCGGTCCAGGTTGCGCCGGATGGCGGCGGGTTCGCGGGCCTCCCCGGCGGGCGTGGCGGGTGCCGCGTCGGCGAGGAGTTCCTGGAGTCCCACGTCCTGTTCGACGGTGAGGGCGCCGTCGGCCTGGGCCCGGCGCAGGTCGGCGGCCTGCCGGGCGGCGATCGCGGCGAGTGCCGTACGGCGTTCGTGTTCGCGGCGTTCGATCCGGGGCCGGTCGGCGACGGCCGGGGTCAGTCCGTGCGCGGCGGGCAGCGCTCCGGCGTCGGCGAGCCGGAGGACGGTGTGGACGGCGGTGAACCCGTCCCGGGAGAGCAGGAGTTCGACGGCCCGGTCCCAGGAGGTGTCGACGGCGGTGAGGAGTTCGGCGACGGTGGGCGCGCCCGCCCCGGTCCCGGCCGGGCCGGTCCTCGGCGGGACCTTCAGCAGTTCGGCGTCGAGTACGGCTCCGGCGTCGGCTTCCGTGCCGGTGGGCGGGTGCGGCGGCTTGCGGCCGGGTTCGGCCAGCTCGTCCAGGACGCGGGTGAAGACGACGGCGGCCCGGTTGGCGGCGGCCCTGGTCAGGGGGTCGGCGGTCCGCCGTTCCTGGGCGGCGAGGTCGTCGGTGATCCGGTCGCGCAGACCGAGCATCCGCCGCCGCAGCCCGGCGACGGCTTCGTAGGCCCAGGCGTTCCCGGCGGATTCGCGGGTCCGCGTCTCGCGTTCGGCCGCGCGCCAGCGCCGTACGGCGTCCCGGACACGTTCCATGAACTGCCGTACGTCGGCCCTGGCCGCGCCCTGGATGGTCCGGCCGCCGGGACTGCGCAGCTCGCCGTCCATCCGGTCGACGGCGGCCTCGATCTGTGCGGGGCGTCCGAGCCCTTCGAGCAGGTCGTCGGCGTGTTCGGCGGCTTCGGGGGCGCCGTTGACGACGGCCCCGAGCACCCGTCCGAACTCTCCGGTGGGCGCGAGCAGCCGACGGGCCATCTGGGTGGCCCGCTGGAACCGCATCCGGGGTACGGCGAGCGCCGTACGGCATGCCTCGACGGCCTCCTCCAGGCGTTGTTCCTGCCCGGAGACATCGGCGCCGACGGCATCGAGCGGGGCGATCAGCAGGGCCCCGGTGAGCGCCGGTTCGGCGAGTTCGGCGGCGACTTCGGCGAGCGCCCCGGAGAGCCGCTGCGCGAGTGCCTTGAGCTGGGCGCCGACGACGGGTTCACCGGTCACGACGGCGGCGTTCACCAGGGCGGGCAGCACGAGCAGCGGCGAGACGTCGGCCTCGGAGCTGTCGGGGCCGTCCGGACCGTCCGGGCTGTTGTTATCGGGCGCCGCCAGGACATCGCCGTCCCTGAGCAGCTCCGCGATCGCGTCGGCGGCGGAGTCGGACCGGTTCCGCAGTACGCCCCCGAGCCCGGCGAGCCGTAACGCGGCGACCTCCGAGGGCCGCCGCCGCGCGGCGGCGGAGAGCCGTGCCGCGAGCCCGTACCGCTCCTCCACGACGAGCCGCGCGAGCACGAGCCCGATCTCGACGGACCCGGGCCCGGTCTCGCCTCCGGCGGGGGTGGAGGGGGGCCGGGACACGGCGGGGCCGGGCGGGATCCCGACACCCGGGCCGGGGTCGGACAGGGACTCGGCCGACAGGGTGGCGATCAGCTTCGTTCCGGCCCCGGGCCGGGGGAGGCACTCGGCTACGGGCCCGGCTCCGTCCCCGGACCGGCTGGGCAGGGCCGGGCCGGGCGGCGGGACTTCCGGAACGTCATCGGTACGCCCCGGGCCCCGGCCGGAACCGGGCGGGAGCGGGCCGCCCCGGCTGA
This sequence comes from Streptomyces sp. NPDC006798, assembly GCF_040635975.1. Taxonomy (NCBI): domain Bacteria; kingdom Bacillati; phylum Actinomycetota; class Actinomycetes; order Kitasatosporales; family Streptomycetaceae; genus Streptomyces; species Streptomyces sp. NPDC006798. The sequence goes on from NZ_JBEYIS010000011.1 coordinate 130,807, forward strand.
CAGCCGTGGGCGGTTCGGCGGACCCGGACTCCGGGACACGTCCGGGCCCCGAGGGTGCGGCCGACTCGGTGCCGCTACGGATCACACCCCCGCCGGTTCCGGTGGCGTCCGGCGACCGAGGGGAGACGGCACGGCCGTTCGCAGCCGGGGCCGACGCGTCGCCGGTGCGGCACGGGGTCCCACCGGAACCGGCCGGGCCGCCGGTCGCCGGCGCGGGCGGGTGATCCCGCCCGGCGCCGCTGCGGGACGGCGCCCCGGCGGCTTCGGATCCGGCCGGACCGGTGGACTCGTCGGCACGGCCGGGCCGGTGGTCCGGCTCTTCGGCGCTGCGGGTCGCCGTCTTCCGGCGCCTCCGGCGGGGGTCGCCGGGCGCGGTGGCGGGAGTCACGGCCCCGGTGCCGCCCGTACACCCGTCGCCCGGCCGGTCCGGGGCGGGCGGTGAAGGCGGACTCTCGGATGGTTCGGCCGACTCGTCCCGGCCGCCTCGGGCGGGGAGTCGGGCCGGAACGGCCGTACCGGTTCCGGGGGCGATCTGGTCGTGGAAGACGGCCACCACCGCGTACGGCGGATGGGCCCGGGTCAGCCGCCGCTGGAGCTCCTGGATCTCGGCGGGTGTGCCGCCGTCGGCTCCGGCCCGTACCAGGGCCCCGATGAGGGTCAGGGCCTCGGCCGCCGCGTGGTCGGCTTCGGACCAGTCGTCCTCGGCGAGCAGGGCGGCGGCCCGTGCCACGGCCGGTTCGAGGACGTCGGCGACCGGTCCTCCCCGGGGGCAGGTGAAGGCGGCGACGGCGGCCAGTGCCGTACGTGTCTCCGCGTCGCGCCGGACGGCCGCGCAATGGTCCGCGACCGCCCGGACGATGTCGTCGAGCCGGGCGGGTACCCCGGTGGCGCCGAGGGCGGCGAGGGTTTCCACGACCCCGTCGAAGGCCGGGTTCACCCGGGCCAGCAGGGCGAGATCGGGCCCGGCGGGCGGCCGGCCGTCGGCGAGGGCGGTACGGATCCGTTCGGCGGCGGCCGACGCCTCCGGCACGGCGGTCGTCAGTACGTCGGTCCGGGCGGCCAGTTCGGCGAGATCCTGTTCCCGGCCCGAGACGGCGGAGCGCCCGGGGTCCGGGGGGCACGGCAGGTCCGGCGGGTCCGGCAAGTTCTCCGGCTCCTCGGGCCGCTCCCCCGCCGCGTCTCCGGGCCGCCCCGGCACGGCGGCCACCGCGTAATCCGGCGGGCCCGCCAACGAGCCCGCCGCCGCGTGCGGGCAGGCGAACCCGGGCTCGTCGCCGGAGGTCTCGGCGACGCGCTCGGCGGCGGCCCGGACCGCTTCCAGCGCCTCCGGTTCGGCGCGGACGCCGAGCCAGTCGCGGTCCGCCGCCCAGAGCACGGCCCGCGCGGTCTGCCGCGAGCCGTCGGCCCAGGCGAAGAGGGTGAGCCTGGCGAGCCGTACCCCCCACCGTTCGACGGGATCACCGGGCGGGTGCTGTCCGTCGCCGCCCGCCGCCGCTTCCTCGATCTCCTGCCGGATCCGCTGGGTCAGCCAGCGGGCGGCCTCGGCCTGTTCCCGGGCCGGTTCGAGCCGCTGGACGCGCTTGAGCACCTGCTCGCTCAGGACCCGGCCGAACCGGCGCGGCTCGACCTTCCGGAACTTCAGGTTCTGCAAGATCACCCGCCGTTCCCGCTGGGCGAGCAGATTGAGAACGAGTTCGGTCTCACCCGCCGTGATCTCCCCCAGCGTGAGCGGGATCATCTCCCCGAGCGCGCGCAGCGCGGCATAGAGGTCGGCATGCGGGGTGGTCATCACCATCAGGGGTGTGATCGTGGCCGTGGTCGGCTCAGCCGTCATCCTTCGGTTCATCCGTTTCTGTCGTCCGTCGCGTCGTCGTTCCGTGAGGCGCGCCGGTGGCGTCAACGGCCCCGGTAGTGGGGGCCGACGAACGTCCGGCCGGGCGGCAGGTCGGTGCCGTCCGCCTTGCCGACCTCCCGGCAGTACGCGCGGTACGCCTCCTGCTGGCGCGCGGAGGGCGCGCTGCCCCGGGGCAGTCGGCGGACGAAGGCGCTGACGAGATGAGGCGTCGCCGCACCGGTACCGGTCGGCGCGGCCGTTTCGTCGCCTTCGGCGGACTCGGCTCCGGGTGCGGTGACGGGCCGGGGGTCGGGGTCGTAGCCCACGAGCGGTATCGGCGGTTCCGAGGGCCGGGCCGGGTAGTACGGATCGCCGTCCGCGCCCCGGCTGCCGACGGCCGCGTAGAGGAACCCGTTCCCGATCAGCTCCCCCGCCGCGCGGTCGAGTTCGGCGGCGGTGATCCGGCCGCCCCGGCGGTCGCCTCCGGTCCGCCGTCCGCCGGGGCCGGGGTCGGGCGCGGTGTCGAGTTCGAGCAGGTGGACGGCGCGCGGCAGGGCCGCCCGGTCGAGCAGGGCGTGGCCGTCCTCGGTCAGCAGTCCGCAGCGCCGTACGGCTCGGAGGACGAGTACGGGCGGCCCGGGTTCGGCCCGGCCGGGACAGGAACGGGGTCCGGGTCGGGGGTCGTACGGTCCGTACCGGGTCAGGACGCGGGGGTCGTACCGGTGGCGCAGGATCATTCCGTCGACCGTGACCGGCGTCTCCAGGAGTGTCGTGCGCATCGTCAGCCGGGTACTCCCCCGGATCCACTCCGCGTCGATCAGCAGACCGGGACAACTGCCGTCGGGCCACCGCACCCCGGCGAGACCCGGGACACCGTCCCGGTCGGGGGCGACCCGGACCCGCCGGTCAGGTTCAGGGTCCGGCTCTCCGTCATGGGTGAACTCCAGCACCGTGAACCGGTTCACGGTGCCGAGCGCGCGCAGCTCCTCGGCGACGGCGGCGGGCAGGGGCGCCCGGGACGCGCGCAGGGCGCCGGGCCCGAGGGCGAAGGTCCAGCGGACGGAGCGGGGGTCGTCGCCCGTCACCCGGGGCCCGCCGAGCCGCGCCCCTTCGTACGAGGCGGCGGCACCGACACCGGCCGCCGCGCGGTCCTGTTCGGCGACGCCCGGGTGGTGGGAGCGCCAGATCCCGCCGCTCTCGAAGGCGTCCGCCAGGGCGACCCGTACCCCGGTCTCGGGAAAGAGACCCCGGTCGGTGTCGCGGACGACGTCGCCCATCGCCAGATTGGTCCGGCAGACGGCGACCGCGTAGCCGACCCCGCCGAGCTGGCCTTCCGCGCCCGCGACGGACCGCAGCCAGGGGCCGACGGCGGTATGGACGGTCTTCGGTCCGGTCCGGCCGTGGCGCCGGTGTCCGGACGGAACGCAGCCGCGTACGAGGGAGTTGGCGAGGGTCCCCAGATCGGACCGGCCCAGCGGGCCGTCCCGGAGCAGCCCTTCGGCGACCTTGGTCCGGCTGAGGGCGTAGCCGTTCCACAGGCGGACGGAGTCGCTGGTGGCGAGGGCGTGGGCGACGGTGCCGAGCAGCCCGTGGAGGACGGCGCGGAGCCGTCGCGGGTCGTCGTCGCCCGCCAGCCGGGCCAGGGGGGCGGGGACGGCCGGGCCGAGGCGGCCGTCCCGGCCGGGGCCGAGGAGGTGGGCGACGAAGTGCTCCGTCTCGCCGCGCGCGGCGGCCGGCGCGCCCGGGGCGGACCGGACGGCGTACCGGATGTGGCCGTCCTCGGTGAGCCATTTGCGGTGGGCCCGGAGCCGGTCGGTCTTGCGGGTCTCCACCTGGAGGCCGGAGCCGAAGGCCGTGAAGTCGGGTACCAGCAGTTCGGGCCGTACGGACGGTGTGCCGTCACCGCCGGCGCGCTCGCCGGTTCCGTCCGTGCCCCCCACGGAAACGCCGCCCGGTACGGCTCCGCCCGGTAACGCGCCCTCGCGGTAGACGATCTCCGCGTAGAGGGGTTCGGAGCCGGTCTCGACCCGGACGAAGGCGCCGACGGGCAGTACGGCGGCCCCTGTTCCGTCGCAGGTGACGGAGGGGAAGGCGTCGATGTCGAGGGCGCAGCCCCCGTAGCCGTCGCCCGTGGTGTCGTAGCCGAGGCAGGCCGCGTTGAAGGCGACGGTGGTGTGGACGGGCCCCGGCCGGGTCTCGACCACGCGTTCCAGATACCGGCGCAGTGCGGCGAGTTCGGTGGGGTCCACCGCGTGGGGGCCGTTCGCCATGCCGGGGGTGAGGACGGACCGCCCCGCGGGGCCGGTCGAGTCGAAATGTCTCGCGGTTCTTCTGTCGGGGCTCGCGCCGAAGGGGGTGGTTCCGATTCCACCACGGGCATGAGCCATCGTCATATTCCGTCTCCCCTCGCAGGAATCACCAGGCAGAGAGCCCGGGATGTCGATCGCGTTCAGGTGGGGGCGGTCGACGCTACGCCTTTCGGATCGCCCGTGGGCGGCTTCGACGGGATCCGGTCGCGCCACCCCGGCAGGGTCGGCAGGATCAGGCTGATAACCCGCCGCAATCGCACATCAGTACGGGCACGGTCCGGCTGTCGCCTTTCCGGGGAGTTTCCCGGAACTCTTCGGCGGAGATCGATTTATGGTCTAGATTCCGCATGGAGACCGAGCAGTGAATTCGTCGCGCGACGCGGGAGACGGGGCAGGGCGATGGGAAGCGGTACGGGCCGAGAAGGATGGCCGGCTCCCTGCGGAGGGGGCCGCCCCCGACCCTGCCGTGCCCACGGCCCCCGAACCAGTTGGTCCGGCCTCGCCGAGACCGCGTACTGCCGCAATCCCCGGCCGGGAGCGGCAGCGCGAATCATTCACGCCGCCCTGCGCCCCCGCGCCGCCCGCCCAAGCCAGTCGGCCCGGGGACAGCAGCTCTTCGGCGCGCTCCCGCCGCGACGGGTCCGCGCCCTGGTTCCTCGTTCCTCGCCCCGAGCCGGGCGGAGCCGGGCCCGATAGGACAGGCCCGGCCGCGCGGGGTCACACGCCGAGGTCGGCCAGCCACTCCCCCGTGGTCCGGGGCTTCAGCCCGAGCAGCTCCTGGGCCGAGTTCTCGGGCGTGATGGCATGGTCGGGCAGGGTGCCGATGGCCCGGTAGAGCCCGGCCACCCCGGCGGCAGTCGGCGCCCCGAGCAGCGGGGTGATCAGTTCGGCGAAGGCGTCCGGGGTGATGCCCTCGTACGTCACGTCCCGCCCGAAACGGGCCCCGAACGCCTCCGCGAGAGCCGCCCCGGTGATCGCCGGGTACTGACCCACGGTGACCGTGCCGGTGACATCCGTACGGTCCACCAGCAGCGCGGCGGCGGCGTCGGCGACGTCCAGGTGGGACGACCACGAGACGTCGAAGCCGTCCGCGAGGGGATACCGCAGCACGCCCTCCGACCGGGCCCCGCCGACGACCGGCGGCAGCAGCAGGTTCTCCAGGAACAGCTTCGGCGCCAGTACGGCGTACGAGAGCCCGCTCGCCGCGACGCCCGCGATCAGCTCCGCGAGCGCCGGATCCGTACCGGGCCCCTCGGCGAAGGAGCCGCTGGTGGAGATCACCACCCGGCCGGGCCGGGCCCGCTCCACCGCCGCGACGATATGCCGCGCGTACGTCAGTCGGTCGTCGGGCGCGCCCAGCGGCAGATGGGCGAAGACCCCGGCCGCGCCCTCGTAGGCGGCGGCGAGCTGGTCGGCCGACGCGTAGTCGGCGGTGACGGCGCGTACGCCCTCCGGTACGGCGCCCGCGTCCCGGACGACGGCCGTCACCGGCTGCCCGGTGGCGGCGACGGCGGCGAGGACGGGGGCTCCCTGGGCGCCCGTGGCGCCGTGGATCACATAGTTCATGAGGCCAATGGTGCATACGATGCACCGGTTACATCAACTGCACCAATGGCGTACCGTCGCACTATGAGCACATCATTGCCGAGCTGCGGGGTCGCCCGATTCCTCACGCTGCTCGACGGCCCGTGGGCGACCCTGATCGTCCGAGAGCTGCTCAGGGGCCCGCAGCGCTTCACGGAGCTGCGCTCGTCCCTGCCGGGGATCAGTCCTCATACGCTGACGAGCCGGCTCCGCCAGTTCGAGACCCACGGAATCGTGACCCGTACGGTCCACGCGGAGGTTCCGCCACGCGTGGTGTACGAGCTGACGCCGCTCGGCAAGGAGCTGCGTACGGTGCTGGACGCGATGGCCGCCTGGGCGATGGCGATACCCGTCGCGGAGACCGCCGAGGGCGTCGGCGCGGGATAGCCGGGGCGGGGCGACAGACCCGGCGGTGTCACGGGCCGAGATCGATCTCGGCCCAGACCGTTTTTCCGCTGGGCGGGTACGGCTCCCATCCCCAGCGGCTCGCCAGTACCGCCACCATCAGCAGCCCGCGCCCGGTCTCGCCCTCGCCGTCCGCGAAACCGTCCACGAACCCTCCGGCGTAGCCCTCGATCGGCACCCGGGGCAGCCGCTCCCCGCGCGGATCCGTGATCTCGACCCGGACGATCCCCGCCAGCCGGTCCAGACTCAGCCCCAGCTTGAAGCCCCGCCCGGCGACCCGGGCGTGCCGTACCGCGTTCGCCGCGAACTCCGCGACCACCTGCTCCGCCCGGTAGGCGGCGTCGTGCTCGATCTCCCACGCCCGGAAGTGGGCCCGCGTCAGGGCCCGGGCCCGGTGCGCCCCGCGCGGCGAGGAAATCAGCCGCTGCGCGAACACACGTACGGTGACCGGGAGATCAGGTGCAGAAGTGTTCATGGAGGCTACGGTGGCGCGCATATGCCTGCGGCGACCAGCACTTAGCTCCGTACGCGGAATCACCGTACGGAGCTGTTCTATAGACGGTACGGTCAACATCCGGTCACGCTGGGTGAGTTCGGCGCGGCTCTCCGCGCAGTCTCACGCACCACGGAGGTGGCCGCGAATGACCGAAAACACCGGCGACACCGAAGGGACACCGGACCGCGACGACTGGGAACGGGAACCCGACCCGTCGGACAGTCTGCGCACGTTCGGGGCAGTAGTCCAGGCCCTTCGGGAACACGCGGAGCTGAGCCGCGAACAGTTCGGCGACAGGGTCCGCTTCTCCAAACACACGGTGGAGTCGGTGGAACTGGGGCGCAGGATGCCGGACGTCGCCTTCGTGGAGCGGGCGGAGGAGGTGCTGGGGAACACGGGGGCGCTGAGGCGGTCGGCGAAGCACCTGTCCCGGGGCGAGCAAGGCATCGCGGCATGGTCCGCCAGTGGGCGCGGCTCGAACGTTCAGCCATCAGTATCTGCTCCTACGAGTGCAGGCTCGTCCCAGGACTGCTGCAATCGGAGGGCTATATGCGGGCACTCTGCGAGAACGACATGCCACCACTGGCGGACGATGCCGTGGAGGCCACGGTCCTGCGACGCCTGGAACGTCAGCGTCTCCTCACCGAACGCCCCAGCACGAGCTTTGACTTCATCATCGAAGAGTCTGTCTTGATGCGCAGGTTCGGCGGACTGAGCGTCACCCGTGATCTGTTCGACCACATCCTCAGGGCAACTCAGCTCAGGAACGTGACGCTTCAGATCATGCCTGCCAACAGTGAGCATCACGCTTGCCTCGCGGGGCCCATCCGCTTGCTTGAAACACCTGAGGCACGGCGCCTCGCCTACTGCGAAGGACAGGAAAGCGGGCGGTTGATCTCCAATCCGAAACAGGTCGCCGTGCTGTACCAGCGGTATGCGAGACTCCGCTCACAGGCCCTCAGCCCCCTCGAATCCGTGGGCCTGCTGGAGCGCATCCGAGGAGCACTATGAGCGACACCCCTGGACTGGCTTGGTTCAAGTCCAGCTACAGCAGCGCACAGGGCGACGACTGCATCGAGATCGCTTGGTCCAAGTCCAGCTACAGCAGCCCTGACGGCGACAACTGCATCGAGGTCCACGCCTCCACCGCCGCCGTGCACGTCCGCGACTCCAAGGACATCGCCCGTCCCCACTTCACGGTCGGGCCCACCGCCTGGACGCAGTTCATCGGGTACGCCTCGCACGGCTGACCCGTACAACTGGAGCATCGAGCCCCCCCCCCCGGAGCCGTAGGCGTCACGCTCCGGGGGTGTTCGGGATCGTGAAGGCGACGCCCGTCAGGCGTTCGGACAGCTCCCAGAGGCGGCGGCCGTTCTCGGGGTCGGTCACGGCCTTGGCGGGGCGGGCCCGGCGGACGCCCGCGCCCCGGATCTCGAAGGGCCCGTCGGGGCCGAGGTAGTCACCGCCGCGTACGTCCGGGCCGGTGGCCGCGCGCAGTTGGGGCAGGACGCCCCGGGCGACGGGCTGGCCGAGCCGGGCGAGGTCGCCCAGGCGGCCGATGACCTTCATCGGGCCGGTCTGATCGGCCGAGAACAGCGCCGTCGCGGCATAGCCGGGATGGGCGAGCACGCTGGTGACGGGGCTCGCGGCGGCGGCGAGACGGCGGTTCAGCTCCGTACCGAAGATCGCGTTGGCGAGCTTGGACTGGTAATAGAAGCCGGTCGGGGAGTACGAGCGGGCGCCGTCGAGGTCGTCCCAGTGGATCCGGCCCATGTGGTGGGTGACGGAGGTGATGGTCACCACGCGTGGATCGTCGCCGGTCAGCAGGTCGAACAGCAGGCCGGTCAGGGCGAAGTGGCCCAGGTGGTTGGTGGCGAACTGGATCTCGTGGCCCTGGGGGCTGAGGGTCCGGGGCGGGGCCATCAGACCCGCGTTGTTGACCAGGATGTCGAGCCGGTCGCACTCCTCGCGGAACGCGTCGGCGAAGGTGCGTACGGAGTCGAGATCGGCCAGGTCGACTATGCGTACCCGCAGTCGGCCCGCCGGGTCCCCGGCGGGTAGTCCGGCGGCTATCTCGGCTCGGGCGCGCTCGCCGCGTTCCTTGTTCCGTACCGCGAGAACGACACTCGCACCATTTTTTGCGAGCGCCTTCGCCGTCGCGAGCCCGAGACCGCTGCTGGCGCCGGTGACGACGGCGACGCGACCGGTCTGATCGGGTATCGGTTCCGCCGTCCACACCTTCTTCGACATGGTGTCAAAAGTGCCCGACGCACGCCCGGCGCACAACGGCCCGCGCAGGGCGGATTCGCCGGACGCGGCGCGCCGCCGGGTGGCTGGTCACCATCCGCCGGGTCCGGCCGGGGGCCGGGCCGGAGGGGCGGGCGGAACGGGCGGGGGCGGCGGGTGGTGAGCGGGGTACTCCTGATGGACTCCGTAGGCTTCGATGAACCCCTGGATGGTCCGCAGATCGCCCGCGAAGGACATGGACCGCCATTTCTCCTTCCGGCCGTCGCGGTGGACGAGGTCCAGCCACACATCGAGGCTCGCCATCATGCTGTCGGAGGAGGTACTCGCCGCAGCCTTCAGGGTCACGTCGGTCAGATCGTCGAAGTCGACCACCTTCAGCGGCTTGCGGTCGTCCTTGTACTCGACGGCCTCGTCGGGCGTGATGACCAGCAGCGGATCCGGGTCGTCCGACGTTCCGCGCAGAAAGCCGGAGATCTTTCCCCGCTTCTTGGTGAAGACCCGCCAACTCTCCGGTACGGGGCCCTGGCTCGCCCGAGTCAATACGGTTCGGGGATTCGTCACAGCGGCACCTCCCGCTTCGTACGGCAGCGCCTCGCGAACGTCGTACCGGGTCCGGGCGGGGTCGAGAAGAGCCGAGCGGACAGGCCGGAAAGCCGGGGCGGCCGAGGTCTGTTCGCCGACATGCGAGGCGGACCGGTTCGTCCGGCACCCACTTGAATTCTCCTTTTCCCGGCCGGGGTGTGCCACTTGGGCGCCCCGCGTCGACACCCGCACCACTGGTACATTGATCGAGTCACTAGAACAACGTTCCAGTAGCCCGATCAATGTACGCACCCTGAGGAGGAGCGCGTGAAACTGATCATCTTCGGCGCCAACGGACCCACCGGCAGGCTGACGACCCGGCAGGCGCTGGCGGAGGGGCATACGGTCACGGCCGTCACCCGCCGCCCGGACGACTTCCCGATATCCGAACCGGACCGGCTGCGGGTGGTACGGGCGGACATCGAGGACGCGGCGGCGGTCCGCGAGGCGGTGGCCGGGCACGACGCGGTGATCTCGACGGTGGGGGTCTCGTACACGAAGGAACCGGTGACGGTCTACTCACGCGGTACGGCGCATGTGATGGCGGCGATGGAGAAGCACGGCATCCGGCGGCTGGTCTGCGTCAGTTCGATCGGCGCGAACTATGTGGAGGCGCCGGGTGAGTCCCTGGTCTTCCGCAAGGTGATCGTGCCGACGCTGCTGCGGATGGGGCGGACGCTCTACGACGACACGAGCCGGATGGAGGACCTGGTGGAGGCCAGTGACCTGGACTGGACGGTGGTCCGCCCGGCCGGGCTCTTCGACGCGACGACGGCGACGAGGTACTCCGTACACACCGGGCGCCGGCCGGGGTGGTTCACCTCGCGGGCGGACCTGGCGGACGTCCTCGTACGGGAGGCCGTGGAGAACCATCACGTCCGGGCCCGGATCGAAGTACTGACCACGGAGGGCGCGCCGCGCTACTACAAGGTCTTCCTCAAAGAGGCGCTGGGCGTCGGCAACGGGCGGTGAGCGGTAGAGGCAGTCCGGACGGCCGTCGGGTCAGGAGGCTTCGGCGGCGAGCCGGGCCTCCAGGCCGTCGAGGACGTAGCAGAGCCCGAGCCGGAAGTTCTCCTCCCAGCCGTCGTCCAGGACGTAGTCACCGGCGACGAGGGTGGGGTAGCGGTCGGCCTCGGCGCGCAGCCGCTCACGGGCGGCCAGCCGGTCCTCCTCCGGCCAGTGCAGGCTCGACTGGCTCGCGGTGGAGCACTGGACGTGGTTGTAGAGCACCCAGCAGGCGGCCTGTACGGACTGGCCCCGGAACCCGGCCCTGACCAGCGTCGACTGAAGGCACTCCAGCCAGCCGAGGAAGTTCGGGCCCATGGAGGGACGGCGGCGCAGCGGCAGGGCGCCGGACCACGGGTGCCGGAGCAGCATCGCCCGGCAGCCGGTGAGCAGGGCGACCACGTCGTCGCGCCAGCCGGCGTCACCTTTTCCGTGCGGGTGCCCGGTGAGCGGGGCCTCGCCGAAGATGGCGTCGAAGGCGAGGTCGACCACGTCGTCCTTGGTCTCGACGTGCCAGTAGAGAGTGGTCGCCCCGGCGCCCAGGCGCTCCGCGAGACGCCGCATGGTCAGCCGGTCCATGCCCTCGTCGTCGAGGAGGGCGACGGCCGCCGTGACGATCCGGTCCCGGCTCAGCGGTGGCTCGGCCCGGGCCTGGCGCGGGGGACGCAGCCAGACGCTGCCGGACGCGGCTCCGCCGCCCTTGGCCGTACCGCCGCCGCTTGCCGCCGTGCTCACGATGACCGGCCACCCCTCTCGCTCCGTTTCGGCGCCATGCTAGTACGGCGCTCCGGCGGCCCGGCGCCCGGACGGCCCGCCCGCTGGAACGGGCCGGTCCGGGCGGGGGCGAGTGGCGCGGATGGTGGACGTTTCCGCAGATCAGTCGGATTGTCAGTGGTCGCGGGTACGGTTTTCGCAGTGGTCGGGAATCGGGCCGTGGGTCTCGATTCGGGCCGTGTATCGCGATTTCCGGAAGGGGTGTTCTGTCATGGGCAAGAGCAATAGCGGTGAAGAGGTCGGGCTCTCCGCCGATGAGCGGGCGGCGTTGAAGGAGCACCTTCAGGAGAAGAAGAAGGCCGCGCGCCGGATGTCGCGGGCGGAGAAGGAGGCGGAGGCGGCGCGGGACGTGGTCGCGAAGATCGCCGAGATGCCCGACGAGGACCGGGTGATCGCCGAGCGGATCCATGCCGTGGTGACGGCCGCCGCGCCGTCCCTGGCCCCCAAGCTCTGGTACGGAATGCCGTCGTACGCGCTGGACGGCAAGATCGTCTGTTTCTTCCAGGCTGCGTCCAAGTTCTCCGCTCGCTATGCCACGCTCGGCTTCAACGACCCGGCGAAGCTGGACGACGGCTCGATGTGGGCGACGTCCTTCGCGATCACCGAGATCACGCCGGAGATCGAGTCCAGGATCGCGGCCCTGGTGAAGACGGCGGTGGGCTGACCCGGGCGCGCCCCGGGCAGCCCTCCCCCGGCGGCTCCCGCTCCCTTAGTTCCCGCCCCTCGCTCAGGCGGGGACGGGCTTCTGGTCGCTGCCGTCGAGCGGCGGATAGCTGGCGTCGCCCATACGCTCGGCCGCCGCGATGTAGTCGGTCAGGGCGGCCCGGGACCGGGCGATCCGGGTCATCTCGTCCTCCAGCCGCCGCAGCCGGGACCGCATCGCGGCCAGGAAGTCCGGACATCCCGGCAGCTCCGGGGCCTCGCCCTGGGCGCAGGGCAGCAGAAAGGCGATGTCCTCCGACGACAGCCCGGCGTCGAGCAGATGCCGGATCTGCCGCACCTTCAGTACGGCTCCCTCGTCGTACTCGCGGTAGCCGTTGGCGCCGCGCTCCGGCTCCAGCAGGCCCTGGGCCTCGTAGTACCGCAGTTGGTGGGCGTTGACGCCCGTCCGTCGGCTCAGTTCCCCGATCAGCACGCGACCCCCGATTTGACCTTCATACCGGTATGAACGTCGACGATGCTGCCATGAACGACGACACCGAAGCACCTGTCACCCCTTCCACCGTTTCCGGCGCCCCCGTCACCGTCCTCGGTCTTGGCCTGATGGGGCAGGCCCTGGCCCGCGCCTTCCTCGCGGCCGGACACCGCACCACGGTCTGGAACCGTACGCCCGCCAAGGCCGAAGCCCTGGCCGCCGAGGGCGCCTACCGGGCCGCCACCGTCACCGAGGCGCTCGGGGCGAGCCCCCTGACCGTGCTCTGTCTCACCGACTACCACGCCGTCCACGACCTGCTCGGCACCGCCGGACCGGCCCTGAGCGGCACGACTCTGGTCAATCTCACCTCGGGCAGCTCCGACCGGGCCCGGGAGGCCGCCGACCGGTTCGGCGGGCACGGGGCGCGCTATCTGGACGGCGCGATCATGGCGGTCCCGCCGGTGATCGGCACCGCCGAGGCGGTCGTCCTGCTCAGCGGCCCGCAGCCGGACTTCGCCACGCACGAACCGGCGCTCGCCGCCCTCGGCACCCTCGCGCACCTGGGCACGGACCCCGGTCTGGCGTCGCTGTACGACGCGGCGGGACTGACCATGATGTGGGCCGTGCTCAACGCCTGGCTCCAGGGCACCGCCCTGCTCGAAACGGCGGGCGTCGACGCCACCGTCTACGCGCCCTTCGCCCAGCAGATGGCCACCGGCGTCGCCGGCTGGCTCCCCGGCTACGCCGAACAGATAGCCCGGGGCTCCTTCCCCGCCGAGGTCGCGGCCCTGGAGACCGACGCCCGGTCGATGGACCATCTGATCGAGGAGGCCGTCTCGGCGGGCGTCAACGCGGAGCTGCCGAGACTCTTCAAGGCCATGGCGGACCGGGCGATCGCCCGGGGGCGCGGCGGCGAGCAGTACCCGGTCCTGATCGAGGAGTTCCGCAAGCCCTGACCCCGACGCGGGCCGCCTGCCGTCGCCGCCCGCCGCCCGCCGCGCGGCGGCGACCGGCTCGCGGTGACGACGACCGGCTCACGGCAGTCAGCTCACGGCAGTCAGCTCGCGGTGGCGTCCGGCCGGGTCCGCAGCCAGTAGGCGCGCAGAGCGACGACGAGCGCGACACCGTAGCCGCAGAAGCCGCCGACCCCGGGCCAGGCGGCCAGCAGGGCGTCACCGGAGCTGGGGAAGTCCCCGCCCGCATCGTGACCGCACCGGCCGTGGCGAGGGCGCAGCGGCCGAGCCCGATCACCCCGTACGGGGCGAGACTCGCCGCCCCGACCGTGCCGGGGACCAGCAACAGGGCACGGGGCACGCGTCGGCCGCCCAGCCCCGGGACCCGGCCCGGGAAGACCCGGCCCCAGGGCCGGACCAGAGCCCACAGCAGCGGCACCCCGAGCCCGGCGAGCATTACGGTCCCGTCGATACCCCGGGACTCCAGGGCCGGCCAGAGCCCGGAAGCGCCGTTCTCCCGGGACGCCTCGCGCAGTTCGGCGCCGCTGAGCCCGGCATACGTACCGCCGGACGTCCACCACAGTTTCATCGCCACACAAGGGACGAAGGCCACCGTCCCGGCGGCGGCGACGATCCACTCCTGCCTTCCCCCGGCCCCTCCGTCCGCGCCTGTGCCTGTGCCGGGGTCCGGGGCGGCGCGGGCGGCCGTCCGGACCGGGCGGCGACCAGCGGCAGGGGTACCCCGGCCGCCGCCACGGCGTGCTGTGCCGCCGCCCAGTCGTCCGGCGCCGCGCCCGACAGCAGCACGACCAGATCCGTCAACAGGCCGGACGCCGCGACACCGAGCAGCCCGCAGAGCACCAGCAGGGGTACGCGGACCACCACCCGCGCCCCTCGCCGTACCGCCACCAGACAGAGCGCCGCCGCCGCGCCCACCCCGGCGACGGCCCAGTCGTATCCGGCGGGCAGCTCCAGCACGCCCGCCCGGAGCAACGGCGTTCCGGTCAGCGCGGCCACGGTGCCGAAGGCCGTACAGCCGACGGCCCACGGCAGGGCGCACCGGGCCGCCGCCCGGTGCGCGGCGGCCGGTGCGCGGCGGCCGGTCCGAACGGCCGCCCGGCGAGTTCTTCCGCAGTCATGCCCCGAGCGTCGCGCCAGCCCGGTGCCGGGGCGTCGCGCGGACGGACGATCCCGCCCCGCCGCCGGGCGGAGCCGGGGTACGCCTCAGGTCGCCCCCGCGCGGCCCGCGTCGGCGGGCCCGGAACGCGCGGTGGCCTCCGGAGACGATCCGCCGCCCATGGCGTCGCGAACCGTCCCCGGAGGCCGTTTCCCCCATTTCCCCCCTTCCCTCGTTTCCCCCGTCCCCCGTTCCCCCCGATTTCCCCCGTTGTTCCCCCGTTCCCCCGTTCCCCCGTTGGCTTACGGGCCTTGCCGCACTTGCCGGGGCCGTCCTGCGGCCAGGCCGGGAAGTTCAGACCTTTGAGCTTGCTGTAGTCGCCTTTGAGCTTCTCGGCGTTCGCGGCGCTGCGGATCGTCGTCCAGCCACCGCCCCGCCACTTCGCCCGGAGCAGTACGTGCTTCTTGTCGTCCTGGTAGTCGTGGAAGGTGTCCCGGAGATTGCCGTAGTACGTCTTGCCGTCGGCGCCGCGGCGCCAGGTCCGGAAGATCTTGGCCGAGCCGGCCCGGCCGCTGGTGCGGAGGGCCCCGTCGGCCTTGCCCCACGCGACGGCCCGGAGACTCATATCGCCGCCTTTCACCCTGGTCGGGGACGGCGATTTCGGATGCGGGATCGGCGGCGGCGGGTGCCCCGGGGCACGACGGCCGCGCCGAGCACCACGGTCGGGACGATGGCGGTGGTCCGCTTGCGGATGCTCATGATGGCGATTCCTCCGTTGATGTGGACGGCCGTGCCGTGCCGTGCTGTGCCTGTGGTGCGGGATCACTCCGAGTTTTCGGGGGCGGGGCATTGGTGCGCAGGAGTGTCGGGAGCGCGTATCAATGCGTGTCGTACGGGAGGCGCTACGACATGACGGCCTAGGCCGGATTTGCCCGCTTGCCGGAGTTCCGGCCGCTCAGTACGTTCGCCGGTGACGCGGAGCCCGGTGCGCCCGCGACGGCAGGCGTGGAAGAGGGACCCGTGGCCGGACGTCCTGAGAAGCCGCTGGATCCCGGGGCGGGCCCCGTACAGCGGTTCGCGTACGAGCTGCGGAAGCTGCGCGCCGGCGCGGGCGGCCCGACCTATCGCGAGATGGCCCGCCGCGCCCCCTACTCGGACACCGTGCTCTCCCGCGCGGCGGACGGGAAGCGGCTGCCGTCGAAGGAAGTCGCCCTCGCCTACGCGACCGCGTGCGGCGCGGACCCCGCCGAGTGGGAGCGGCGCTGGCACGAGGCGGCGAACGAGGCGCTGTCCCCGGCCGACGACGGCACGGCCTCGCCCTATCCGGGGCTCACCCGGTTCGAGCGGGAGGACGGGGAACGGTTCTTCGGCCGGGAGCGGCTGATCGACGACATGATGCGCCTGGTCGGCACCCACCGACTGGCCGCGCTCGTCGGCGCGTCCGGCAGCGGCAAATCGTCACTGCTGCGCGCCGGGCTGATCCCCCGTCTGCGGGAGCCGGACGACGGCCGGACCGACGGGACCGTCCGGCGGACCGGGCGCACCGGAGCCGTCCGTCCCGGAGCCGTACGCCTCGCCGAGCAGGCCCGGACTCCCGGACAATCACCGCCCCCGCCACAGCCTGCGCCGCCCCCGGCGCCCTCGCGGACCGGGGCCCCGTACCCGCGCATCGCCCGGATCGTCGCCGATACGCCGGGCCCACGCCCCACCCGCGTCCTCGAAAGGCTGCGACAGGTACGGGAGGAGAGTCACCGGGAACCGGGCGACGTCGTCGTCCTCGTGGACCAGTTCGAGGAGATCTTCACCCTCTGCCAGGACCCGGCGGAGCGCACCGAGTTCCTGGACGGCCTGCTCGACGCGGTACTGCGGCCCGGCAGCCGGATCCGGGTCGTCGTCGCGGTCCGCGCCGACTTCTACGCCCGCTGCGCCGAACACCGCCCGCTCGCCGACGCACTGCGCGAGACGACCCTGCTGGTCGGCCCGATGACCCCGGCCGAACTGCGCCGGGCGGTCGTCGGCCCGGCCCGGGCCCACGGGCTCTTCGTCGAACGGGCGCTGACCACCCGGCTGGTGGAGGAGGTCGCGGGGCGGCCCGGCGGACTGCCGCTGCTCTCGCACGTCCTGCTGGAGACCTGGCGCAGACGACGCGGACGTACCCTCACCATGGAGGCGTACGAGGCGGCGGGCGGGGTCGACGGCGCGATCGCCGCCACGGCGGAGGAGGTCTGCGCCCCGCTCTCGGCGGAACAACTGCGGCTGGTGCGGGGAGTGCTGCTCCGGCTGATCACCCCGGGCGAGGGAGCCCAGGACACCCGGCGCCCGGCGCCCCGCGCGGAGTTCGAGACGGTCGGCGGGGACGGCACGGGCCCACAGGCGTCGCGGCGGGCGGCGGATGTCGTCCTGGTCCTCGAACGCCTGGCGCGCGCCCGGCTGATCACCCTCGACGACAACGGGGTCGACCTCGCCCACGAGGCGCTGATCACCGGCTGGCCCCGGCTCCGGGCCTGGATCGAGGAGGACCGCGACGGCATCCTCACCCACCGGCGGCTCACCGACGCGGCCGGGATCTGGGCCGACCTCGACCGGGACCCCGGCACCCTCTACCGGGGCACCCGGCTGGCCGTCGGCCGGGAGTGGGCGGGCCGGAACGGCCACCGGGAGGAACTGACCGCAGTGGAACGGGAATTCCTCGACGCGAGCGCCGCCGCGGAGGACCGGGAACAGGACGCGATCGCCCGCAGCGCCCGCCGGCTGCGCCGACTCGTGGTGGGGCTCGCCCTGGTGCTGACCGTGATGGCGGTACTCGGCGGGGTGGCGTTCACCCAGTGGCGCGGCGCCGACGCCGCCCGGAACGACGCCCTGGGCGCCCAGGACGCCGCGCTCTCCCGGCAACTCGCGGCCCAGGCGCTGAATCTGGTGGACTCCCGGCCGGGTACGGCGATGCTGCTGGGGGTGGAGGCGTACCGGACCTCGGACACGCCGGAGGCGCGCGGCGCCCTGCAATCGGTGTCGGCCCGCCGGTTCTTCCAGACCGAGCTGAGCGGTCACACCGACGCCGTGTCCCAGGTGGCGTACAGCACGCGCGGGACGCTCGCCAGCGCCGGACGGGACGGGAAGATCGTCCTGTGGGACACCTGGCGGCGGATCCGGACGGCGACCCTGTCCCAGCACTCCACCTGGCTGCGGACGGTGGCGTTCAGCCCGGACGGGCGGCGGCTGGCCGGCGGTGGTGACGACGGCAAGGTGGTGCTGTGGGACGTCCTGGGTCTGAAGCCGACGGCGACCCTGACGGGGCACCGGGGCCCGGTCCGGAGCGTGGCGTTCAGCCCCGACGGCAACGGTCTCGCCACCGCCGGTGACGACGGCACCGTCGTCATCCGGGACGCCGCGAACCGGCGTCGGCTGACCCTGACCGGACACACCGGCCGGGTCTGGTCCGTGGAGTACGGCCCCGACGGACGTACCGTCGCCACGGCGGGCGCCGACCGTACGGTCCGGCTGTGGCGCACGGCCGACGGGAAGCCGCTCGCCCGGCTCACCGGGCACACCGCGTCCGTGGACTCCGTGGCCTTCAGCCTCGACGGAAAGCTCCTCGCCAGCGGCGGCCAGGACCACACGGTCCGGCTCTGGGACGTCGCCCGGGGCAGCCGGGTCGCCGTACTGCCCGGCCACGGGGCGGAGGTCAGAACGGTCGCGTTCAGCCCCGACGGGCGGACCCTGGCCAGCGGCGGCCAGGACCATACGGTCATCCTGTGGGACATCCGGCGGCGCGCCCCCCGGGCCACGCTCGCGGGTCACGGCGCCAACGTCTACGGGCTCGCCTTCAACCCGCCGGGGCGACAGCTCGCCGTGGCGGGGGAAAGCGGGACGATCACCCTCTGGGACGCCACCCAGGGGCCGCTCAACGGACACCGGGGCCGGGTCCACGACATCGCCCTCAGCCCCGACGACCGGACCATCGCCACCGTCGGCCAGGACGGGGCGACCATGCTGTGGGACCCGGAACGCCGTACCCGCCCCCGGATACTCGCCCGGGAGCCGGGCCAGGTCAGGGCCGTCGCGTTCAGCCCCGACGGCCGCACCCTGGCCACGGCGTCGGGCGTCTCCGCCGACAGCGCGGGCGGCCCCGCCCGGCCGCCGGACCCGGGGAGCCAGGCGCTCACCCTCCACGACCTCACCGGCCGCGCCCCGCCGGTCCGGCTCACCGGCCACTCCGAACGGCTGACGGACGTGGCGTTCAGCCCGGACGGCGGCCTCGTCGTCACGGCCAGCGCCGACCGGACGGTCGTCGTCCGGGACGCCCGGCGGCATACGGTCACGGCCCGGCTGACCGTCGGCACCGGCCCGGCGGGCAGCGGGGTCAACGCGGTGGCGTTCAGCCCCGACGGCCGCACCCTCGCCACCGCCGACTACGACGGCCGGGTCACCCTGTGGGACACGGCCCGATGGGTCCGTACGGCCGTACTTTCGGGCCACACCCGCCAGGTCCGCGCGGTCGCGTTCAGCCCCGACGGGCTCACCCTCGCCTCCGCGAGTATCGACCGGACCGTGATCCTCTGGGACACCGTCCGCCGCACCCGCCGCTCCACCCTCGCCAGCAGCGCCGGAGCCGCGCACTCCGTCGCCTTCAGCCCCGACGGCCGCACCCTGGCCACCGCCAACGCGGAGACATCCGTCATGCTCTGGGACCTCACCGACCGCACACTCCTCGCGACCCTCACCGGCCACGCCGCCCAGATCCGCGCGGTCACCTTCAGCCACGACGGCCAAACCCTCGCCACCACGGGCGACGACCGGACGGCCCGCCTCTGGGACACGGACCCGGGCCACACGGCGGCCGGGCTGTGCGCGACCCTCGCCCGCGATCTGACACCCCAGGAGTGGCGGCAGTTCATCCCGGACCGGCCGTACCGCGCCACCTGCGGGGCCGGCTGACGGCCACGGCTCACCCCGGCTGCCCGGCCGCCCATTTCTCGTGCGCGGCCCGGACGCGCCGCCACAACCCGGCCCGGGCGGGGGCGTCGGCATCGCCCAGATCCAGCCCGAACACCCCCGTCAGTACGTCGAACCAGTCGTCGGCCGCGTGGATGGTCCGCTCGTCGGTCCCCCCGGCCCGGATCCGGCTCGGCACCCGGCCGCGCAGCACGTCCACGCCGTCCGCGCGCCGCACCTGAGCGGTGACGACCCGGACGAACGGGGAGTCGGGCGAGGTCGACAGCCGTAGATGCTCCGCCCCGAAGGACGCCGGCTCCACCGGGTCCGGCGCGAAGTCCATCGCCGTGAACGCCCCGCGCGGATCGTGTACGAACCGCCATCCGCCGGGCGCCGCCGACGACGGCACCATTCCATAGCCGAACGGGCCCTGGACACAGGTGCCCGCACGCAGCGGCAGCGGCTCGTAGACCGCCGTACCGAGCCCCGTATCGACCAGCCACGGCTCGCCGTCGAGCCGTACGGTGAGGGCCAGATGATTGCCCTGGACACCCGCCGGATCCTCCGGGGCGTCCCGCACCCCGGCCCGGTGCAGCGCCCACAGCCCTTCGGCATCGGCCCGCCGCGGCCGGTCCACACCGAGTACCCGCAGATACCCGTCGACATCGATCACACCGCCCCGCGATTCGAACGCATGATCACCTTAGTCGCCGGTGCCGGCGTCCGGGCAACGCCTTTCGGCCGGTCAGCCATGACGGCGGCTCAGGGTCGGGGCCCGGAATGCCCATCGGTCCCCGGCGCGGGCGGCGGGGGCGGCCCTCGGTCCAGGAGCAGACGCAGGGCGGCCCGGGAGCGCTCCTGGTTCCGCTTCTCCTGGCGGCACTGGACGTAGATGATGACGGGGCCGTACAGGGCCGACAGGATGCCGAGCCCGACGGCGAGGGCCTCGATCGTCGCCGGTACGGAGGGACGGCGAGCGGCGCCCGGGGTCGCACCCCGCGGCGCGGAGACGGCGGGACGACGGGCCCTCCGTACCGCTGCCACCCGTCCGGACGCCGCCCGCGGACCGGAGATCGTCAGGCTTCGGGGTTCAGCATCGCCGCGGCGGCCGTCAGGTCGGCCTCGGCGCCGGTGGTCAGCGCGTACAGGGCGTACCCGACCGGCGAGGCGTCCCACAGCCGCGCCGCCTGGGCCGCCAGACCGGGGTAGGCGTACCCGCCCGCCCGCTCGTACGCGTCGATCGCGGCCCGCAGCATCTCCTCGCCCGCCGCGCCGTACTGGGCGGACAGGTCCCGGGCCGGGTCGTCCACCCGGGCGGTGGTCCAGTCCAGGACGCCGGTGATCGCGCCCTCGCCGTCGAACAGCACATGCGCCGGGTAGATCTCGCCGTGCGTCATCACGGTCCGCTCGGGCCAGCAGAAGTCGTCGTCCAGCCAGGCCCGCCAGCCCTCGGCCACGGCGGGCGGGACGGTGAACGCCTCGGCCACCCGGGCGATGTCGTCCCGCCACGCCTGCCGCACCCGCTCCGGGCTCCGTACCTCGACGCCCGCGGCCCCGGCCCGCTCCGGGCCGATGGAGTGCAGCCGGGCCAGCAGCCGCCCCAGCCGCCCGGCGTACTCCGGATCGGCGGGATCCATCTGCCATGCGGGCTCCCCCGCGTCGGTCAGCGTCAGCCCGGGCGCCCCGGGCAGGGCCGGATAGGCGATCAGCTCGGGCGACCGGATCCGCCAGTCGGGCACGGCGACCCCGGCCTCGGCCAGTACGGGCCGGACCAGATCGAGGATGCGTGTCTCGGCGGCCATTCCCTCGGAGACATCGGCCCGCCGCGGGACCCGCAGCACCCATCTCCGGCCGCCCGCGTCGGAGGCCATGACGACCCGGTAGTCGAGCCCGGCTTCGTTCAGGGTGGCGCCCCGCGCGGACAGTCGGCGTCCATGGGCGGCGGCCAGGGCGATGACGTCGTCGATCGTGCTCATGGACCCACGCTCTCACCGGCACCCGGGCCGCTTCCGGATCTTGCCCCGACCCGGCCGCGCCGCTGAAGGCCCCGCCTATCGCAGGACGCGCCCGAGGAAGCCGCGCAGATAGCCCGCGACGACGTCCAGGTGGCTCTCCAGCAGGAAGTGACCGCCGTTGATCAGATGCACCTCCGCGTCCTCGGCGTCACGGGCGAAGGCCCGCGCGCCCTCCGGGGCGAAGATCTCGTCGTTACGGCCCCAGACGGCGAGGACCGGGACACCACTGGTGCGGAGGAACTCGTGCAGGAGCGGGTAGAGCGGGCGGTTGTTCCGGTAGTCGCGGAAGAGCGCGAGCTGGATCTCGTCGTTGCCCTCGCGGGAGACGAGGGCGATGTCGTGCTCCCAGGTGTCCGGGCTGACCAGGCTGGGGTCGGGCACGCCGTGCAGATACTGCCAGCGGATGGAGTCGGGGCTCAGCGCGGCGCGGACGGCGGGCTCCGTGTCGGGGCCGGGGTTCGCCCCGTAGGCCCACAGTCCGGCCCAGAAGGAGTCGACGAAGCCGCCCTCGTAGCCGTTGCCGTTCTGGGTGACGAGGGCGGATATCCGTTCGGGGTGCTTGAGCGCGAGGCGCCAGCCGATGGGGGCGCCGTAATCCTGGACGTAGAGGGCGTAGCGGTCCAGGCCCAGCTGGTCGAGGAGGGCGGAGGTGAGGTCGGTGAGGGCCTCGAAGGTGTAGTCGAACTCCGATACGGGCGGGGCGTCGGAGTGGCCGAAGCCCAGGTAGTCCGGCGCTATGACGCGGTAGTCGTCGGCGAGCAGCGGGATGAGTTCACGGAACATGAACGAACTCGTCGGGTAGCCGTGCAGCAGGACGATCGCGGGGGCGTCGGCGGGGCCGGCCTCGCGATAGAAGATCCGATGGCCGTCGACAGTGGCGGTCCGGTGGCGCACCGAGCTCATTTCTAACCCCTTCGAGGAATCAATCCGGTTAGGTCTCCGTTATGCAAGCACGGGTGGGTTAACCTGTCAAACGATTGGATCTGGTTAGAAAGAGAGAAGCGGCCGATGGACACGCTGCTGGAGCTGCTCAACAGCAGGTCACTGGTCGACGGCGAGGTACGGGACGCGCTGGACGACCCGGCCGAGGGCAGCCGCTGGGCCCGGGAGCGCGGCGGCGACGGCAGCCCAGAGGAGCTGGCGCTGCTGCGCCGGGCCCGGGACACCCTGGGGGACGTCGTACGGGGAGAAAGCCCGCCGACCGCACTGGGCCCGCTGCTCGAAGGGGTCCGCCGGATCCCGGAAATCACCCCGGACGGCCTCCGGTGGACGATCGAGACCCCTCCGCACGCCCGGCTGGCCGTCGAGGCGGTACTCGCCTGGGCCGCCACCGAGGAAGAACTGCCCGGCCGGCTGCGCCCCTGCGCCAACGACGCGTGCTGCCTCTTCCTGCTCGACCGCAGCCGCGCCAACCGGGGCCGCTGGTGCTCGATGGCCCTCTGCGGCAACCGCGCGAAGGCCCGCCGCCACTACGAACGCAACCGCTGAGACGCTTCCAGCGGGTCGGGCTCGGTGGCGGCGGCGTAGCGGCGGGCGAGGGCGGCGCAGGCTTCGCGGAGGGCCGGGGGGCCGATGACGCGGAGGTCCGCGTCGAATCGGCCGAGGCCGGCGGCGAGGGCGGTCCAGGACCAGGATCCCGTGATGAGGCGGCACCGCGTGGGCCCGAGCGGCTCCACGATGCCGTCGGCGGCGTGGGGCACGACTTCGGAGGCGGGGAGATCCAGGACGACCTCGCCCCGGCAGGGCCAGGCGGCTCCCGTTCCGTCGGAGCCCCGGAACCGGCTGGTGACGAACGCGGCGACATCTCCGCCGGGCAGCCGGCGTGCGGTGAAGCGCGGCCCGGTCGGCGTACGCGGGGTCATGCGGTCGGTGCGGAAGGTACGCCAGTCCTCGCGGTCGAGGTCCCAGGCCAGCAGATACCAGTGGGTGCGCCGGGCCACGAGGTGATGGGGTTCCACACGGCGCCGCCGCGGCGCGGCCCCCTCGTGCGGGGTGTAGTCCAGGCGCAGCACTTCGCGACGCCGGATCGCGGTACTCACGGTGGTGAGCAGGTCCAGGGCCCGGGCCGGTGGGGCGCCGGGACCGGGCGGGCGCACGGTGGTGACATCAAGTGCGTCGACGCGCTGCCGCAGGCGCGGGGGAAGGACGTTCCGGATCGTCGCGAGCGCCCGTTCGGCGCCCTCCGCGATCCCGGGGTGGGCGGCGCTCCGGAGCGCGACGGCCAGCGCGACGACCTGCTCGTCGTCGAAGAGCAGCGGCGGCATCCGCGATCCGGGACGTAGCCGGTATCCGCCGCCCGGGCCCTTGTCCGTGGCGACCGGGTAGTCCAGCGCGCGCAGCCGGTCGATGTCGCGGCGCACGGTGCGCACGGTGACCTCCAGCCGCTCGGCCAGATCGTCGCCGCTCCACTCCGGTCGCGCCTGGAGCAGGGAGAGCAGGGTCAGGAGCCGTGAGGACGTCTTCTGCATGCCGCCGAGCCTGGCATCAGTACAGGACACAAGCTGTCCTGTACTGATGCCAGGCTCCACCACGGATTCCGAGGAAGGGCATTTCGCCCGTCATCCGCGTGTGCCTCATCCGGCGCATTTCAAGCCAGGAGCAGACCATGTCCGTCACCACCACCACGCACTTGAACTTCCGCGGCTCGGCCCGTGAGGCGCTGGACTTCTACCAGTCCGTCTTCGGCGGGCACACCGTCGCGGTGACCTACCGGGACGCGGGCAACGTCCAGAACGAGAACGAGGCGGACCAGGTGATGTTCGGCCAGGTCGTCGCCGACAACGGCTTCCGCGTCATGGCCTACGACGTGCCCTCGGCGATGCCGTACGAGCCGGGCACCAACCCGTTCTTCGTGTCGGTGCGCGGCAAGGACACGGACGAGATCAGCACCCTGTGGCACCGCCTGGCCGCGGGCTCGAACGTACTGCGCCCGCTGGAGCCCGCGGCCTGGGCCCCGCTGTACGGCATGCTGACCGACCGCTTCGGCGTCACCTGGGTCCTGGACGTCGCGGCCCCCTACAACGGCTGACCCCCTCCGGGGCGGGCAAGCCGGGACGGGCGCCCGTCCCGGCTTCAGCCGATACCGGGGATCGTGGACACCAGCAGGTCGATGAGTTTGATGCCGACGAAGGGCAGGATCAGGCCGCCGAGGCCGTAGACCCCGAGGTTGCGGCGCAGCAGGTCGTGTGCGGAGGCCGGCATGTAACGGACTCCGCGCAGGGCGAGCGGGATCAGGGCGACGATGATCAGAGCGTTGAAGATGATCGCCGAGGTGATGGCCGAGGTCGGGCTGTGCAGGCCCATGATGTTGAGGGCTTCGAGGCCGGGATAGGCGGTGGTGAACATCGCGGGGATGATCGCGAAGTACTTCGCCACATCGTTCGTGATCGAGAAGGTCGTCAGTGCGCCGCGGGTGATCAGGAGTTGCTTGCCGATCTCGACGATGTCGATGAGCTTGGTGGGGTTGGAGTCGAGGTCGACCATGTTCCCGGCTTCCTTGGCGGCCGAGGTGCCGGTGTTCATGGCCACGCCCACATCCGCCTGGGCCAGGGCGGGAGCGTCATTCGTGCCGTCGCCCGTCATCGCGACGAGCTTGCCGCCGTCCTGCTCCCGCTTGATGAGCGCGAGCTTGTCCTCGGGGGTGGCTTCCGCGAGGTACTCGTCGACACCGGCCTCGGCCGCGATGGCGCGGGCCGTCAGCTCGTTGTCCCCGGTCACCATGACGGTACGGATTCCCATGGCGCGCAGCTCCGCGAACCGCTCCTGGATGCCCTCCTTGACCACGTCCTTGAGGTGGACGATCCCGAGGACACGCGGGCCGTCCCCATCGTGGACCGCCACCAGCAGCGGGGTCCCGCCGGACTCGGAGACGGCGGCCGACCACGCCGCGGCCTCGGGCGGTACCGCCCCGCCGCGTGCCACCACCCATTCGCAGACCTGTGTCACCGCGCCCTTGCGGATCGCGCAGCCCGCGCCGTTGTCCCAGCTCAGGTTGATGCCGCTCATCCGGGTGCGGGCACTGAACCTGGTGAAGCGCGGCCGGCTCAGATCCTCGACGGCCATCGGCTCCAGCCCGTACCGCCGGGCGAGGGCCACCACCGACCTGCCCTCAGGGGTGTCGTCGGCGAGAGAGGACAGTTGAGCGGCGTCCGCGAGTTTGACGTGGTCCGTGCCGGGGAGCGGGATGAAGGCCTCGGCCTCACGGTTTCCGAGGGTGATGGTTCCGGTCTTGTCGAGGAGCAGGGTGTTCACATCACCGGCCGCTTCCACGGCTCGGCCGCTCATGGCGATGACATTGCGCTGGACGAGCCGGTCCATGCCCGCGATGCCGATCGCGGACAGCAGGGCACCGATGGTGGTCGGGATGAGGGTGACGAGGAGGGCGACCAGGACGGTCGTGGACTGGGGAGTGTCCGCGAAGGCGGCCATCGGCTGGATGGCGAGGACCACCAGCACGAAGGCGACAGTGAGCGCGGCCAGCAGGATGTTCAGCGCGATCTCGTTCGGGGACTTCTGCCGGGTGGCGCCCTCGACCAAGCGGATCATGCGGTCGATGAAGCTGTGCCCGGGGCGCGAGGTGACCCGTACGACGAGAGTGTCGGACAGTACGGTCGTCCCGCCCGTCACACCGGACCGGTCGCCGCCCGATTCCCGGAGCACGGGGGCCGATTCTCCGGTGACGGCGGACTCGTCCACCATCGCGGCGCCGTCGACCACATCGCCGTCAGCGGGGACGAGCTGCCCCGCGGACACCAGGACGAAGTCGAACGGCTGGAGATCGGCCGGGGTGACCACCTCGGTTTCGGCCCGGCTCAGGTTCGCCCCGTACGTCCAGTGGATCAGGCGTACCGCGACCGTGTCCGTACGGGCCTTGCGCAGGGATTCGGCCTGGGCCCGGCCACGGCCTTCGGCGACCGCCTCGGCCAGGTTGGCGAACAGCACGGTGAGCCAGAGCCAGACGCTGATCACCCAGGTGAATACGGACGGGTGGACGAGCGCCGACAACGTAGTCAGAACGGACCCGGCGGCGACGACGAACAGCACGGGCTTCTTCGCCAGTTCGCGCGGATGGAGCTTGGCCCAGGCCTCCCGCGCGGAGGCGGCGAGAAGGTCGGGATCCACCGTGCTCACCCGGTCGGAGCGTTTCCGGGCGTGCCGGGTGACCAGAGCCCGGGAAGGGGTATCAAGACCGGAGGGAACGTGCTGCCCAGAGGTGACGGGAGGCATGGAGCGACCTTCTGATTCAGATCGGGGCGCGGCAGGCCCGGCGGTTCACGGCCGGGACGGCGCGGGCGAGGGGTGTCGCTGCCGGGAGCTGAATCCTGGACCCCCTCGGCCGTCACGTGAATAGGCGAGACCCCGGCGGCGCGACAGGCAGGAAACTACTGCCGGACTCCGGGGAGACGTCCCGCCGCGTGAGGGAATTGGCGCCTTCTTGACAGCGGCGTACGGGACGCGTCAAGGCACGATCAAGGACGTGTCAGTGTGTGCCATCGGATCGGCCTCTCGCCCCGGCCCGACCAGGGCACCTTCCGGGCCGCTGGTCACGCGGCTGGTCACGCCATCACTCCGAAACGCAAAAAACCCCAGATCAACTGGGGTTTTTACTGGTGTCCGAGGGGGGACTTGAACCCCCACGCCCGATAAAGGGCACTAGCACCTCAAGCTAGCGCGTCTGCCATTCCGCCACCCGGACTCAGGTGACCGCCTCGGGGGTGTTCCCCTCGGCGACATGGACAACAATACCAGGGGATCGGGGCGCCTATCGACCACGTTTTCCGTGGTCAGTGGGGTGCGCGGGGGTTTTCGGGGATCGCCGGGCAGGCGGCGGAACGAGCCGTTACGGAACGTTACCTACCGTGATCGTACGGGGCTCCCCGGGACGGTGCCGGGGAGCCCGGTCGGGGCCGTGGCCCGGGCGGTCAGTCGGCGACCCGGCCGTTGCCGGCCGCCTGGAAGCGGAGGAAGTAATGCGTGTTGTCGGGGACGTCGTAGGCGATCACGGTCCAGCTGTTCGCGGGGCCCAGGTCCAGCCCTCGCAGGTCTCGGTCGCGATCCAGCAGACCCTGACCTCGACCCCCTGGGTGGGTCGGAGAGTCTCCCCGGAACGTAGTGACGGACGCGACGGGAGTACAGACGCGATCCGGCCGGTCGTGGGTGGCCTCCCGGTGGGGCGGAGGGGGTACGGGAGGCCACCCGGGGTCACCGGGGCGTAACGCGGGGGGCATCAGTGGCGGCGGAGGGCCGCGAGGTTGCGGTAGCCGGTGCGGGCGTACTCCAGGGACTGGCCGGGAACCGACCCGTTGGGGGCGTTGTCCTGTTCGACCATCGGGTTGTGGTGGTTCCGCTCCCCCACGCGGGAGAAGAAGCGGCGGTAGTCGATGTCGCCGGTGCCGAAGGGGACCATGTCGTAGCCCATGCCGCTCGCCGGGTTCACCACTCCGTCCTTGGCGTGGAAGAGGGGGTAGCGCTTGTTCTGGCGGGCGACCAGGGCGGCCGGGTCGAAGATCCGGCGGACGCGGGTGCCGTCGTGGGCGGTGAAGGTGTGGAACTTGTACTGGGCGACATGGGCCCAGAAGACGTCCATCTCCAGATAGACGTTCCCGGGGTCGGTGCGGCGGAGGAAGTACTCCAGCTTGCGGATGCCGGAGCTGCGGGTGGGGCGGCCCTGGGCGTCGAGGGGCCCGCCGTCGAGGAGGAAGTCGTAGGCCGTGTCGTGGTTGTGGGTGTAGAGCTTGATGCCCGCGCGGCGGGCGATCGCGCCCAGCGTGTTCCACTTGTCGGCGGCCTCGTCCCATTCGGCCCTGGTGGAGCCCCAGGTGGGGTCGCCGCCGGTGCCCATATGGCCCGTACCGAGGATATTGGCGATCTCCAGCGCCTGCTTGAAGCGGTCCAGGTCGGGGGTGGTGAGCGGCCAGGAGCCGGGGATGAAGCCGTGGTTGCCGCGGGCCCGGAGGCCGTAGTCGTCCAGCCAGGAGCGGAGGAGGCGGGCTCCGGCGACGGAGTCCAGGTTCGCGCCGCCGGGGGCGTTGGCGTGCTGGCCGTAGCCCGCGAACTCGACCTGGCGGTAGCCGTAGCGGGACAGCTCGCGGAAGACCTCGCGGAAGCCGGACGGCAGATCGGTGGTGCCGGGGTCGCGGCCGATGGCGTCGCGGACCGTGTAGAGGATCAGACCCCGCTTGTCGGCGGGGACGAGCGCCTTCCGGTCATGGCCGTGCTCATGGCCGTGGCCGTGGTCGTCGTCGTCCCGGCCGCGGCCGTGGGCCAGGGCGGGCGAGGCGCCGAAGACGGGGGCGGCGACGGCCGCCGCGCCCACCGCCGTACATGTGGTGAGGAAGCGGCGGCGGTGGACTCCCAGCGCCCGGCGCAACGATTCATCGGAGGAAGAGGAGGAAGAGGAAGGGGACGAAGGGGACGAAGGGGAGGAAGATCTGGGGAAGAGCACGGTCACTCGCTTTCTTCGGGTGCTTCGGGGTGCGCGGTGCCGAGTCCGGCGAGCCGCAGCAGCAGGGACTTCACATCGGTGGCCGCCACTCGGCCCTCGACGGCGCGGGGGGTGGAGCACAGCAGGAGCGGACCTTCGTCGTCGCTCGCGGGGAGGCGGCCGTGGCTGCCGCGGATCGGGGCCGGGTCGAGGGGGACGACCGCCAGCCGGTAGCGCATCCCGAGCTTCTTCCGGGCGATCGCCCCCGCCGCCTTGAGGCGGACACAGGGGTCGTTCGGGTCCATGAAGAGTTCGACCGGGTCGTAGCCGGGTTTGCGGTGGATCTCCACGAGCCGGGCGAAGTCGGGGGCGCGGGCGTCGTCCAGCCAGTAGTAGTACGTGAACCAGGCGTCGGGCTCGGCGACGGCGACGAGTTCACCGGAGCGGGGGTGGTCGAGCCCGTACTCCTTCTTGCCCTCGTCGTCCAGGATCTCCCCGACCCCTCGCAGCCCCTCCAGGACCTCCCGGACCGCCGGTAGGTCCTCGGGCCGCTTCACGTAGACATGGGCGGTCTGGTGGTCGGCGACGGCGAAGGCGCGGGAGGCCATCGCGTCGAGGTACTCCATCCCGTCCTGGGTGTGGACCTCCAGGAACCCGGCGCGGCGCAGGGCGCGGTTGATGTCGACGGGGCGGGAGACCCGGGTGATGCCGTACTCGGAGAGGACGACGACGGTCCGGCCCTCGCGCCGGGCGTCCGCGAGCAGGGGGGCGATCACGGTGTCCAGTTCGGCGGCGGCCCGGTGCGAGCGGGGGTCCTCGGGGCCGTACCGCTGGAGGTCGTAGTCCAGATGCGGCAGATAGCAGAGGGCGAGGTCGGGGCTGCGGGTGTCGAGGATGTGGCGGGTGGCGTCGACGATCCACCGGCTGGAGACCAGATCGGCGCCGGGGCCCCAGAAGTGGAAGAGGGGGAAGGTGCCGAATCTGGACGTCAGCTCGTCGTGGAGGGCGGGGGGCCTGGTGTAGCAGTCGGGTTCCTTGCGGCCGTCGGCGTAGTAGACGGGGCGCGGGGTGACCGTGATGTCGGTGTCGGCGCCCATCGCGTACCACCAGCAGATATTGGCGACGGTGTAGCCGGGGTGGACGCGGCGGGCCGCGTCCCAGAGCTTGTCGCCGGAGACGAGTCCGTTGTGCTGCCGCCAGAGCAGGACGTCGCCGAGTTCGCGGAAGTACCAGCCGTTGCCGACGATGCCGTGTTCGGCGGGGAGGGTTCCGGTGAGGAAGGTGGACTGGGCGGCGCAGGTCACGGCGGGCAGTACGGTCGACAGCGGGGCCCGGGAGCCTTCGTCGCCGAGCCCGCGCAGCGTCGGCATGTGGTCGAGGAGGGCGGGGGTGAGCCCGACGACGTCCACGACCAGGAGGGGCGTGGGCCGGTCCGGAGCTTCGGCGGGCGGCTCCGGCGGCTTGGGCGGCACGGCTGTCACGGGAGTTCCTTCAGGCCGAGGTCGGTGAGGAGGTCGCGGGCGAGGGCGAGTTCGGCGGCGATGCCGTCGGCGAGCTGGGCGCGGGTCCGGGGCCGCAGTTCGGCGGGGAGCGCCTGCCAGGTGTAGGTCTCGACCTCCAGGTGGTGGGTGAGCGGGGAGGGGCCGACGAGCCGGTTGAGGGCGTCGCGGAGGACCGGCAGGGTGGAGGTGAGCGGGGGCGTCGGCGGGGCGTGCAGGGGTACGTGGAAGTGGGAGCGCCAGGGCCGGTCGTCGGGCAGGGGCCCGTCGGGGCGGACGGCTTCGGCGAGGTCGTCGGTGCCGAGGAGGCCGCCGCCGGGGGCGCGGGTCCGGGTCTGGTGGAGGAAGCGGGGTTCGGCGAAGGCGGCGAGGGCGTCCCGTACGGCGGGGAGGTGGGGTTCCTCGGCGTGGAGGGCGGCGGAGAGCTGGGCTTTGGGGACGGTGATTCCGGCGGCGGTGAGGGCGTCGAGGGCGGTGGCCGGGTCTTCGAAGGAGGTGGCGAGATGGCAGGTGTCGAGGCAGAGGCCGATGCGCGGTGAGCCGACGGCGGTGAGCGGGGCGATGGCGTCGGCGGTGGTCTCGACGACGCAGCCGGGTTCGGGTTCGAGGGCGATCCGGATGGATTTGCCGGTGAGTTCGGCGAGGGCGTCGAGGCGTTCGGCGAGGGTGCGCAGGGCCTGGTGAGCGGCGACGGCGGGGGCGGTGGCGGCGGGGTCGAAGCGGGTACGCCAGCCGAGGGGCAGGGTCGAGATGGTGCCCTCGGTGATGTCGTCGGGGAGGAGGGCGGCGAGGACTCGGGCGAGGTCGGTGGTGTGGGCGAGGCGTTCGGGTTCGGTCCAGTCGGGCCGGTAGACCCGGTACTTGACCTCGCCGGTGCCGAAGCCCTCGTAGGGGAAGCCGTTGAGGGTGACGACCTCCAGGCCGCGGCGGTCGAGTTCGGCGCGCAGGGCGCGGAGCGCGGCCGGGTCGGTGGTCAGGGCGCGGGCCGCGCCCCTGGCGAGCCAGAGCCCGATCCCGAGGCGGTCGCGGCCGAGGCGGCGCCGGACGGGTTCGCAGTCGTCGCGGAGCTGGGCGACGACGCCGTCGAGGGTTTCGGCGGGGTGGACGTTGGTGCAGTAGGAGAGGTGGACGGTGGAGCCGTCGGGGTGGCGGAAGCGCATCGTCGTCGGCCTCCCCGGCTCATTCCCCGCCGCGCAGGACGGAGTTCCCCTCGTGGAGGGCGCCCGCGGCCGTCCCGGCGGTGGGGAGGTCGAGCCGGAGTCTGCCGCTGAGTCCGTAGAAGTCGACGGGGTTCCGCCAGAGCACCCGGTCGACGTCGGCCGCGGAGAATCCGGCGGCGAGCATGGCGTCACCGACGCGGCGGGTCTTCAGGGGGTCGCTCCTGCCCCAGTCGGCGGCGGAGTTCACCAGGACGCGTTCGGTGCCGTAGGTGGTGAGGAGGGCGACCATCCGGTCCTCGTCCATCTTGGTGTCGGGGTAGACGGAGAAGCCGAGCCAGCAGCCGCTGTCGAGGGCGAACTCCACGGTGGTCTCGTTGAGGTGGTCGAGGAGGACCCGGTCGGCGGGCAGCCCGGACTCCCGGACGACGTCGACGGTCCGCCGCAGGCCGGTGAGTTTGTCGCGGTGCGGGGTGTGGACGAGGGCGGGCAGGCCGTGTTCGGCGGCGAGTTGGAGCTGGGCGGCGAGTGCGTCGTCCTCGGCCGGGGTCATCGCGTCGTAGCCGATCTCGCCGACGGCGACGACGCCGTCCTTGACGAGGTAGCGGGGCAGTTCGCCGAGTACGGGGCGGCAGCGGGGGTCGTTGGCCTCCTTGGGGTTGAGGGCGATGGCGCAGTGGTGGGCGATGCCGTACTGGGCGGCGCGGTACGGCTCCCAGCCGAGCAGGGCGTCGAAGTAGTCGTAGAAGGTGCCGGGCGAGGTGCGGGGCTGGCCGAGCCAGAACGCGGGCTCGACCAGGGCGCGGACCCCGGCGTCGGACATCGCCCGGTAGTCGTCGGTGGTGCGGGAGGTCATATGGATATGGGGGTCGAAGATGCGCATGGGGTCAGACCTCCTGGTGCGGCGTGCCGGTGAGGGTGAGGGCGGCCGTCAGATCGGGGGGTACGGGGCGGGCGGCGGCGGTGCGCTCGGCGGCGTAGTCGGTGAGCATCCGGGCGAGTTCGGTATCGCCCCGGGCACGGCGGGCGAGGCCGTCGACGGCGGTCAGCGGGACGCCGGTGAAGAGGCATTTGAGTACGGCGTGCCGCCAGGTGTGGGGGTCGAGATGGGCGGCGCCGTACGGGCCGACGGCGGCGGCCACCAGCCGGGTGTCGTTGGTCCGCAGGGCGTCCTCGACCAGGGCGAGGGCGGCGCCGGGGTGGTCGGCGAGGCCGCGGAGGTGGGGCAGGGCGAGGAGGACGGCCCGGCGTTCGGCGGCGGTGCCCCGGTGGTAGAGCCGGGCGAGGGTGTCGGGGTCGGCGTCGGCCTCGGTGAGGAGGTGGACGCGTCCGGCGTCGGTGTGCGGGGCGCCGAGCTGCCGTCCGGCGGCGGCGAAGGCCGACTCCCAGGTGGCGGGGGCGGGGGCGGTGTCGTTACGGGCCTCGCGCGCCTCCCGGGCCGTACGCGCCTCGGCGAGTGCCGCGGTGAACCAGTCGCGGGCCGCCGGTTCGAGGGCCGCCACCGGCTCCCGGCGGGACGTCAGCACGCGACCGCCCCCTTCGTCGCCGCCCGGCGGAGGAAGTCGATCGAGGCGGCGGCCTGTTCGGGGCCCGCGTGGGAGTGCCGGGGCAGTTCGACCACGGTCAGCCCGGCGTAGCCGGTGCCGGCGAGTGCGTCGAGTACCGGCGGGAAGTCGATCTCGCCGTCGCCGAACGGCAGATGCTCGTGGACGCCCTGGCGCATGTCCTCGATCTGTACGTGGCGGAGCCAGGGCGCGGCCGATCGGACGCAGTCGGCCGGGCTCTCCTCCTCCAGGCACCGGCAGTGTCCGATGTCGAGGGTCAGCCCCAGCGGCTCGGGGTCGCCGAGGAGTTCCCGGAGCCGGTGGAAGTCGGCGATCCGGGCGAGCAGATGGCCGGGCTCCGGCTCCACGGCGAGGGGGATCCCGGCGGCCCCGGCGGCGTCGACCACCGGTGCCAGCGCGTCGGCGAACCGGCGCCAGGAGGTATCGGGGTCGGTATCGGGGTCCGGCGGGGCGATTCCGCTGAAGCAGTGCACGGCCGTGGCGCCGAGATCGGCGGCGGCCCGGACGGCGGTGACGAGCAGGGCGGTGCGGGCGGCCCGGCCCCCGGGGTCGGGGTCGACCAGGGACGGGCCGTGCTTGCGGCGCGGATCGAGGACGTAGCGCCCCCCGGTCTCGACGGCGACGGCGAGCCCGTACCGGTCGAGCAGGGCGGCGGTCTCCCCCGTACGCCGGGCGAAGTCGGGCGCGAGGGGGTCGAGATGCATATGGTCGAGGGTCAGCCCGACGCCGTCGTAGCCGAGGTCGGCGAGGAGCGCGAGGGCGTCGGGGAGCCGGAGGTCGGTCAGTCCGTTGGTGCCGTATCCGAGGTTCAGCCGGTTCATCGCGGCTCTCCTTCCGTGTGCGTACGCGGGTGGACGCGGTCGCTTCCGGCCGCGGTGGGGCGCCCGGCGGGGGTGTGACGGCCGGTGGAGGCGGACGTCATGTCGGGCTCACCCGGCGGGCCAGCGCGCGGGCGGCCGGCGGCAGGGCCATCAGGGCGAGGGCGGTCACCGTGCCGGACGGCTGTCCCGTACGGGCCGCGAGCAGGGCCTGGAGGGGGATGACGGCCCGGATGCCGCCGCCGACGGCCCGTTCGGTCAGCGGGGGCGACGGGTTGAGGGCGGCATGCGCGTACGGCACGGCGGCGGTACGGGCGTACGCGACGGCGAGCGCCGTCGGGACGGCCCGGCCCTCCCGGGCGGCGGCCCCCGCGATCCCGGCCACCACGGCGAGCGCGCCGAGCGGCGCCCGTACCGAACCGCCGTACACCTCGTGCCGTGAGACGGCCGTGACGGCGCAGGTGTGCGCCGCGAGGACGGCGGCGGCACGCAGGACGGCCGGGAGCTGTCCGGAGAGCCGGGGCGGGTGGTCGGCGGTGGTCGTACGCGGCCGGGCGGGTCCCGGTCCCGGGCGGCCACCGGTCGGCGCGGACGGGCGCGCGGCGGCCGGGCCTCCGGCGCCGGGACGGAACGGTACGGCCACGCGGCCGGGTCCGGCGCCGGGTAGCGGACGGTCCGCAGGGCGCGGCACCGACCACCGGGACACGGCCGGGGGCCCGTCAGCACCGGGACGCGACGAGGAGGGTACGACTCCGGAACCGAGGCGTCCACCGGCCGGCGCGAACGAGGGTGCGGCGGACCGGCCCCCGACGTCCGGACGGGCCGGTGGCGGTACGGCCCCGGAACCGGCGCGGGCGCCGGGCGCCGGACGGCCCACCGCGCGCGGCGCTGACGGGCGGGACGCGGCCGGGTCCGGTACGGCCCGGGAGCCGGGCGCGCGGCGCTCCCGGGTGCCCGTCGCCGCCGCTCCCAGCAGGAGATCGAGGGCCCGGGCGGTGGCCATGGCCGCCGGGCCGAACCGGGTGTGCTTCCAGTGCAGGTCGTACGACCAGACCGTGGCCGCGAGCGCCGTCGCCACGGCGGCGGCGGGACGGCCCGCGCGGGCGGCCAGGGCCAGGCCCGTCGCCGTGAGGGCGGTGGCGGCGGCGAGCGCGGCGCCGGGGGCGATCCGGCCGGAGGGCACGGGCCGGTGGGGGCGTTCGGCGGCGTCCTCGGCCCGGTCGGCCCAGTCGTTGAGCGCCATGCCCGCCTCGTAGAGGCAGACCGAGGCGCCGACCGCGAGCAGGGTGCCGCGATCGGGCCGCAGGCCCCGGGCGGCCGCGCCCGCGAGGGCGTCACCGGGGACGGAGAGCACGGCGGAGACCCGGAACAACTCGGCCCAGGCACGGGCCCGGTCGCCGACGGCGGGCCGGACGTCCCGGGAGTGCGCCGACCGCACCCCCGGGACGGAGCCACCCGCCGCACGGCCGGGTTCGTGGCAACGCCGACGGTGGGCGGGAGCATAGAGCCCCCGGCGCCCGCGGTCGACGGCATCGACGTCTCCGGCGGACGGGGATGGCCGATTGAGGGACGTCTCCCCGGCGGACGGAGCCGCCCCGGAGATCCGGCCGTCCCGGGTGAAGGACCGCCCGTCACCGCCGCCGGGGCCGGGGCCGGGGCCGGGGCCGTCGATCGCCCCGGTGTCCCGACGGACCGATGCGCCGGGCCCGCCCCGGCCGCTGCCGGCCGCTTCCCCGTTGCTGGCTCCGGGGGCGGGAGGTACGACGGGGTCCGACGGACCGCCGGAGGCGAAGTCACCGGCCGACAGGGCCACCCGCCGGGCGGATGGTCCGAGGCCGCCGGCAGGCGCGGACGACCCGTCGACAGGGCGCCGGTCCAGGGCGCGGCGCTGGCCGGGGATCACCGGGATCGTCGTATCCGCTCGCCCGGGGTCGGGTGAGCCGCGGCGGTCCGGCCGCCGCCCCGCGTCCTCCGCCCCGCCGTTCGGGACCGGTTCCGCCGCGCGCGGCGGTTGCGAAGAGCCGCTGGCGGCCCGGCGGCCACTTCGCGCGGGCGCCGGAGGGGCGACGGGCCGGGCGAGCCGTCGTACGAACGCGAAGCCGGACCGGGACGCGCCCCGCTCCCCGCCGCCCGGGGCGACCAGCGCCGCGAGCAGCCGGGCGATCCCGCCCGCCGGGGCGCGCCCGGTGGCGGGGGCCGCGATCCGGCCCAGCAGCGTCGCCGGGCTCATCGCGGGTCCCGCAGCCGGTCCGCGAAGCCGAGGAGCGCCGTGAACTGGTCGGAGAGCGACGACGAGCCGCCGTCCGGGTCCTTGAAGTAGAAGCCGAGTTCGGGGAGCGGGCCCGCGATGCCCCGTTCATGGGCCCGGGCCACGAGCCGGACCAGGTCGAGGACGAGCGGCGCGGCCAGCGCCGAGTCACAGCCCTGCCAGATGGTCTGGAGGATCATCCGGGAGCCGAGGAAGCCGTCGAAGGCGATGTGGTCCCAGGCGGTCTTCCAGTCGCCGAGCGCCGGGACGTCGTCGATGTGCACCATGCCTTCGGGTGTGGTGCCGAGGACGTCCGCGAGTACGCGTTCCTTGCCCGCGTTCTTCGCCGCCGCGGCGGCCGGGTCGGCGAGGGCCGCCCCGTCCCCGCCGCCCAGGAGGTTCGTACCGGACCAGGCCCGGACGGTGAGGGCGCGCTGGACGAACATCGGCGCCAGGACGGAACGGAGCAGCGTCTGGCCGGTTTTGCCGTCGCGGCCCGCGTGGGGAAGGCCGCGGGCCGCGGCGGCGGCCAGGAGGGCGGGGGTCCCGAGCCCGGTGGAGGGGGTGAAGTTCACGAAGGGGCAGCCGGCCCGGATCGCGGCGGCGGCGTACAGCGACGAGGGCGCGAGCCGGGTCGCGCCCGGTTCGGGTACGGGCTCGGTGCTGGAGACGTTGACCACGACCACGCGGGCGAGCCGGTGCCGGTCCCGGAAGGCGGTGAGGTCGGCGGTGAAGGCGGTGATCAGCTCGTCGTCGGTCCGGGGGTCACCGGGCTGGGGGCCGCCGGGCCTGATCCCGGCGTCCGCGGCGGCCAGGTCGGCGTGGACCGCGCGGACCAGTCCGGGCGGCAGGACGCCCGCGTCGGTGAGTTCCTCGGCACGTTTGGACAGCGGGACGCAGACGGTGTCGTGTCCGCCGAAGACGAGGGAGCGGAGGGCGGGCAGTCCGGCTTCGGCGAACGGCGGGGTCTCGGTGACCATGCCGGTCGGCGGGCGGAGTCCGGCGGTGAGGGCCGCGCAGCCCGCGACGGCGGTCGTCGCGACGGAGCCGCGCGCTCCGACCAGCCAGACCCCGGTCCGTACCACGTGGTCGGGGGTCGGGGCCGGGGTGGCGTCCGGGGTGGCTGCGCGCATGGGGTCGGGTTCGCCCGGGGCGGATTCCTGCGGCACGGCTCTCTCCTCGCGTCGTTCCTGTTTCCGGGGCGGGGATCCCGGCCCCGCCGACGGGCAGACGGGCAGGGGCGGGGACGGTCGGGGTGGACGGGGTGGACGGGGTGGACGGGGTCCGTGGGAGGGCGCCTCCGCCACGGACCCGGGCTCATTCGGCCCCGGCCGGTCGATTCCGCCGGGCCGGTCGGCCGGTCGGCGGACCGGTGGGTGACGGCGGGCGGGGGGTACGGCGCCTCCCCGCCCGCCGCCGTTCTCGGCGGGGCCGCCCCCTGCCGTACCGGGTGGATCGGGCCGGACTCACGAGCCCCCGGGGGCGGGTTCGTCCGGCCGATCCCTGCGGCACCGGCTAGGAGGGCAGCTCCTTGAGGGTGATGTTCCGGAAGGACACCTGGTCGGCGGCCCCGTGGTTCTGAAGCCCGATATGGCCGTCCTTCAGACTGCGGTTCGGGTCCGTGTTGGTGAAGTCGTTGATCTTCGCGCCGTTGAGGAAGAGCTGGATCCGCTCCCCCTGGACCTTGATCTCGTACGAGTTCCACTGGCCCGGCGGCCGGAGCACCCGGTCACGGGCCTTGAGGTCGGCCGACTTGAAGCCGTAGACCGAGCCCGTGGTCCGGGCCGGGACGTCGGTGGCGTCGATCTGGATCTCATAGCCCTTGTTCACGGCCGACCAGGGGTCGTCGGAGGCGGGGAAGCCCACGAAGATCCCGGAGTTGTCGTCGCCCGCGAGCTTCCAGTCCAGCTTGAGGCTGTACGCCTTCAGCTCCCGGGCCTGGTACCAGAGCAGCCCCATGCCGCCCTCGGACCGCAGCTCGCCGTCGGCGACGGTGAACTTCCCGGGTCCGGCCTGCTTCCAGCCGTCGAGGGTCTTGCCGTTGAAGACGGCCCGCTCGCCCTTAGCGGGCTTGCAGTCGGCCTTGATCTGGCCGGAGACGGTCCGCAGCCCGCCGAGCAGATGCTGCCGGAAGGCGGGCTCGGCGTACGACTCCTCGGTGTGGCCACCGCCGGTGTAGAAGGACCGGCCGCCCTCGTAGGTCTGGCACCAGGCGATCGGGTGGTCGCCCTTCATGGTGCCGCCCTGATAGGTGGTCTCGTCGAGGGTGGCGAGGACGCGCACCCGGTCGCGCGGGTTGGCGCGATAGTCGTACCACTCGTCGGTACGGGTCCACTCGGCGTCCAGGTGCTTGGTCGCGGGGTGGCCCCGGTCCTCGACCCGGACGGTCGCGGACTGGATCTGCGGATGGCTGCTGAAGTGGGCGCCGACCAGACCGCCGTAGAACTTCCAGTCGTACTCGGTGTCGGCCGCGGCGTGGACGCCCAGATAGCCGCCGCCGGTGCGGATGTAGTTCTCGAACGCCTTCTGCTGCTCGGCGTTCAGCACGTCACCGGTGGTGGAGAGGAAGACGACGGCGTCGTAGCGGGCCAGGTTGCTGGTGGTGAACTGGGCCGCGGACTCGGTGGCGTCGACGGTGATGTTGCTGCCCTTGCCGAGTTCCTTCAGGGCCGCGACCCCGGCGGGGATGGAGTCGTGCCGGAAGCCTGCCGTCTTCGAGAAGACCAGTACGCGCTTGGCGGTCCGGTCCGGCGGGCTGTTCGAGAGGGTGAAGTCGTCGATGTCGTAGAGGGCTCCGGCGCCGCCCTTGAAGACCAGGAAGAGTTCGGTGGACTTCTTCGGGACGCCCCGCAGGGGGATGTCCACGTCCTGGAAGACCTCCCAGCCGCCGGTCACCGGGATGGGCCCGGAGCCGAGGATCTTCCCGGTCGGGGAGCCGGTGCGGACTTCGAGGAAGCCGCCGGCGCCGCCGGAGGAGATCCGGGCGGTGAGCTTGGTGGACCCGGCCAGGTTGTAGGGCTTGAAGGAGATCCAGTCGTCGTTGTCGATGTCGCCGACGGTCCGGCCGCCGTTGGCGGTGGGCTTGTCGTACGTACGGATCCCGGACTGGGCGCCGAAGTGCTCGGCCTGCCGGTGGCGGGGCTGGAGCTGGAGTTCGTCCTTGGCGGTCAGCGCCTCCTGGCCGCCCCCGGCCCGGTCGGTGTACTCGGCGACGAGGACGCCGTAGATATTGGCGTTCGGGTCGTGGCCGCCGTCTCCGGGTGTCTTGATGGTGCCGGAGCAGCCGTTGGCGCTGGTCAGCTTGTGGGCATGGCTGTCGTGGCCGAGGAAGTAGCTGACGGTGACCTTCGAGCAGTCCACTCCTCCCGAAGCCTGGTCCTCGGGGTCGGTGACCTTCACCTTGAAGGGGACCTCGTCGCCGAAGGAGAACAGGGCTCCGTCGGCGGGCGCCTCCAGGACGACCGTGGGCGCGGTGTTGCCGACCACGACCCGGACGCTCGCGCCGCCGATCCGGCCGGTGGGGTCCTCGACCGTGAGGGTGGCGGTGTAGGTGCCGTTCTTGCGGTAGGTGTGGGTGGGGTTCGGGGCGGTCGAGCCGGCGCCGTCGCCGAAGTCCCAGGCGTAGGTCAGGGCGTCGCCGTCCGGGTCGGTGGTCCCGGCCGAGGAGAACGCGACCCGCAGGGGGGCCTTGCCGGAGGTCCGGTTGGCCTCGGCCTCCGCCGACGGGGAGCGGCCCCCGGTGGCGTTCTCGATCCGGTAGAGGGCGGAGTGCTCGTTGCCGCCGAACCAGGCGGTGCCGTAGTCGAGGACGTACAGCGCGCCGTCCGGGCCGAACTGCATGTCCATGACCTGGGTACCGGTCCACGGGAACGGATTGATCTTCGCGACGGTCCCATCGGCATTCTGCTCGATGCGCTTGATCCAGCGGCGGCCGAACTCCCCGGCGAAGTAGTCGCCGTCGTACGCCTCCGGGAACTTCACCGGCGACGGGTTGTCCGGGTCGTAGCGGTAGACGGGGCCGCCCATCGGGGACTCGCCGCCGGTGCCGAACTCGGGGACCGAGCCGCCGTCGTACGGGATCCAGGCCTTCTGCGCGGGCGGCAGGTCGGCCAGGCCCGTGTTGTGCGGGGAGTCGTTCCTCGGCGCCTGGCAGTCGAAGGTCGCGCCGGGCTGCTTGGTGGCGAAGTCCCAGTCGGTGTAGGGCTGGTTGAAGGTGTTGCAGAAGGGCCAGCCGAAATTGCCGGGCTTGTCGACCTTGACGAAGCCGACGGCTCCGGCCGGGCCCCGCTCGGGGTCGGCGTTGGCGGCGTCGGGGCCGTAGTCGCCGACGTACGCGGTACCGGTCTTCGGGTCGACGCTGAACCGGAACGGGTTGCGGAAGCCCATCGCGTAGATCTCGGGCCGGGTCTTGGGCGTTCCGGGGGCGAAGAGGTTCCCCTCGGGCACGGAGTACGATCCGTCGTCGTTCACCTTGATCCGCAGCAGCTTGCCGCGCAGGTCATTGGTGTTGCCCGAGGTGCGGCGGGCGTCGTAGGCGGGGTTGCGGCCCGGCCGGTCGTCGACCGGGGTGTAGCCGTCGGAGGCGAAGGGGTTGGAGTCGTCGCCGGTGGAGAGCCAGAGATTGCCCTGGGCGTCGAAGTCGATGTCGCCGCCGACATGGCAGCAGATGCCCCGGGTGGCGGGGACGTCGAGGATCTTCTTCTCGCTGGCGTTGTCGAGGGTGCCGTCCGCCTCGAGGACGAACCGGGAGAGCCGGTTGACCCCCTCCCACTTGGCGAACTCCTCCGCCGTGCCCTCATTGGGGGCGTCACCGGCGGGAGTGTTCATCGGGGGTGCGTAATAGAGATAGACGAAACGATTCTGCGCGAACTTGGGATCGAGGCCGATCCCCTGGAGCCCCTCCTCGTCGTGCGAGTAGACCGGGATCTTGCCGACGATCCGGGTCGCGCCCGTGAAGTCGGTCATCCGCAGCTCGCCGTTGCGGGAGGTGTGCAGCACGCTCCGGTCCGGCAGTACGGCCATGGACATCGGTTCGCCGGTCTCCGCCGCGCCCTTCGCGAGGGTGACCTGCTGGAAGGAGTCGGCGGCCGGCTCGGCGGCGGGGGTGGTCTCGGGGGCGGCGGACGCGGCCTGCGGCGCGGTGACGGTGAACGAGCCCGCGGCGAGAAGGGCTCCGGTCAGGAGCGCCAGGGCTCTGCGCGCTCGTGGTCTGCTTCGTTTCGGGTGCACGAATCTCCTCCGGTAGGGACCGGTCGAACGGGCGGGAAACCGTGGAACCGGAGTGCGCCGTCACACCGGGACCACCTAGGGCGTGAACACATCAAGGACGGTAGACGGGTTCGTCCCGGACGGAAAGCCCTTACGCAGCGGGGAACTTCAACTTTTCCCCACCACAGGACAAAGAGGGGTGCGGGCAGCCCGGACCGACCCGGCGGCGCGAGCGGCCACCGGATCGAAGAACCCGGGCTCACCTGCCGGGTTACCGACTCAAGGGCTCAGTCCGAGCTGCTGAAGGCGGCGTCGAAGGACGCGGCGGGCGGTTCGAAGTCAAAGCGCTTCAGGGCGGAAAGCGCTTGCGGCGCTCCGGTCAGCCGGTCCATCCCGGCGTCCTCCCACTCCACCGAGACCGGTCCGCCGTAGCCGATCGACCGGAGCATCCGGAAGACGTCCTCCCAGGGCACGTCGCCGCGTCCGGCGGAGACGAAGTCCCAGCCGCGCCGGGGGTCGCCCCACGGCAGATGCGAGCCGAGCCGCCCGTTCCGGCCGTCCAGCCGCTTCCGGGCCTCCTTGCAGTCGACGTGGTAGATGCGGTCCCGGAAGTCGTAGAGGAAGCCGACCGGGTCCAGGTCCTGCCAGACGAAGTGGCTGGGGTCGAAGTTGAGCCCGAAGGCGGGCCGGTGGTCCACCGCCGCCAGGGCCCGCTGTGTGGTCCAGTAGTCGTAGGCGATCTCGCTCGGATGGACCTCGTGGGCGAACCGCACCCCCTCGGCGTCGAAGACGTCGAGGATCGGGTTCCAGCGTTCCGCGAAGTCCTCGTACCCCCGGTCGATCATCGACTCCGGGACCGGCGGGAACATCGCCACCAGATGCCAGATCGAGGATCCCGTGAAGCCGACGACGGTATCGACGCCGAGGGCGGCGGCGGCCCGCGCGGTGTCCTTCAGCTCGGCCGCCGCCCGCCCGCGGACGCCTTCGGGGTCGCCGTCGCCCCAGATCCTGGCGGGCACGATGTTGCGGTGCCGCTCGTCGATGGGGTGGTCGCAGACCGCCTGGCCGACCAGATGGTTGGAGATCGCCCAGCAGCGCAGCCCGTACCGGTCGAGCAGGGCGCGGCGGCCCTCGACGTAGCCGGGGTCTGCCAGCGCCTTGTCGACCTCGAAGTGATCGCCCCAGCAGGCGAGTTCCAGGCCGTCGTAGCCGAAGTCACGGGCGAGTCTGCACACCTCCTCCAGGGGCAGATCGGCCCACTGGCCGGTGAAGAGCGTGAACGGACGTGGCATGGGTTCCCTCCTGGCCTTCCTGTTCCTCGGGGCGGTCGGCGGATCCGCCGGGGGCGGCCGCCGGTCGCCGTGGTCCCGGAGCGTTCATCCGGGCGTTACGGGGATCGCCGGAGCTGCGGGGGTTACGGGAGCTGCGGGCGTCACAGGCGTCACGGGGGTGTAGACCGCGTCGTTC
Source organism: Streptomyces sp. NPDC006798 (assembly GCF_040635975.1). NCBI lineage: Bacteria > Bacillati > Actinomycetota > Actinomycetes > Kitasatosporales > Streptomycetaceae > Streptomyces > Streptomyces sp. NPDC006798. The sequence continues at coordinate 173,580 of NZ_JBEYIS010000011.1, forward strand.
TCCGCGCTCCGCGCGACGGCCGCGAGCACCCGCTGCACCTGGAGGCCCTCCGCGAACGACGGCGACGGTACGGCCCCGCTCGCCAGCGCCTCCACCAGATCGCGGGCCTGGTGGGTGAAGGTGTGCTCGTAGCCGAGCCCGTGCCCCGGCGGCCACCACGCCGACAGATAGGGGTGATCGGCCTCGGTGACCAGGATCCGTTTGAATCCGGCGGAGACCGCGGCCTCGGTGTGGTCGTGGAAGGAGAGTTCGTTGAGCCGTTCGAGATCGAAGGAGAGGGAGCCCAGCTCCCCGTTGATCTCGAACCGCAGGGCGTTCTTGCGGCCCGCGGCCATCCGGGTGGCCTCGAAGGACGCCAGCGCCCCGGACGCCAGCCGCCCGTTGAAGAGGGCCGCGTCGTCGACGGTGACCTCGCCGAGGCCGGGCCCGGGGCCCGGCGCGCCACCGGGCCCGCCGCCCGGGAGCCCGGTGGACACACCCGCGGGCAGCGGGCGTTGCCGTACGAAGGTCTCCGAGAGCGCCGAAACCCCGACCAGCCGCTCCCCCGCCAGATGCTGGGCGAGATCGACGATATGGGCGCCGAGGTCGCCGAGCGCGCCCGATCCGGCCTGCTCCTTCCGCAGCCGCCAGGTCAGCGGGGCCAGCGGGTCGACCAGCCAGTCCTGGAGATAGCTGAACCGCAGATGGCGCAGGGTGCCGAGGCGTCCGGTGGCGATCAGCCGGCGGGCGTGGGCGACGGCCGGGACCCGCCGGTAGTTGAAGCCGACCATGGCGAGCTGGCCCCGGGCGGCGGCGGCCTCGGCCGCCGCCGCCATGGCCTCCGCCTCGGCCACCGAGTTCGCCAGCGGCTTCTCGCACAGCACGTGCTTGCCCGCCTCCAGGGCCGCGATCGCGATCTCCGCGTGGGAGTCGCCCGGGGTGCAGACATCCACCAGTTGGACGTCGTCACGGGCGACGAGGTCGCGCCAGTCCGTCTCCGCCGCCGCCCAGCCGTGCCGTTCGGCGGCGGCCCGGACGGCGGCCCGGTCGCGGCCCGCGATCGCCGCGAGCACCGGGCGGACCGGCAGGTCGAAGACCCGGCTCACATTGCGCCAGCCCTGGGAATGGGCGGCGCCCATGAACGCGTATCCGACCATGCCGACGCCGAGCGTCGGCGGCGCGGCCCCGGGGTCCTGGGCGGCCTGCTCTTCCATACGGATGTCCTCCTCGTCACGGTACGGCCGGCTCGGTCGGCCGCGGCCCGAGTACGGGCCCGGGCCGCTGGCGGGCCGGTCAGATGAAGCCGGTGGGCAGGTACTGGTCGACGTTGTCCTTGGTGACGACGGCCGAGTAGAGGGTGATCGAGGCCGGGATCTCCATCTCGGCCATCCCGCCGACGCCCTTGCCCTGGGCCACGGCCCGGGCGATGTCGACGGCGGACGCGGACATCGTCGGCGGGTAGAGAACGGTCGCCTTCAGTACGCTGTCGTCGGCCTTGATGGCGTCCATGGCGGACTTGGCCCCGGCACCGCCGACCATCAGGAAGTCCTTCCGCCCGGCCTGGGCGATGGCCCGCAGCGCGCCCACGCCCTGGTCGTCGTCGTGGTTCCAGAGGGCGTCGAAGTCGGACTGGGCCTGGAGCAGTTGCGCCATCTTGGCCTGGCCGGACTCGACGGTGAAGTCGGCGGCCTGGCGGGCGACCTTGCGGATGTTGGGGTAGTTCTTGAGGGCGTCGTCGAAGCCCTGGGTGCGCTGTTTGGTGAGTTCGAGGTTGTCCACCCCGGCGAGTTCGACGACCTTGGCGTCCGGCTTGTCCTTGAGCCGTTCGCCGATGTAGTTCCCGGCGTTGAGGCCCATGCCGTAGTTGTCGCCGCCGATCCAGCAGCGGTACGCCTGCGGGGAGGCGAAGATCCGGTCCAGGTTGATCACGGGGATGCCCGCCTTCATCGCCTCCAGGCCGATCCGGGTCAGGGCCTTGCCGTCGGCGGGGAGGATGACGAGGACGTCGACCTTCTTGTTGATCAGGGTCTGGACCTGGCCGATCTGGGCGGCGGTGTCATTGGAGCCCTCGGTGATCTCCAGGGTGACGTCGGAGTACTTCTTCGCCCGCTGCTTGGCGTTGTCGTTGATGGCGTTGAGCCAGCCGTGGTCGGCCTGGGGGCCCGCGAAGCCGATGGTGACCGGCTTGCCCGGCTTGTCGTCGGAGACCGGGGCGTCGGCCGGGGCCGGATTGCTCTCCTTCTTGGACGGCTCGTTGCTGGTACAGCCGGTGAGCACGGCTCCGGCCGAGACGGCGGCCGTTCCGAACAGGAGTCCTCTGCGGGACGGTACGGAGAATTCGGGCATGGCGGATCTGACCCTTCGGCTGGGCGGGTGGTGAGGGTGATGGAGCCGGGGCGCGGGGGGTGGGTGGAGAGGAGGAGACGGCCGGTCAGGTCTCGCCGCGGCGGCGCAGGGTGTGGTGCTGCACCAGGACGGCGACGACGATGATCGCGCCCTTGGCGATCTGCTGGACGGCGGTCTCCAGATTGTTGAGGGCGAAGATATTGGTGATCGTGGTGAAGATCAGGACGCCGAGTACGGAGCCGACGACGGTGCCCCGGCCGCCGCTGAGCAGGGTGCCGCCGATGATGGCCGCGGCGATGGCGTCCAGCTCGTACAGATTGCCGTTGGTGTTCTGGCCGGATCCGGAGAGGACGACCAGCATGAAGGCGGCGATTCCGCAGCAGAGTCCGGAGAGCAGATAGAGATAGAGCCGCTGGCGCCGGACGTCGATCCCGGCGAGCCGGGCGGCCTCGGGGTTGCCGCCGACGGCGAAGGTCCGGCGGCCGAAGGTGGTCCGGTTCAGTACGAACCAGCCGACCGCCACCACGGCGGCGAAGATCAGTACCAGCGGCGGGATCCCGAGGACGTAGGCGTCCTTGACGCCCAGGTCCAGTACGGAGTCGACGGTGACGATCTGGGTCTTGCCGTCGGTGATCTCCAGGGCGAGGCCGCGGGCCGAGGCGAGCATCGCGATGGTGGCGATGAAGGGGACGAGTCCGCCGTAGGCGATCAGCAGCCCGTTGACCAGTCCGCAGCCGAGTCCGACCAGGATCGCGGTGAAGAGGATGCCCGCGAAGCCGAACTCCTGGGTGGCGACGGTGGTGGCCCAGACGGACGCCAGGGCGACCATCGCGCCGACCGAGAGGTCGATACCGCCGCTGGTGATGACGAAGGTCATCCCGACGGTGACCACACCGATGATCGACGCCTGGGTGAGCACCAGCTGGAGGTTGCTGACGGCCAGGAACTCGTCGGGCTTGGTGGCGCCGCCGACCACGATCAGGGCGACCAGGACCCCGAGCAGGGAGAGGTTGCGGACATCGAGCCGCAGCCCGGCGGCGGGCCCCTTCGGCGCGGGCGGCGGTGTCTTCAGGAGGCTCGGCGCGTCCTGGCGCGCCGCGGATGCGGGCTGCGTCATGCCGTCGGATTCCCTTCCATCACGAGATCGAGGACTCGGTGTTCGTCCAGGTCGCGGGCGTCGGCCGTATGGACGACGCTGCCTTCGCGCAGGACCAGTACGCGATCGGCGAGACCCAGCACCTCGGGCACTTCACTGGAGACGAGGAGTACGGCCAGGCCCTCGTCGGCCAGCCGCCGGACGACGGCGTACAGCTCCGCCCTGGCGCCGACGTCGACCCCCCGGGTGGGCTCGTCCAGGAGCAGTACCCGGCAGCCGCGGAGCAGCCAGCGGGCCAGTACGGCCTTCTGCTGGTTGCCGCCGGAGAGGGTACGGACGGGGGCGTCCGGGTTGTCGGGGCGCAGCGACAGCTCCCGTACGGCCCGGTGGGCGGCGGCGCGTTCGGCGGACCGGTCGAGCCGGCCCGCGCGGGCGAACCGGGAGAGGGTGGAGATGGTGACATTGCGGGTGACGGACTCGATCAGGAACAGGCCCTGGGCCTTGCGTTCCTCGGGCGCGAGGCCGATTCCGGCGGCGACGGCGGCCCGGACGCTGCCGGGTCGCAGCGGGCGGCCGTCGACCAGGACGCGGCCGGCGTCGGGCCTGCGGGCGCCGTAGATCGTCTCCAGGATCTCGGAGCGGCCGGAGCCGACGAGGCCGGCGAGGCCGACGATCTCGCCGGGGCGGAGTTCGAGGTCGACGGGGGCGAACTCGCCGCTCCGGGTCAGTCCCTCGACCCGGAGGACGGGTTCGGCGGCGGCCGGGGCGGGTCCGTCGGGGCGGGGCGGGAAGACGTACTCCACCTTGCGGCCGGTCATCAGGGCGACCACGTCGTTGGTGGGGGTGGATTCGGCGGGCAGCCCTCCGGCGACGGCCCGGCCGTCCTTGAGGACGGTGACCCGGTCGCCGATCCGGCGGATCTCCTCCAGCCGGTGCGAGATGTAGACGACGGCGACACCGTCGGCGGTGAGGTCGGCGACGATCCGGAAGAGGTTGTCGACCTCGTCGGGGTCGAGGGCGGCGGACGGCTCGTCCATCACGATCAGCCGGACGTCGTGGGAGAGGGCGCGGGCCATGGAGACGATCTGCTGCTGGGCGGCGGAGAGTTCGCCGACGGCCCGGCCCGGGTCGATCTCGGGGTGGCCGAGCCGGTGCAGCAGTTCGCTGGTGGCGGCCTTGGCGGCGCCGCCCCGGATCACGAACCCGGCGGCGGTGGGTTCGTGTCCGAGGTGGACGTTCTCGGCCACCGACAGGCCCTCGACCAGGTCGAGTTCCTGGTAGATGGTGGCGATGCCGAGCCGCATGGCGGCGATCGGGGAGCGCAGCCGGACGGGCTCGCCGCGCCAGGTGATGGTGCCGTCGTCGGGCTGGTGCACCCCGGCGAGCACCTTGATCAGGGTCGACTTGCCCGCGCCGTTCTGGCCGAGGAGGCAGTGGACCTCACCGGCCGCGACCTCCAGGTCCACCCCGTCGAGGGCGCGGACCCCGGGGAACGACTTGGTGATCCCGGACATGGTGAGCAAGGGCGGTTCTGGTTCTGGTGCCATGGCAAGGACCTTTCTTCCGGATCAGGCTGGGTTAGTGAGCGGGGTCTGGTGCCGTGGATCGCAAGGCGGAGGAATGAGCCACTGCGGAGCATTGGTGATTGACGACAACGCGGCGAGGCGCGGCGCCAGGGCCCGCGAGCCCCAGCAAGATCCGGAAGAAAGGTCCTCATCCCCTCGGCGGGTACGGCCGCCGCGCGCGGCGGATGGGCGCGGCGCGCGCGGGACGCGGTGCTGAACGGCGTGCGTCTGGTACGTGTGGGGGCGCTCAGGTGCGGTACGGGGCGGCGGCCCCGCACTCTGCGGGCGGCGGGCGGCCGGTGGGGCGACCGGTTACGTGGTGGCACGTGTTACCAACGGCACGACCGGGCTCTTCCCGGTGGTGCGCGGAGTGGACTTCGCCTGATGAGGGTGAGGGTGAGGGTGGGAGTCGGGGGCGGCGGACGGTTCGGGTCGTACGGTGGCGCACAGGACAGGACCGGGGAGCGTACGGGGGCGTACGGATCCCCTGGGTCGTACGGGTTCCTACGGGCGGTGCGCGGTTCCGGTCGTACGGGCGGCGTGCGGTTTCCGTGGTGCCGGTGGTGCCGGTGGCGCCGGTGGCGCGAGTCGGGCGGATCGTACGGATCGGGCGGCGGTACGGGTCGTACGGCGCCGGGTCAGGCCGGCGAGAACAGGTGGTCGCTGATGAGCCGGGCCGCGCCGATGACTCCGGCGACGGCACCCAGCTCGCCCAGGACGATGGGCAGATTGCCGGTGGCCAGCGGCAGGGACCGGCGGTAGACCTGGGTCCTGACGGCGGCGAGCAGATTGTGGCCGAGGCCGGTCACCCCGCCACCGATCACCACCAGACCCGGGTTGAAGAAGCTGACGAGCCCGGCGATGACCTGGCCGACGCGGTTGCCGCCCTCCCGGATCAGTTCCAGGGCGGTGGTGTCCCCGGCGGACGCGGCGGCGGCCACGTCCACGGCGGTCAGCCGGCCCTTGGCGGCCAGCCGTTCGGCGAGTTCGGGCGAGCGTCCGGCCCGGGCGGCCTCCTCGGCGTCGCGGGCGAGCGCGGCACCGCTGAAGTGGGCCTCCAGACAGCCCTTGTTGCCGCAGGCGCAGGCGCGGCCGTAGGGGTCGACCTGGATATGGCCGATGTCCCCGGCGCTGCCGGTGGTCCCCCGGTAGACCTCGCCGCCGACGACGATGCCGCAGCCGATTCCGGTGCCGATCTTGACGCAGAGGAAGTCCCCGACGGAGCGGGCGACTCCGGCGTGCTGTTCGCCCATGGCCATCAGGTTCACATCGTTGTCGACCATGACCGGGCAGCCGAGGTCCTGGCTGAGCGCCTCGCGGACCGGGAAGCCGTCCCAGCCGGGCATGATCGGCGGTGCGACGGGGACGCCCTCGGGGTAGCGGACGGGTCCGGGGACGCCGATTCCCGCGCCGTCGAAGCCTTCGGCGAGTCCGGTGGCCTTCAGTTTGGCGGCCATCGCCAGCACCTGCTCGAAGACCGCGACCGGGCCCTCCCGGACGTCCATCGGATGGTTGAGATGTCCCAGGACCTCCAGTTCGGCATTGGTGACGGCGACGTCGACCGAGGTCGCGCCGATGTCGACGCCGAGGAAGCGGAGTTCGGGGGCGAGCCGGATGTTGTGGGAGCGGCGGCCGCCCCGGGAGGCGGCCAGCCCGTCCGCGACGACCAGTCCGGTCTCCAGCAGCCGGTCGACCTCGACGGCCAGTTTGGAGCGGGAGAGGTCCACCAGATCGCCGAGCTGGGCCCGGGAGCTGGGCCCCCCGTCGCGCAGCAGCCGGAGCAGCCGCGCCTGGTGCGCGTTCGCGGGTCGAGCGGTCATACGTCTCAATGCCCCTCCCCTCCCCCGGCCATCGGCGTGGGGACCCCATCGGCCCGGACCGACTGATCGGGCTTTCGAGGGGAACGTAGCAGCGCTTTCACCAAGGGGGAAGAACTTGCGCAGAGTTCCATGACAACTTTCTCCACGCACTGGACAAAGGCGGGAGCGCGGCAGGACGATCGCCCGGTACGGCGGCCCGACGGCCGCCCCCGACGGCCCGGCGGCGTCCTTGCTCCGCTCGCCCGGCGCGGCGGCCCCGCTATTCGCCCGGAGCCGCCCCGTCACGGCCGGACGCCGGCTGCGCCCCGCCGCGGTGGTCGCTGCCGCTGTCGCCGTCGCCGTCCGTCAGTACGGCCAGCCGGTCGAGAAAGGGGACCTGTCCCACCACCAGCAGCTCCCGGGCGGTCGCCAGGTCCACCCACGCCACCCGGTCGATCTCGGGGAACAGTTGCTCCCGGCCGGAGTGCGGCGGCCACTCCATGACGAATCCGCCCGGTTCGATCAGCTCGGGATCGAGATCACCGGAGAGCGCCCAGAGGGTGACGATCTTCCCGTTGGGCTGGCGTTCCTCGCCCAGCTCACGCCACTCGCCGTCGTCGGGCGGGGCGATCCCCAGCTCCTCCTCGAACTCCCGGCGGGCCGCCGCCCTGAGCTCCTCGCCCTCCTCGGCCAGCCCCTTCGGGAACGACCACGCGCGGGCGTCCTTGTTCGCCCACAGCGGGCCGCCCATATGGCCGATCAGGACCTCGGTCCGCCCGTTCCGCTCCCGGTACAGCACCAGCCCGGCGCTCCATCTCACCACCATGGGCCCAGTCTGCCGGGCGGCGCCCCCGCGCGGAACGCGAACCGCCCGGCGCGAGGGACGCGCCGGGCGGGCCGGAGGTGTGGTGCCTCCGAGTGCGGAGTACGCGCTCAGGGGCAGCGGACGATCTGGCCCGCGTACGAGAGATTGCCGCCGAAGCCGAAGAGCAGGACAGGATCGCCGGAGGTGATCTCGCCCCGCTCCACCAGCTTGGAGAACGCCATCGGGATCGAGGCGGCGGAGGTGTTGCCGGACTCCACGACATCCCGGGCGACCACCGCGTTCACCGCTCCGATCCGCTGGGCGACCGGCTCGATGATCCGCAGATTGGCCTGGTGGAGTACGACGGCCGCCAGGTCGGCGGGGTCGACGCCGCCGCGCTCGCAGACCCGGCGGGCGATCGGCGGCAGCTGGGTGGTGGCCCAGCGGTAGACCGTCTGCCCCTCCTGGGCGAACTTCGGCGGGGTTCCTTCTATCCGGACCGCGTTCCCCATCTCGGGGACCGAGCCCCACAGCACCGGTCCGATCCCGGGCTCGCCGTCGCCTTCCACGGCCTCCACCACGGCGGCTCCGGCGCCGTCGCCGGTCAGCACGCAGGTGGTGCGGTCGGTCCAGTCGGTGACGGCGGTCATCTTGTCGGCGCCGATCACCAGGGCCCGGCGGGCCGAACCGGCCCGGATCGCGTGGTCGGCGGTGGCCAGGGCGTGGGTGAACCCGGCACAGACCACATTGAGGTCCAGTACGGCGGGCGCGCCCATCCCGAGCCGGGCGGCGACCCGGGCGGCCGTGTTCGGGGACCGGTCGATCGCGGTGGAGGTGGCCACCAGGACCAGATCCACATCGGCGGGGGTCAGACCGGCCCCGGCCAGCGCCTTCGCCCCGGCCCGCGCGGCCAGGTCGTCCACCGGCTCGTCGTCACCCGCGCGATGGCGGGTGCGGATACCGACGCGGGAGCGGATCCACTCGTCACTGGTGTCCACGAGGGCCGCGAGGTCCTCGTTGGTGAGCACGGACGCGGGCTGATGGTGCCCGAGTGACGCGATACGCGATCCGGTCATCGGCGGTTTTCCCTTTCCACGGGCGATCGACTCCCCAGTTTTCGGTGCTACCACCTGGTACGACGGCGGGTAACCCGACAGGATTCGCCCCCGGTTTTCTGTAGCTTTCGGAAGGATCCGGTGCGGCGCCCGGGGCGTGGGGCCGTCCCGGCACCGGCGGGGCGGGCCCGGCGGCGCCTGTCGGAGACCGTACGGCACCCGGCGGGGCTCCGGAGCCGTACCGGAGAATGGTCACCGCAACGAGTCGTACGAATCGAATCGGGAGTGGTCGCCCATGGGACGGGTCACCGAGCGCCGCCGGACCCTTCGCATCAGGGACGGTGTGGTCTCCACGCGGCCCGACACCCTGGTCGCCGAGGAGCCGCTGGAGATCCGGCTGGACGGCGAGCCGCTGGCGATCACGATGCGCACCCCGACCGGGGACGACTTCGCACTCGCCACCGGTTTCCTGGTGAGCGAGGGCGTGATCGGCACGGCGGAGGACGTGGCGCGGATCATGTACTGCGCGGGGGCCACGGCCGAGGGGGTCAATACCTACAACGTGGTCGACGTACGGCTCGCGCCGGGCGTCCCGAAGCCGGACTTCCAGCTCCGGCGGAATGTGTACACCACGTCGTCGTGCGGGCTCTGCGGAAAGGCGAGCCTGGACGCGGTACGGACCAGGACCCGGTTCCCGGTCACCGAAGGCCCCCGGGGGTGGATCACGCCCGGGCTGCTCGCCGGGCTGCCCGACCGGCTGCGGGCGGCCCAGCGGGTCTTCGACGCCACCGGCGGGCTGCACGCGGCGGGCCTGTTCTCGGAGACCGGTGAGCTGCTGGACGTCCGGGAGGACGTGGGGCGGCACAACGCGGTGGACAAGCTGATCGGCCGGGCGGTGCGGGAGGGCGGCGGGCTGCCGCTGGCCCGGACGATCCTGCTGGTCTCGGGCCGGGCCTCGTTCGAGCTGGCCCAGAAGGCCGTGATGGCCGGGATCCCGGTACTCGCGGCGGTCTCGGCGCCGTCGTCGCTGGCGGTGGATCTGGCGGCGGAGTCGGGGCTGACGCTGGTGGGTTTTCTGCGCGGCACGCGGATGAACGTCTACACGGGGACGGAGCGGATCGCGGTCGGCGCCCCGGACTGAGCAGCCGGACCGAGCAGGGCGTACGAGCGGGTTCGCGCGCCCCCGTATATCCGCCTGTGCGCCCCAACGGGAGGTAAAACTCGGCAAAGCCGGAGTGTCCTGAGGGGTCGGATTCCGTGGAGATTCGGCCCCGCGCGGCCCGCCGAACGGCGGCGTTACCGGGCCCGGCCTCCGAATCCCCCGGCTTTCCGGTCCTGACCTGCGCTGACGTCAATCGGGGAAAGTTCGGCAAGGCCATCGCCCGGGGCGAATCCGTGGGGTACGGTCGCGGCGCTGTGCGGAGCGCCACAAGGAGCAGCCATTGCGCGAGTTCACTGTCCCCCCGCTCGACGCGCCCCCGCTGATCGGTGGACTGGCCGACGCGGTGTTCGACCGCGCCGACCGGGCACCCGAGCGGGTCGCCCTCTGCCGCAAGGACGCGACGGATTCCTGGGAGGAGGTGACCGCGGAACGCTTCCGTGACGAGGTGCTCGCCCTGGCGAAGGGACTGATAGCCGACGGGGTGCGGTTCGGCGACCGGGTCGCGCTGATGTGCCGTACCCGCTACGAGTGGACCCTCTTCGACTTCGCCCTGTGGACCGTCGGCGCGCAGTCCGTCCCGATCTATCCGACCTCCTCCCGGGAGCAGGTGTTCTGGATCCTCCAGGACGCCGAGGTCTCCGCAGCCCTGGTCGAGCACGAGGACCACGCCATGACCATCGGGTCGGTGATCGGGCATCTGCCGCTGCTGAAACGGCTCTGGCAACTGGACGCGGACGCCGTCGGCGAGCTGACGGCGGCCGGTGAGCGGATCGCCGACGAGGTGGTGCACCGGCACCGGCGGGCGGTCACCCCGGACTCCACGGCGACCATCGTCTACACCTCGGGCACGGTCGGCCGCCCCCGGGGCTGTGTGCTCACCCACGCCCATCTGATGTTCGAGTGCGACACCCTGGCCGAGCACTGGAAGCCCGCGTTCCGCGGCAAGCCGGGCGACGAGCCCTCCACCCTGCTCTTTCTGCCGCTGGCCCATGTCTACGGCCGGATGGTCCAGGTCGCCGCGGTACGCCACGGGGTCCGGCTGGCCCATCAGCCCGCGGTCACCGGCGAGCCGCTGCTGGCGGATCTGGCGGCCTTCCGGCCCACGTTCGTGCTGGCGGTGCCGTACGTCTTCGAGAAGGTGTTCGCCTCGGCCCGGCGCCGGGCCGAGCGCGAGGGGCGGCTGCCCGCCTTCGACCGGGCCGTGGAGGTGGCCGTACGGTACGCGGAGGGGCTGGAGCAGCGGGCCCACGGCCAGGGCCCCGGCCCGTCGGCGGCGCTGCGGGTCCAGCACCAGCTGCTGGACCGGTCGGTCTACGCCAAGCTGCGTGAGGCGTTCGGGGGCCGGGTACGGCACGCCATGTCCGGCGGTTCGGCGATGGACCGGCGGCTCGGCCTCTTCTTCGAGGGCGCGGGCATCACCGTCATCGAGGGGTACGGACTCACCGAGACCACGGGCGCGGCGACCGGCAATCCGCCGGGACGGATCAAGTTCGGCACGGTCGGGCGGCCCGTGCCGGGGACGACCGTCCATATCGCGGAGGACGGCGAGGTGTGGCTGCGCGGCCCGCACGTCTTCGCCGGATACCACTCCGATCCGGCGGCGACGGGCGAGGTACTGCGCGACGGCTGGCTGGCCACCGGCGATCTGGGCACGCTGGACGAGGACGGCTATCTGACGATCCGGGGCCGGAAGAAGGAGGTCCTGGTCACCTCGGGCGGCAAGAGCGTGTCGCCGCTGCCGCTGGAGGAGCGGGTGCGCTCGCATCCGCTGGTGGCGCAGTGTCTGGTGGTCGGCGACGACCGGCCGTTCGTGGCGGCGCTGATCACGGTGGACCAGGAGGCGGTGGAGCACTGGCTGACGATGCGCCGTCAGCCGCCGCTCTCCCCGGCCGATCTGGTCCGGGACCCCGAGCTGGAGACGGAGATCCGGCGGGCCGTGGTGACCGCCAACACGATGGTCTCCCAGGCCGAGTCGATCCGGACGTTCCGCATTCTGGCGCTCCCCTTCACGGAGGAGAACGGGCTGCTCACCCCGTCGCTGAAGCTGCGCAGGCGGGCGATAGAGGAGGCGTACGCGGCGGAGGTCGACGCGCTCTACCGGTGACGGCCCCGCCGGTGGCGCGCCCGCCCGGGTCAGGGCCGGACGGCCGCCGGGTCGAGATCGACGACCACGGCGGCGTGGTCGGACGGCCAGACCCCGGGCACCCCGTCGGCGGGGCCGTGACCGGCCCGCCGTACGGCCCGTACCGAACCGGGACGGCCGGGCCGGGGCGGGCCGGGGCGGGCCGACGAGGACGTAGTCGATCCGGGTACTGAGCGGGAAGGTCCGGGCGACGTACGGATTGGCCGCGTCCCAGGTGGCGCCGGGCTCGGCCGGGTCGGCGTAGTACGTCCAGGCGTCGAGGAGCAGCAGCCGCTCGGCGGCGGGCGCGGTCAGGACACCGCCGAGCAGCCGCAGTTCGTCCGAGTCGGGCGGGGCGTTGAGGTCGCCGGTGACGACGGGCGGGAAGGCGTGTCCCGTACCGCGTCCGGCGACCAGCGCGCCCAGGGCCCTGACCTGGGCGCAGCGGACGGCCGACTCGTGGGGCGAGGAGTTCAGATGGGTGGTGAAGAGGGGCAGGGCGCCGGTGGGTGTCTCGATCAGGGTGTGCAGGGCGATCCGCCCGTCGTCCGTCCCACCGGCGGCGGGCAGGTCGGCGGTCTCGCGGTGGCGTACGGGCCAGCGGCTGAGTACGGCGAGTCCGACGTCGTACGCCCGCTCGGCGGGGGTGCGTTCGTGCCAGCGGCCGGGCCGCCGGTACGGCGCGAACTCGGCCCGCAGGCCCAGTTCGGCTCCTAGGGCGTGTCCGGAAAGTAGCGCCGTCCGCCCGGAGGGCGGGGCCTGCGGCGTCCGGTGCGTGCAATCGCAAGGCGGAGGGTTTCCCTCGTAC